>JAZULM010000035.1:0-4610 GCA_045603105.1 Ruminococcus sp.
TCAGTGGTGGAGAGCATGTGGTAAGCTGTTGAGCGGGAAAGGCGTCGTGGAGGCTTCTTCGTCGCTCAACGGGTGGAATTCCAATACCGTTGAGCGGCGGAGTTGTTTCGGCTGGCGTTTTTCCGCTCAACGGGCCGAGGCGGGAACAGCAGCGACCTTCCATCTCACGCGCCACACTCCGTCCGCATATGAATGGCTTATGATTCTGAACGATCCGATTTCCGATGTATTGGAGACGTGCGCTCCTATGCAAGCGCAGGCATCATAGTCCCCTATCCTCACTATCCTGAGTGTCTCAGACGCGTCTTCCGGAAGCTTGCTCAGGTCAACCAACAAAGCCGCCTCTTCACGTTTCATGAACTCGACAGTGACAGGCAGACCTGCAGCAATCACTTCATTGACCTTTCTTTCAAGCTCTGCAACGACATCCGCAGATGGCTCGACATCAAGCAGGTAGTCGCACTTGGACTTCTTTTTCTCAATATGTGCATTCCTCGAGCGCGGACATCCGAACATAGCCACCATCGTAGCGTTCAGTACGTGTTCGCAGGTATGTGCGGGTGCGATTGACACATCCTTAAATTTGGACTTACCGTCTATATTAGTTAAATTTGCTTCCATAGGCACAAAGATAAGCAATTATGTCAATATTCGGAGAGATAGACAAGAACCGCAAGACGGCAATCTACATCAGAATTTCCACCTCTATGCAACAGACTGACAGACAAAGGGAGGAACTATTGGACTATGCAATGAGGAACGATATCGTAATCAGCGAAGAAGACATCTATGTAGATATAATCAGCGGTTTCAAGGAGGGCGAGACACGCCCGAACTACGGCATTCTTAAACGTAAGGTTGAGGACGGAGTGTATCAGCAGATATTATTCAGCGAGTTCAGCAGACTTGACAGAAAACCATCAAACCTTTTGAAATCCATAGAATACTATCAGAGCAAGGACGTTCATCTGTTCTTCAAGAAACAGAACCTATGGGTTAGGGATAAGTCAGATATGGCAACGTCTATAATGATTTCGGTTCTTGCGGTAATGAGTCAATATGAGATTGAACTATTCGTCGCTCGTGGCGTGGACGGAAAGGTATCTGCCATAAAGAACCGAGGTATCTCGCAGGGCGGTTTCACTGCTTACGGATACGCAACGACAGACATAGAAAAGAAACTCGTAATAAACGAGAAAGAAGCAGAGGTGGTTCGGAGGATATTTCAATACTACAAGAATGGAGTATCATCGTTGGAGATTGCGGACATCTTGAATGCAGAGGGAATACCCGCACCATATAAGAAAAGGTTTGAAGTGTCGGATAAGAAACGAACTGCAAAAGGATTAGCAATCAAGGAGAAAAGAATAAACTTGGAGGAATTGAAATGGCGTCCGTCTACATTAAGCAGACTTATTAAGAATGAACTCTACATCGGAAAAAGAGAGTTCAAATTCTATGAACCTGACCCGTCCAATCCCCTACCGACACATTTAAGGAAAGATAGAAAGGTGCTCCACGAATTTAAGATATATGAACCCGAACTATGCATAGTAGATGAGGACACATTCAATGAGGTTCAGAGATTAGTGGATGAAAAGAGGTTTAACAAGAACCTCGGTATAAGACACGACAATCTTCTGAAACATCTGTTAAGGTGCGGTGATTGTGGTAGTCGTTATTCTGTCGGTGGTGGTATGCAGGACAGAAAGTATAAATGCTATGGAACGGTAAACAGAACCGATAAACCGAAGACGTGTACTACGGGAACAGAGACACAGATGAAACGTCTTGACGGATTGGTTCTGCAACTATGCATTGCAAAATTTGCCGACTACAACATAGAACAGGAAGTATCGGGAAAGATTGAACAGATAGACAAGGAAATCAGCGAAAAGACTGAAATTCTCGTCTGCAATGAGGCGAAACTGAAAGCGGAGACTGACGCTCTTAATAAATTCATCAATAGGATTGTAAGGTTCGTTGAAGATGATGAAGAAGCAATGAATCAGATTTCTGATGAAAGGGCAAGAATCAAGAAAACAACTGATGAACTGCAAAAGTCAATTACAAGAATCAAAGGTGAACTGACTAATCTGAAAATGAGGAAAGCAAGTCTTACCAAGATGAAGTCAAATTCAAATCTGATGGCAAGACAGAATGAAATCAGAACGGACAGAACACTCGTCAAGGAATATGTAAACGAGTTCATCAGCGAGATTACAATCCATAGAATGTCGAAGTTATGGAGTTTGGTAATCGTTCATTTCATTGACGGAGGTGAGATGTGGGGAACGGTAAAGAATTTCAGATACAAGAAGACTGAAATGTTCTATGACCCTGCCTTATGCTCGTGTCCCGAATATCCGTCGTGGTTCTTGAACAATCAAGATTTATCTTTGACTTACGATAAAGAGACAAAGAAAATTACATACAATGGAAAGAGTGAACTATACAATACAGATTTCGGACAAGGTGTAATAGAAGCAGGAACATATACACCCGAAGAATTCAATGAGATATTGACTAACGTCGGTTGGATAGGTTCATATCCACCATATCAATTTGAAATATAGTATTTTATATTTTCTTTTTATGAGCGGTTTCAAGGGGGTTGCACCCCCTCGCCAAACGCAATCGGCTACCCCCTGCTGTCGCTCACTTATGTTCGCACAGGTATATTGGTTATATACCCGAGCATACCTCAACAAGACTGATTTTTTCACGTGTCTTCTTCTCTCGGAAGTATATCATTCTGTCTGCACTATCAAGGAACATCGCTGTTCGAAACTCGGACATCCCGAGCAAATTCAAGACGTTCGAGTGTCCCCCGACTTCACTATATAGGCGTTCCCCGTACCGCTCTATGAATTCACGGACATTGGTATTATGGAGGACTACCTCAACACGGAACAAGGTGTCAATATCTTCCCACCCTAACCACTCTTTCAGACGTTCAGTCTTCTGTGGACTGCTCTCGTTCAGTTCACGTGCCTTGTCGTAAATCCTCATCTTCATATCTGTGTCTTTCGCTTGACTGAAATACAACGTCGGCAGTTTCGACATCTTGATACGACTACGAGTATAATACTCGCCATATCCGTCCAATGTCTCATCATCTGATACCTTTCTGCCGTTGAGGTACAAGTCATAAGTATCAACATCCTTAATCATCTTGCGGACTTTGCTGATGTAGTTGTAGTTGCTGTCGAATGCAAGTTCGAGTTCTGTGATGTTGTTGAATGTCATTCCATAGAAGTCTGCAACATACAGCAAGTCGCAGATATGGTTAGTCGGTTCTCCGTTCGGCACTCTTGTATATACTCGGTATAACGCCCCGTTCTCGAATGTAAAGAACGCCTTTCCCTCGTATTTGGCACTATTGGAGAATGTGAATGTACCGAGACGGAAGAACCCCTCAACGTCTCTTACGTTAAGGACTGCGGACATCTTTGTATCATCTTCTTCGATGAACACGAGACTGAAATCGTCTTCATCCAATATACGGGCATTAGTCATCTCATCGTGTCGTGTATAATGCTCACGTAGGTAGTCGTACAGGTTCTCGGGCATATTGTAGCACACTCGCAGTTTATCTACGTTCACCGCCCAATCAATTCTCTTTGCCATAGGTATCAGTCGTTGAGGTGTCGTTATTGTTAATCGGTGTCATCGGGAGTTTCGCCCAATAGTCGCACATCGCCTTGCTAATCTTCTGCTTGGTATCGTTAGAGTGTCTTCTTCCCTGATGAGCCACACTCTGTTTCTCTCGTGTCTCTGCCGAAACATCGTTTTTATAAAGTCTTTTCTTTGGTTGTACCATATTCATTATCAGTTATTAGTAATTATTATATGCTACCAATGATGAACACTCAATGTAGTTCTTATAATAAATATAGTCTAACATAGAAAAAGTCAAGATAATGGGTAAAATTTTCGTAACGAACTGTCCTATGCCTATCCTCTGACACAGAAACCACCCCGTTTAAGGTTAATCAAGTCGCTGACATTGATAGTCTTATTCGGCAAATTCACTAAAACAATTCACGAAATCACTCTATTACCAAGGTGGAGAAAATACTGATATATTGATTTTTACAATCGGATTATATATCTTTACATCCTCAATCGGAATTTTACTATGAAATTAAGTACAGAACAAAAGAAAATTGCAAAGTCAATTGTATTTTATGCCATAGGAGTCATAATAACTTTACCATTATTCAGATTCCTGTTTGGCAAACCTTTTATTTGGAGCGACGTTCTTATCTCAACCAGCGGAATACTTTTGGGCAGTATTATAGTTGGTTTATTACTGATATTTGGTTCTTCTGCTCCATCTAAGAAAGACAAATAAAATTCGAATTTAACTAACGTATTCAAAAATAAAGTGTATTCAGAAAAATCAATTTGAGTACACTTTTTTGTTGCTTGTATTGTATTCATATTTATCAAAGAATTATCAGAACACTTTAATATACTCATCTCAATTGCTAAGAAACCAATCATAGAAAATTCAATACGAATTTCTTTTAAAGAGACAAAGACACTGCTGGATCAGCAGTGTCTTTGCTATGAACACCGAGGGGAAGAAGCACCGCAAGGAAGCG
>JAZULM010000036.1:0-5713 GCA_045603105.1 Ruminococcus sp.
TTGCCACGGATTTGACCAGTCTATCGTTATCAACATTCCTCCTATGAGTGCAATGTTCTTCAAGTGTACTACTCCTATGGAGAAGCCTGTTCCCGTTGTTGAGGAACCTCAGGTAGAGGAACCCCAGGTAGAGGAGGCACCCAAGAAGACAGCAGCTAAGAAGACTACAACAAAGAAAACTACAGCAAAGAAGGAGACTGCTCCTGCTAAAAAGGAAGTAGCAAAGAAGGAGACTGCTAAGAAGGCTCCTGCAAAGAAGGAAACTGCTAAGAAGACAACTACCAAAAAGGCAGAGGTTCCTGCAGAGAAACCTGCAGAAAAGAAGGCTCCCGCTAAGAAGGCTCCTGCAAAGAAGGAAACCGCTAAGAAAACTGCTACTGCTAAAAAGGCAGAAACAGCCGAGAAGTCAGCACCTGCTAAAAAAACTACCGCTAAGAAAACAACCACCAAAAAAGCAACCGCTGACAAAAAATAATTGATAACCAAAAAGGGCGAGGCATAAGGCTTCGCCCTTAATTTTTGCTCTTGACAATTGAATACTTGTTCAACTATAATATATACAGTTGAATACTTACTCAACAGAAAGGTGAGAAAAATGGCTAAAAATAACTACGTATGTGACTGTAAGGCTACAAATGAGGAGCTGGTAAAAGAGGTGCTTGGGACTATGCCCTCCAACGTCACGTTCGGCGCTCTGGCTGATTTTTACAAAATAATTGCTAACGATACAAGGTGCAAGATACTGTATATTTTGTCTTATCACGAGATGTGTGTGTGCGATATAGCAAACGTATTGTCTATGACCAAGTCTGCTGTTTCACATCAGCTGAATAAAATGAAAGAAGCAGGTGTCGTAAAATCCCGACGTGACGGAAAGGGTATCTACTATTCACTTGATGACCAGCATATCGCAGGCATCTTTGCAATAACTCTTGAACATATTAACCACAAAAGTCAGGAGGCTTAAAATGAAAAGCCACAGAAAAATATTAATTGCTTTTCTACTTAATCTGTTTTTCTCCGTCGTTGAATTCGTAGGCGGAATACTTATCGGCAGTGTGGCGATACTATCCGACTCGATACACGATATGGGAGATGCAATGAGTATAGGAATATCATTCCTTTTTGAGAAGAAAAGCACAAAAAAGCCCGATGATAACTACACTTACGGCTACTCCAGATACTCCGTTATCGGCAGTGTAATTATGACTTTGGTACTGCTTATAGGCTCCTGTGTAATTATTTACAACGCGATTAGACGAATTATCTCCCCTACCCCGATTAACTACAACGCTATGATAATACTCGCAGTAATAGGCAGTATCGTAAACCTTACTGCAGTACTTGTAACAAAAGACGGCCACTCTCTGAATCAGAAAGCCGTCAACCTCCATATGCTCGAGGATGTACTCGGATGGATAGTGGTACTTATCGGCGCTATTGTTATGAAGTTTACTGATTTCGCAATAATTGACCCTATTCTCTCAATCGGTGTGGCAATATTCATACTGATAAACGCCATTAAAAACTTATCCGATTCTCTCAGCGTATTTCTTGAGAAAACACCCAAGGGCATAAACATCAACGATATAAGAGAAACTCTCCTTGAAAACGAGGAAATAATCGACGTTCACCACATTCATATATGGAGTATGGACGGCGATGTGAACTACGCTACAATGCACGTTGTGACGGACTTCGAAGCACATTCGTTAAAAACGAAAGTCAGAAGTTTACTCAAAGACCTGGGAATTAGTCACGTAACGCTCGAGATAGAGTCACCAAAAGAGGACTGCAGTGAAAAGGTATGCACATGCAATCACTCAGACACAAGTCACCATCATCACCATCATCATCACCACCACTAAGACAAATATCAACTCAATGGGTTATAAACTACCCATATTTGCTATTGCAATTGTGTTCCCTTTGTGATATAATATTTTCGTGAATGCAGGCAAATCTGCTTTCGTTTATATAATCGAGCGGCAGGCCCTGTACGATTGAGGCCTGTGAACCATGTCAGGCGGGGAACCGAGCAGCATTAAGCAGTATTCTTGATGCGATATAGTCAGTCTGTCGTTCGATTATGTAAATGACAGTTTGCTTGCTTTTTTTATAATGTTTCTATTGTATCCGCTCGGATAACTTAACTTTGATTGAAACGAGGTGTTCCTATGTCAGCTTATCAGGTACTGTACCGCAAATACCGTCCCAAGACTTTCTCGGACGTTATCGGTCAGCCCCAGGTAACTGTTACCCTCAAAAATGAACTCAGAGCCGGAAGAATCAATCACGCCTATTTGTTCACGGGAACAAGAGGTACAGGTAAAACTTCCTGTGCAAAAATACTCTCCAAGGCGGTAAACTGCCAGAACCCCAAGGACGGAGAACCCTGCTGTGAATGTGAGATTTGCCGCGGTATTGACTCGGGCGATATTTTTGACGTTGTTGAGATGGACGCCGCCTCTAACAGACGAATTGACGATATCAGAGAGATATCCGACAAGGTGTCTTTCACCCCCGAGAGAGGCAAATACAGAGTTTACATCATAGACGAAGTTCATATGCTTACTACCGAGGCATTCAACGCTTTGCTCAAAACTCTGGAGGAACCACCCTCACACGTTCTGTTTATACTCGCAACCACCGAAGTACACAAACTTCCCGCTACTATTCTGTCGCGTTGCCAACGATTTGATTTTCACCGAATCAAGCCCCAGGATATGGCAGAAAGAATCAAGTACGTTGTAAAACAGGAGAACGCCGAGATAACCGACGAGGCATCGCTTTTAATCTCTGTTATCGCAGACGGTGCCGTCAGAGATGCTCTGTCACTTCTCGACAGATGCCTTGCACTTTCTCAGTCAGTCGATGCCGATATAGTCCGCAGAGCAGCAGGTCTTGCTCAGAAAGATTATCTTTTGGACCTTGCTACTTCCTGTGTAAATAAAAACAGCGAGAGGGCTGTATCAATACTTAATAAACTCTATAACGATTCCAAGGATATGGCGAGGCTGTGTGATGAACTTGTGACACACTTCCGCGGACTTATGCTTATCAAAACCGTGAGAAATCCCCGCGAACTTCTCGTTATGTCCGATGAGGAATTTGATATCGCCTGTGAACAGGCAAGTCGCCTCACTCTCGCAGATATAGTTTATGCTATTGACGTTCTGCAGGGCGCTTTCGAACGTATGGGACACGGCTCAGATAACCGAATCGAGTTGGAGATTGCACTTGTAAAACTCAGCGCTCCCGAACTTGACGCTTCTATAGAGTCGTTGCTCACAAGAATATCTGCTCTTGAAAAGGCTGTGAAATGCGGTATTCCCGCTGAGGTACCGGCAACTTCTGTCAAAGAGGTAATTCCCGCCAAAACTCAGGAGTCGTCCCCCACTCCTACAAAAGAATCTACCGCTTCGCAGACTTCAGCTTCAACCGACGAGGTTGCACCTCAGACTTCAGTTGAGGACTCAACTTCTGAAATAAGTCAGGCAACACCTATAGCCGAGGCTGTGGCTGTATCGCAGGAAGTCGAGATTCCGCAGGCTGAAACTAAGTCTGAACACCTGACCGACGACGCTAGCACTACTCCCACTCCCCCTGCTAAGACTAAGGCGAGTGTCGATATGGATAGCATCTATGGGAACGCGACACCTCTTATTTCCTGGCCCGAAGTTGTCGCAAATCTCAAAAACTACTCTCGAGTTATCGCTTCTTCCTTTGAGGGTACTGTCGCCTATGTCAGTGGTGATTATCTGCTGATAGATTCAAAGACCGACATCCCCTTCAAACTGCTCCAAAGTTCTTCTCAAAGAGAAAATCTCAGAAAAGCAGTTCAAGAAATTACAGGCAAACGCTATATTCTCGGTCCGTATAAAAAGCAGGAAACAGAGGCAAAGCCTTCTGATCCTCTTGATGATTTTGCCGAAGAACTTAAAGGCGAGGGTGTCGACGTAATCGAGGAATAATTCCTACAGAGAATATTAAATTATACTTAACTTATAAAATTTCACTAAGGAGATATTGAATATGAAAGCAAGATTACCTCAGGGCTACGGCTCAGGCGGAGCAGGAAACTTACAGCAACTCGCCCGTCAGGCTCAGAAAATGCAGGCTGATATGGAGGCCGCTACAGCTGAATTAGAGGCAAAAGAATACGAGGCTACCGCAGGTGGCGGTGCCGTTAAAGTAACCGTTACAGGCAAAATGGAAGTAAGTTCCATCGAGATTTCTCAGGATGTTGTTGACCCCGATGACGTAGAGATGCTCTCTGACCTTGTTATGGCAGCAGTAAACGAGGGACTTCGTGCTGCTACTGCTGACAAAGAGTCCACTATGGAGTCTATCTCGGGCGGTCTCGGCGGTATGAACATCCCCGGTTTATTCTGATATGGCAGGCTATAATATTCCGCCACTCGCAAAACTCATCGACAAGTTCGAGAGTCTGCCGGGTATAGGCAGTAAAACTGCTCAGCGCCTTGCTTATCACATTTTGCATTTAAGCAAAGAGCAGGCTGAGGACTTCGCCTCGGCGATTACCGACGCTCACGAGAAGATTAAATACTGCTCCGTGTGTTGTAATTTTTCTGACGGAGATTTATGCCCAATTTGCAAAAATGAAACAAGGGATAAGTCCGTAATATGCGTTGTTGAATCTCCGCGGGATGCTATCGCTATGGAAAGCACCCGAGAGTTCAAGGGAACCTACCACGTGCTTCACGGTGCGATATCTCCCCTTAATAACATTGGTCCCGACCAGTTGTATATTAAGGAACTTCTCGCAAGGCTTACAGACGGAAGTGTTACCGAGGTTATTATGGCGACAAATCCCACCGTTGAGGGTGACGCTACAGCGATGTATATCTCCCGACTGCTCAAACCCTTGGGAATAAAGACCACAAGACTCGCCTATGGAATACCCGTTGGCGGTGACCTTGAATATGCGGACGAGGTTACACTTGCCCGTGCATTGGAAGGCAGGAGTGAACTGTGAGCAGACAAGAGGACGTTCGTGTGGTGGCTCAGAACAAAAAGGCTACTCACGACTATTTTATAGAAGAAAAATACGAAGCAGGCATCGAACTTTTTGGCACCGAGGTCAAGTCTATCCGCCAGGGTAAACTCAACCTCAAGGACAGTTGGTGTTCTGTTGTAGAGGGCGAACTTTTCATCAACGGAATGCACATAAGCCCCTACGAGCAGGGTAATATCTTCAATCGTGACCCTATGAGAGTCAGACGACTTCTGATGCACAAAAGAGAGATAATCAAACTTTTCTCTTATGTGAAACAAGACGGATACTCCCTTATCCCCCTTTCTGTTTATTTCAGCGGGAGCAAGGTAAAAGTCGAGGTCGGACTCTGTAAGGGTAAGAAACTCCACGATAAACGCCAAAGCGAAGCAGAACGCTCCGCTAAACGCGATATCGACCGTGCGCTGAAAGAAAGACAGCAGTAAATTTTACGAATAATTAACACATATCAGCAAATAATACTGATAGTTAATAAAACTTTTGGGGGCGTAATGGTTTCGACGGGGGCTGTAAACCTTAGTAAGCGGGTAGTGGCGCGGAACCACTTAAAAAGTCGCAAACTTTAAAATAAACGACAACAATACAGTTCGTTTAGCAGCTTAATGCTGCTCGTCTGACCGAGGAGTACCGCGACCTCGGCTCGGGCGTCGATTAGCGGTAAAGGTGAACAGAGGG
>JAZULM010000037.1:0-1968 GCA_045603105.1 Ruminococcus sp.
TGACGGTGTTTACACTGTAGCAGCAGTTGACAGCGACATCAAGATCATCGTTGTTGTTGTTGAGAATGCAGAACCCGAAGTTATGGAATTCACCGTAACATTCACAGACAAGGACGGCAACGTTCTCAAGACTGAGACAGTTGTATACGGCGCACCTGCAACAGCTCCCGAGGCTCCCGCAGTTGACGGCTATACATTCACTGGCTGGGATACCGAGTTCGATTACGTAACAAAGGATATCACAGTTAAGGCAACATACAAGAAGGATGCTGCTCCCGCAGAACCCGTAACAACAGGTAAACTTGAGGTTACTGTTTCCGGTGGCACAGGCTTCACTATCTCCATCGATGGTGGCGCAGCTCGTCCTCAGGGTACAACATACATCAACCAGAAGGCTCCTCTCTCAACAGTTATTACACTTGTAGCTTCTACTACAAACGGTAACGAGTTCCTTGGTTGGATGAACGAGTATGGTGCAATTCAGTCTACATCTGAGACTCTGACATTTACTACAACAGGTTCCGACGTACTTAGAGCTGTTTATAAGACAAATGTCGAAGGCGTTGGTTCTGTAACCTTTATGAATGATAGAGCATCTGGCGGTAAGGGTCAGATCTCTGCTATGCAGTATTATGCATCCACAGATTCTATTACATTCCCCGCAGATCCCACACAGACTGGTTATGATTTTGCTGGCTGGAATATGACAGAAGCTGAGATTCAGGCAGCCCTTGCAAATGGTGAGGATGTGGTAGTTCTCGCAACTTGGACAGTAAAAGAACTGTTTGTTAACGTTATTGCAAACAACGGTACAGTTGCTCCTTCCAAGGTTAATGATAAGGGTCAGATCTATGCATTCTACGCAGTAACAGCAACTGCTAATGCAGCTCCTGCAGGTCAGAAGTTTGCATATTGGACAAACCAGGATGGCAAAATCGTAAGCTATGATGTAGAATACAAGTTCTATCCCGGTGAGGATACAGAAATCACAGCTGTATACGTTGATTCAGCTACAGAGATTGAGTATGAAGTAATTATTGACATTACTGGTACTTCTAACTCCAACATTACTAAGGGCGTACAGTTCTACTTCAACTGGAGCGTTCCCGAAGCAAGTGATTTCGAGTATGTAGATGCAGGTCTCCTCTTTATCAACAAGGATTACTATGATGCAGATAAATTCTATGTTGGTAGCGGTCTTGCAAATATGACAACTTATTCACCCGCTGCACTCGACGGACATCCTACATTTGCATACAGTGCAAACAAGACATCTAATGTAGCAGCAGGTCAGACTTGGATTGGTAAGTCATATGTTATCTACAAGGATGCAAACGGTGTACAGCATACTAAGTACTCCGACGAGATTGAGATTTACAGAGACTGATAACTGATATCTTGTTAGTAGTTTATACTAAGATGATTTTTAGTAATCATATTTAGTTTAATCACAACCTAAAAACCCCCGACAGACTCCTGTCTGTCGGGGGTTTGTCATACTAATTTATTATAAAAAAAAGAAGCGCCCATAGGCGCCTCTTTTTCATTCGATTATTAATAATCAGAAATTAGAGCTCGTCGCCACCAAGAACGTCATCAGAAGATGATGTTGTTGTTGTAACGTTAGAAGCAACGATAACTTCCTCAGCCTCGAACATAACGATGTTCATCTCAGGTGCTACGTATTTCATTTCAGATTCACCTCCTATACCAATACTTCGAATATATAATACCACTAATATATATGGTTGTCAAGCACTTTTGAATAAAAAATTTTTATCATTGATTAAGTATTTTTACATCGACCTAATGTATTCTTAATTCTCGAATATTGTTGAAAAAGGTAAAGTTTTGTTGTATATTATATGTGAGCGGATTTTTGAGGTCCGATTTGGAATTATAAAATGAGGAGTTAATATGAAAAATATAAAGACTTTAATCGCACTTTTATTATGTGTACTGCTTGTG
>JAZULM010000038.1:0-45964 GCA_045603105.1 Ruminococcus sp.
GCAGACGACTTTGCACATCATCCCACAGAACTTTCTGCAGTTTTGACTTCTGCTATGAATATGGGATTCAACAAAGTTTACGCTGTGTTCCAGCCTCATACTTTCTCACGAACCGCTATTTTGCTTGATGACTTTGCAAAAGCGCTGTCTATTCCCGACGAGACAATAATTTCTGAGATTCTTGCAGTAAGAGAAGTCAACACCTATAATATTAAATCTACTGATTTGGGCGAAAAGATTAAGGGTGCAAAGTGTATTGACACCTTTGAGGATATTACGGAGTATATCAAAAACGCCGCCGAAGCAGGCGACCTTGTATTAACTCTTGGCGGAGGAAACGTATATATGTGTGCCAATATGATTCTCAAGGCTCTTGAGGAAAAAGAACACAACGAGGCATAGTCTGAGTCTACAGAAGATAATTAATCAATATTTTGCATACTATCTTAATGATGATTATATTATTCTTGTCGCAACATTTAGGATTTTAACTTTGCAATTATTGCTCAGTATATAGGCAAAAATCAAACGAATAAGTTTAATTAAAACCGCCCTTGAGGGCGGTTTTAATTATAATGTAAGATATATTATCAAAAAACTTACTATAAACATAAAACAAATGAGAAAATACAAGTTTTTATATATTGATATTTTGTACTAAGAATGATATTGACAGTATATGTTGTATGTGATAATATATAATTGACAGGTAAGATTATGATGTAATTATGTTTATTTTGCTCATTTATAGAAAATCAATTTATTAAATTTAATGTTTTAATATTATTTTATAGGATGGTGTTTCCAATGTACAAATATTAAATGTCTCAAACACAATTCGCAATTTCTGGCTCTTTGTTTTATATAAAAGGAGAATTATTATGAATAAAACTAAATTATAAATTTCTATTATTCTATCCATAATATATGCTTTTAATATACCTTTCGTTGTAACTGCTAATGACTCAGACATAAGCAATGAGACAGCTAATTTACTCAATTCGTCCTGTGAATTCATTTACAATAACCCTGAAGACAATAGCGAACGAATTCCCGATAGCGAATCCTCTCTCTTACCACAAATACAAACGAGAACATATGTATCATCCATAGACCTAAGTCAAAGTATTTATTTTCCAGAAGTTAAAAGTCAACGTACTGTTGGAAATTGCACATCATGGGCTTGTGTATATTATCAATTTGGTTATCAAGTTGCAAGTCAATATAACCTAGATATCAGTAATAATTATAATCTATTTTCCCCTAGATGGGTACATAATATTGCAAAGAACAACAATAATAATGGTGGCTCAAGCTTTAGTAATGTATATAAGGTTTTGGCAAGTAATGGTGCCGTTAGATATTCAGAATTCACTCCGACCAATGAATACTTAACCTCTAGTGACTTAGTTAATGAGTATACACAATGGTATTTAAATGAAAGTGCTTTAACAAACGCATTAAAATATCGTGTATTTACTTATCAACATCTCGAATTTGCGGATATTGATGCCGTAGACACGCCAATAACCTCTTACAATTCAAGTTGCTTAGATAATATGAAAACTCTTCTATCATCTGGACTTATTCTAACTATCGATACCGATTTTGGAGATAACAACTCTGATTGGATTTATGACACACTTTCAAATCAGAATAACACAACGTTAAATGGACAATATGTGTGTATCGGCTCAGATAATGTGACTGCCGGTAGACAAGGTCATGCCATGGCTATCGTAGGATATAATGATAATATAACATATGATTTGAATGGTAATGGTTCGATTCAGAATTTTGAGCGTGGTGCATTCAAAGTAGTTAACTCTCATGGAAATAATTGGAAAAACAACGGCTTTATTTGGGTTATGTATGATGCCCTAAATAACATATCAAACGCAGAAGCACAAAACTACGAAAACAGAAAGGCTATCTTTTCCGATTATGGTTATTATGCAATAAGTGTGAAGGAATATCCGAGAGATGTTTTAGTTAAGGTTAAATTAAATCACAATGACCGAACACAGATAAAACTTATGTTAGGGGTATCGGAGCCAAATTCAACAACGCCTTCCACAACAATGTCAACAATGCTATTGCAAAACACTTCTTCTACAAAAATAAACTTTAGCGGAACCGGAGCATCATCTGAAGATGCCACATTTATATTTGACCTTGGCGACTTATATGCTCTAGATACAGAGAGAAGTAATTGCTATATCAGTATTTCTGACCATTCAAACACCGGCTCTACTATCTTAAAAGAGCTCGAACTAATTGATGGAACTGGCAAGACAATTGTACTAAACACAAACGATGTTACAATTTCAAGTAAAACCATGACATATAGCTTTAAACTTGGTATAGTTGGAGATATCAATAACGATACGAATATCGATAATAGCGATGCAAAGGAAATTCAAAAACACATTGCAGGACTTATCACCCTATCATATGAAGAGTTAATAGTAGCAGATGTTAATGGCGATGGCAATGTGAACACCTTAGATGTAACTGACATTCAAAACTACGCAAACAATACTTTAACTGAATTTGATAACGGAAGTGTTGTGTTGTTAGACTAACAAAATATTTAATATAATAAACAAGGAGGTTATACTATGAGAGCCATTAAATCTATTCTTTCTGTAATAACTGCGATGTTGATTTTATTAATCGGCGTATTCAGCACATCCGCAGTTGTTGCAGGTCATTACTACGGAGATGTGGACTGTGACGGCGGAGTTACTGTAAAGGATGCAACATTAATTCAAAAATATATTGCGGAAATAGTTAGTCTTAATATTAAACAGCTTGAAGCGGCTGACGTTGACGGTGACGGAGTTGTTACCGTTAAGGATGCCACAATGATTCAGAAAAAGTGTGCTGACATTATCGACTCCTTCAACACACCGGAATATATTCTTGATAATGTAAAAATGCTTCAGCTATTGCCCGAATATGAATCCGGCAGCACTTATGTGGGGGTTCCTGTTACCTTTACCGCTTTAGCCGAAGGTGAGCCTGAGCCTCTGACATATCAGTTCTATATAAATGGCGAGGCAATTACGGAGGTTACCGAGGAAAGCTCATTCACCTACACCTTCTCTTCTGCAGATGAATATACGGTTACTGCGGTTGTATACAACGGATTTAAGGAGTACGGAGTATTTGACGTTGCCTCTATAGAAAACTATGTAGTTACACAGTCCTATGAGGATGATAACTTGGTTGACGTAAAGAACTTCTACCACAATTATTTCGGTACTGAAATTACCAATTACGATGATAATATTGTGTTTACCGCTGAAGGTATGAAAGGCTCGGGAGTTTATGAGTACGCCTTTTATATAGACGGTGAACTCAAACAAGATTTCAGCAAAAAGAATACCCTCTCGGTTGAAAGATTCAGTGAGATTAAAGATTACAAAATAGCCGTTCAAATCAGAGACGTTGTAACGGATGATATGGCAAGCAGTGTAATGATTATCTCCGTAATAGAAAGCGCACCAGCATAAAATAAACAGGAGCAGTCCTATGACCGCTCCTGTTTTTATTTTGTATTACGATAATTATATTTTGTGAGTTTGCGAAGTAGAAGTGATAAGGGATATATCAGCAGTCCTGCAATGAGATTAGAGATACCGTGAATAACATCAAAAGGTACCCCCGATATTATCCACGCTATAGTCTCGCGAAAGTCAAGCCCGAACATTATCGCTTGAGCAGGCGCATACAAGATACCATACAAAAAACCGTGTAATGAGCAAATAAGCGGATAGATAATCAACATCCATTTAGGGGATATATTCCGAGGAATAAGCATTGCTACAGCCCACAGAACCGTCCAGATATACAGATACGGCACCCACCATACGTTGAAGCCGTAAAACGCTCCGCTTAGAAACACGAAAATATATATGGGTATCAAAGCCTTGTATCTGTAGACAACCGTAAACAGTATGGTGAACATCCCGATAAGGTGTATATTCGGGAGAAACTCCATAAGTATCTTTGACGAGAACATCAATGCACCAAACATAGCAAAAAGGGACATTTCGAAAATTGTAAGTCCTGCTTTTTGTTTTTTGGTATTTATGTTTTGCTTGGTGCTTTCTGTTGACTCTCTGTTACTTTGAATAAACAAAAGCATAAGTTACTCCCGAAGTGATAGTTGTCAGGTCCACACCCGACATGGCATATTCGCCGTTTTCGTAAAATGCCCAGTAAGATGCATCAATGTCGTAGTCGGCAAGAATACCGTTGACTGTCTTGACGTAAAGCCCGAAGTCACCCTCGTCGCCTGAGATAAGCCCACAGTCAAGAAGCGCTTCGCCAACTGTTTCTTTATCTGTTCTTACCTCAAATTTTACAGTATGGGTGCCAACTGTTACTTCAAAAGGAAATGACGTTTCGCCCTCTCCGATGCTTGTATCCTCTTTGTATGTAGCGTTTGCAAAAATTTCGGCGTATTCATCGTTAGCGTCCTGTTCTCTACACGCAGACATACTAAGTAGCATCAGCACACACATAGTCACACAGATAAAAGTTCTTAGTAGATTTGTTTTCTTTCTTGTTTTCATAAAAATTCCTCTTCTCTTTCGGAACATTCATAAACAAAAGCAAACGCACCCTCCAAGGAGAGTGCGACTGATGACAATACTGTTTTATTCAGTATATCCTGCCCCTCCTCTTTGCCCGAGGACCATTTACGGATTCACGATACGATAGGCATTCCGACTTGTGCTGAAAGCATATACGGTAATGGCTGTTGCGATGGATTCTCACCATACTTCCCCTACCCCCTGACGTCAGATAAATAACTACTGACGCTCGGTTGCACCAAAAGGTGCCGAATCGTGTTTTATTTAATTATGTTTCGCTATTTCAGGATAATTATCCTGAATATATTATATCATAACGAATTATTTTTTCAAGTAAAAAAATAAAGGCTGTCGTAAAAGACAGCCTCTATTATTTAGTGCCAGATTATGGAATCGTCACCGTCATCACCGGGAGTAATCACAGCATCGGGTTTATATTCCTCAAGTGTAAGGCTTATTTCACCCGTCGAGTTCCCTCGTTTAATTGTAAATACAACTGTGTCCCCTACATTCTTATCCTGAATCAAAGCCTCAATATCCTCGGTTGAGTTAATCTCGGTGTCGTCAATTTTAAGCACGAGGTCGCCTGACTTAAAGCCTGCAGTTGACGAGTTGCTGTTATCGTCAACTGTATATACATAGCAACCTAACTCGCCAAGTCCGTACATCCAGGCAACTTGTATGGAAGAAACGTCCAAAAACTCCATTCCGAGGTCAACTCTGCCTCTGACGTAGCCGTAGTCCATAAGGTCAGAGATAACGTCGATAGCATCGTTTACGGGAATCGCAAAACCAAGTCCCTCTACCTCTGAGCCTGATGATTTAGCCACGATAACACCGATAAGATTTCCTTTTCCGTCAAAGAGTCCTCCTCCTGAGTTACCGGGATTGATGGCTGTGTCGGTCTGGAGCAGTCGCATACTCTGATTATCAACTACAACATCTCTGTCAAGAGCGCTGAGTACACCCTCCGTAACCGTTCCGCCGAGCTGACCTAAGGGGTTGCCGATTGCAACTGTTTTCTGTCCTACTCTGAGGTTATCACTATTGCCAAATACTGCAGCCGTTAAGTTATCTGCCTCTATTTTAAGTAAAGCGAGATCCATCTGAGCATCAGATCCGATAAGTTTAGCATCAAAACTCTCACCTGTACGTAATGTAACGGTGATCTTCTGTGCTTTTTCTATTACGTGGTGATTCGTTACAATATATCCCGAATCGTCAATGATCACGCCCGAGCCTGCACCCGACTGAATATACTGCTGAGAAAATATACCTGTCTGAACATATTCGGTTATGATCTCAACCACACTGTCAGCGGTTTTATCTACAATGGCTACTGTGGACAAATCTGAATTCTCGTTATATCCATCGTCTGAGTACTCGGGTGAAATCTGATTGATGGTAAGCCCTGAGTCAGAGGAAGGAGTTTTGTCCTTATATTGTCTGTTTACAAGATATGCACCCAAAGCACCCGTTACTAAAGAAACCAAAATGCATACAACAAGTAATAGCGCTACGGGAGTACGCTTGTCCGCTATGTTTATCCTCTTATTTTGTGACTCAAAGACAGATGTAGAGGGTGAATACGGAGGAGAAGATTCTGTCGGAGCAGGAATGTTGGAAACAACGTTTCCGCCATACCATTCACAGGAACTTACGTCTCCCTCGTTATTTTGGGGAGCATCAGAATCAGATGTACCCGATACCTCAAAATCGGGCAAAATGTCAGTTTCGGTTGGTATGTTCTGATTATTTTCCCCGCTGTCTCCGTCTTCTTGATTAAAAAATGTGTTTTCGTATGGATTATCTGTCATATATACCTCCACTAAAAAACTACTAAAAGATTACTAATATACTATATCCACAAAGTGATAAATATATGAAACGCTATTGAAAAAGTTCTGAAAATAAGTTCAAGTAAAAATCCGACCTCCGTATATGGGAGGTCGGATCTAATATTACAGTCTAAAGTTTTCTATACCTTATTCTGTAGGAATAGTAACTTCGAATGTTCCGCAGGCAGGACCGCCCATAGCAGCAAGAGGATAATATCCGCAATTACCCGATACAGTCATATCGGCAGTTTCTCTCAGGATATTACTCTTATTAGTACAGAAGAATTTAACTGTGGTGCTTCCTCTGTCTATATAGATATAATACTGGTCGTGACCGTTTTCGTCAGTACCGAGGTACTCCATAATCTCACCGGGAGATGTCATTGAAGAACCGCCACCTGTAGCATAACATCTGATCTTCTCAGCATTCTTGGTCTTCCAACCATATACGTCGGTAAACACAATGTAGTATGCGGATATTCTCTGTGCTATTTCCTTATAACTGCCGTCATCAGCAACTGAGTACCACTTCTCACCGCTATAGATAAATTCGTTGCTTAAAGGCTCAAGGGTATCGGGATTGATTGTAGGAAGATCTTTAGTCTGCTGACCTGTACCGAGAACGTTATCACAGAAGATAACTGTAGGATTCATCATATCATCGGGCAATTCATAATACCAGATATCGTTCTCGAGTTCTGTCATAAGGATTCCGGGCCATGCGTTATTCTCTGTACCCATTGAATCATCGAATACATAGCAGTAAACGTTGGACCACTGTGTTGTTGAGTTATCGAACTTAACAGTGATAACATCTTCCTTGGAAACCTGATAGTAATCGTAGCAGATCATCTGATGATCGTCTTCGAGAATAAGAGAAACAACGGGTAATGAAGACTCTTCGCCCAAAGTCTCGCCAATCATATCGCTTCCGCTGTCAAGACCAGCGATGTGCTTCTGAATTGCAGTAGCGTCCTTGATATTAACGTTGGGAAGATCCGCTTCGTCGTAATCTTCTATAACGTTAGCGAGTATGCACTGATATTCTTCAATCTCTACAAGGCTTGCAATATACTTCTGAATTAAGGTTGCGTCCTTGATATTAACAACTCCATCGTCGTCTACGTCACCGATAATACCAATTACATCTTCACCGGTTACTGTGTCAACAGGCGCCATTTCCAAAGTTACTCTACCTGAGAAAGGAACAGGCTCTGCGCCGTTTACGGAGTATGTTGCCTGAGAGGAACCGTTGGATACGATATCAACTGTTACTGTATCAGTTGTAAAATTACCTGTTTCTTTGGAAGCAGCCAGAACGGGAGTCTCGGGATTGTAAATAACAGCTACGCCGTCTGCACCGATTTCGCCCTTGATATAACCGTATTCACAAACAAATGTATTACCGGTAATCTGGTCAACGTATGTTCCATCCAAGAGATTTGTTACAGGAATATCTACCTTAACGTCGTTGCCTTTGCAGTTAACAAGAACAACACCAGAGTCAGCGCGTTCAATTACAGCAATATTTCCATAACTGGATACTTCTTCGCCTGAGCCTTGGAAGTGATTGTGGAACTTGTTGATTTCAACAGTTGCCTTATCATCCCAAGCAGTATCGTATGCAACACCGAGGTCGAGGTTATAAATCTCTGAAGGTGTGTTTGTAGGACGTGCAAGATACATAGAAACTACGTCAGCACGGGATGCCATACAAGCCCATCTCTTGGTAAGATTATTAACACTGGGAACAGCGCCTGACTTACAGCCATCCATATATGTATCGTGGGACTCGTCCCAAAGAATCGCTGTTTTGCTTGTCATACCGTTGTTAAAAGACTTGGGAACAGCATTCTCTGCCAAACCACCATTAACTGCATCACAGATTGCATAGAATGCAGTTGAGTTGGTGATATTCATATACTCAAGATACCAGGAGAAAGAACGCTCTGTAGATACGGTATTGAGAATCTCGCCGTACATATAAAGGTCTTTGCCGTACTTCTCTTTTGCATAGGGATAGATACCGAGTTTATCGTTTATGCCGTCGTACATAAGAACATCCCAGAAATCGGATGCGTACTTTCCGTCATACTTTGTTTCAATATGCTTTGCAGCGTCAATACGGAAGCCGTCAATACCTGCATCGACACACTCCTGCCAGTAATCGAGAATAATCTCCTGAACTACGGGTGAACTTGTATCCAGGTCGGGCAGAAGTGATACTGCATTCTGAGTACAGTCAAAAGCACCTGTATCATTATATACACAGTTATCATAGGGATAGTGGAAAGCACCTGCGTCGATAATTGCTCTTGAACTCTCAAACTCCCATGCTCTCTCGCAAAGGTAATCTACTGCATTTGCATCAGCAGGCAGAGCATTAGCGTCAATCTTATAGTCTGCTGTTTCGGAGTTACCAAGGTGGTTGATAACCGCATCGGCGATTACGAAAAGGCCTAATTCGTGAGCAGCGTCAATCATACTGATAAGTTCGTCTTTTGTACCAAGAACGTTATCTTTGCTCTGATTGAGTTCATAAGCAGCAGGCTGGTACATCATCCACCAACCGTTGTCGTTGGCCTGTTGTAACACCTTGACACCTACAGTAGCTTCCTTAAGCTCTGTGGGAGGAGATATCTGAATTGTAGTGTAACCCGCCTTGGCAATAGCCTCGAGATTTCTCTCAACTTCCTTGTAAGACCAGTTCCAAGCCTGAAGAATAAGACCATCGTTTGCGGTATAACCCAGGTTGTACTTATCAGAGGAAACTTCCTCTGAAAAAACCTCGGGTGTATCTTCTGCGGCTGCTGTAAAGTTTGCTACAACTGCACAACTTATAAGCATTAACATCGCAAGAAGCATACTTATGATTCTCTTAGATTTCATATAGAAAACCTCCGTTCAAAATACAGGTATACCCTGCTATATCACTATAATTATACAAAAGCGAACTCGTAAATTCAATTAGCATATACAACAATTATTAAGTACAACATTTGGTTAATAATTTCGGCAAAAAGAGAATATAAGATAATTCACAATAAATAAATTATTTCATAAAATGTAATACAAGCCACAGGCAAGAAGCACTTGCTTAAACTTGTGAAAGGAGAAATCTATGGATTTAATAAAAGAAACAATGAATTCCTACGGCATAAGTGCGCTCCCCGAAAACACCGTGGAAGCAATGGCTTATGTTCCGTTTCAGCCAAATGGCGCAAAAACCTACACTGCCTTAAGAGGATTTGAGGCAGGAACTATGTTTCCCTGCCTCGATAAACCCTGGTATGGTGGAAAATGCAGAGGTGGAAGAAAATGACGGACAGAGAGATACTTCTTCGCAAAATTTCAACCTATGCTTTTGCCATACACGAGTACAGACTTTTCCTCGATACACATCCGAAGGATCAGGAGATTATCGCCAAAATCGAGGAATACGAGAGAAAACTGCGACCTCTCAAGGAAGAGTACGAGAGCAAATACGGACTGCTCACCAAGAAAAACAACAACAGTAAAAAATGGACCTGGGTTAACGACCCTTGGCCCTGGGAAGGAGAATAAAGTCCAATGTTTGCATACGAAAAAAGATTACAGTATCCCATAAAAATCAAACAGACTAACCCGAAACTCGCACAGATTATTATCACTCAGTACGGCGGTCCCGACGGAGAACTTGCAGCGTCGCTGAGATACCTTAGTCAGAGATTCTCTATGCCGATGCCTGAACTTCGGGCAACACTAAACGACATTGGCGTCGAGGAACTTTCCCATCTTGAGATGATCGGTACAATAGTGTATCAGCTTACAAAGAACCTTAACGAAGAACAGATTAAGGCAGCGGGATTCGACTCATACTTCGTTGACCACACAACAGGTGTATATCCTAACTCCGCCGCAGGTGTACCTTTTAACGCAGCATATATTCAGGTTAAGGGCGATCCGATAACTGACCTGCACGAAGATATGGCAGCAGAACAGAAAGCAAGAACGACCTACGACAATATACTGAGATATTGCGACGATCCCGATGTTATAGACCCGATACGATTCCTGAGAGAACGCGAGATTGTTCATTATCAGCGGTTTGGCGAGAATCTCAGACTTCTCACCGATAAACTTGACGAAAAGAACTTCTATGCTTTCAACCCGTCTTTTGATAAAAAATGCTTTCCTAAAAAGTAAATAACAAAAGAGGACTTATCCTAAAAAGATAAGTCCTCTTTTTTATTGGTTATCGTAGCCGTAGGGGTTGTTTTTCTGCCAACGCCAGGTATCACGACACATATCGTCAATACCAAGTTCTGCTTCCCAACCGAGAATTTCCTTTGCCTTGTCCGCTTTGGCATAAACTTCGTCGGAGTCACCCGGTCTTCGTGGAGCGATAACATAAGGCACATCAACGCCCGAAACTCTTACAAAGGCATCACGAAGTTCAAGCACGGTAGTACCTTTTCCGGTACCTAAGTTAAAGGCTTCGCAACCTGTGGTCTTAAGCGCCCACTCGATAGCCTTAACATGACCTTTTGCCAAATCTACTACGTGGATATAGTCGCGTGAGCCTGTACCGTCTGCTGTCTTATAATCGTTACCGAATACACTCAGACACTTGAGTTTGCCGACTGCAACCTGAGAGATATAGGGCATCAGATTATTGGGAATACCCTTAGGAGATTCACCTATCGTACCGCTTACGTGAGCGCCGATGGGATTGAAATAACGCAGTAGTGCGATGCTCCAGGTATTGTCAGAAACAAATACGTCTCTGAGAATCTCCTCTATAAAGAGTTTTGTTCTGCCATAGGGGTTAATTGCAGACAAGGGCATCTCCTCAGTTAAAGGAGATATGTTATTTGCACCGTAAACGGTAGCAGAAGATGAGAAAACAATTCTTTTAACATCTGCTTTCTTCATAGCCTCAAGCAGTGAGATAGTGTTGAGAATGTTATTCTCGTAATACATCACAGGTTTCGCAACAGATTCGCCAACGGCTTTGTATCCTGCGAAATGGATAACCGCGTCAATGGTGTTTTCAGAGAATATTTTATCGAGTACAGACAAGTCTCTGACGTCACCCTCATAGAATCTGATGCTTTTTCCTGTAATAACCTCTACCCTTTTAATTGATTCGAAACTGCTGTTTGAAAGATTATCGATAACGACAACATCAAAGCCAGCATTTAGCATCTCAACACAGGTATGACTACCAATAAATCCTGCTCCACCGGTAATAAGTATAGACATATTTTCCCACCCTTTTCATAAATCAATCAATATATCATTTTTTAATAACATCGAGTAATAATTTGGGATTGAATCCCTTAATAAGCAAACGATTATTCTCTCTCAGAGGTTTAATAATAAATCCTAAAATAAAGTTAGAGAATATCTGAGTTGCAAGAGAAGCAACAGCGGCACCGATTGCTCCCCATACAGGTATCAAAAACGCATTGACAATAATGTTCAGAAGCGCTCCCGTAAGGTTGATTTTCCAGAGGATACTTTGTTTACCCTCAGCGAGGATCCATATATTTCGAACAGTACCCATATATGAAAATGCGATATACCATACGAGAATTTGCAAGACGGAAATTGATGGGAAATACGCTTCCCCATACAATATCCAGATTATTAGTTTAGCAAATATAGTAAATCCAAGAGCCTGTATCAGTCCCATATAGGTAGTGACACAGTAAAGTCTTGAGATGTTTTTTTCGTAGTCGGGAGAACCTTCCTTCTTGCAGGAAAGAATCACAGGACGCATAGAGTCCACAATTGCAGTGTAAACAAACTGTAACACTGCGGCTGAGGTTATAGCGGCAGTATAAAAGCCGTTTTCCTCATCGCCGGAAATCAGTTTAAGCATAATATGGTCTGTGTTATGAAAGAGCGTGACCATCATCGAAGAAAGAATGTAATATTTACTTCTTGATAACAGCGATCCAACTAAACTGAAAGAAAATGAAAGTCGCTGATCGGATAACTTGCGATAAATAATCACAAGTGCTAGTCCGATAAGTCCGTAGTCTAAGGAATTGACTACAGCAAACCAAAAGATACTTTTTGATGTAATAAGCAAAAAGATGCGATACAAGGAAACAACC
Source organism: Ruminococcus sp. (assembly GCA_045603105.1). Lineage (GTDB taxonomy): Bacteria > Bacillota > Clostridia > Oscillospirales > Acutalibacteraceae > Ruminococcoides. The sequence continues at coordinate 12,547 of JAZULM010000038.1, forward strand.
AGGTATGCACAAAGCATTACTATAGAGGGGAACTTAGATAAGAGTTTGTACTGAAACCAATACTGAAAAAGTTCAAATGCGCGGAAGATAAGAGAAAAACTGTATATAATACAGACGATAATTGTTTCCGTTTCTCTGAAATTTGCGATTGATACAAAAGCACCAACAAGGATAACACAAGCGACACTGGATATAAGGTCAAGCACAAGTGCCGTACCCATAATCTTACCCTCTCGCTGAGGGTTCTCGATAAACTCCTGAACCAAAGTAGCCTGTAGTCCAAGTTGCATAAGAGGTAAAACAAAAGCAACAACAGATGATGCATAATTGATTATACCGTAATTTGCAGGGCCGAGATATCTTGCACAGAGCATACCTACAACAAGTTGCAGTATTGCCTGAATTACCCTGCAGACAATTATCCATTTTGCATTGTTAATAATCTTACTTTTAATTTGCATTGTTATCCTCTTTAAAGTGCACCTTCCGACACAATAAATGCGTCGGAAGGTGCTGACTAAATTAATTATCCGATAATCTGACCGAGTTCATTGAATTTGTATTCTTTCTCAATCACAAGATCGTTTGTAATTACAACGTAGAATGACTGATCAGTCACAAGTTTACCGCCGTAATTTACATAGTAGAAGTAACCATCGATTCGAATCAGACCAAGACGATCGGTTCTACCGTTAACATAGTAGTAGAGGCCGTCTTCCTTCTCAACGAAACCATTGAGGAGTTTACCGTCTTCACCGAATTCGTAGTTGCCTACGGGCAGGTCACAGTTTGTTCTGGTAACATACTGTTTACCTGTCTTGATTACGCCACCCCAGTATACGTAGTAGTAGTCGCCATCAATAAGTGTAAGTCCCATATCAGCGGTTACACCGTTCTTATAGTAGCACTTAACACCATCAACCTCAACAAAACCGTTAAGAATCTTACCGTCTTCGCCAAACTCATAGTTACCTGCGGGCAGGTCACAGTGAGATGTGGAGATGTAATACTTACCTGAGGTCTTGATTACGCCACCCCAGTATACATAGTAGTAGTCGCCTTCGTAGTTGATAAGGCCGTATGCTCCGGTTACACCGTTTTCGTAATAATACATTACGCCGTCCTTCTCAACCATGCCCTGGAGCATCTTGCCGTCTTCGCCGAATTCGTAGTTACCTACGGGCAGATCACAGGCTGTTCTTGTTACATACTGTTTACCTGTCATAACGACGCCACCCCAGTTTACGAAGTAGTAGTCGCCGTTCCAGTTGATAAGTCCGCATGTACCTGTTACGCCGTTCTCGTAGTAATAGAGGCCGTCTTCTTTCTCTACTACGCCCTGAAGCATCTTGCCGTCTTCACCGAACTCGTAGTTACCTACAGGCAGATCACAGTAAGTTCTTGTTACATACTGCTTACCAGTGAGAACAACGCCACCCCAGTATACGTAGTAGTAGTCGCCATCAAGCTCGATAAGACCGCAAGTTCCGGTTACACCGTTTTCATAATAAACGAGTTCGCCGTTTTCTTCGATTACACCGCGCTGCATTCTACCCTGCTCATCAAATACATAATTGCCAATGGGCAGATCACAGTTTGTCTTGTAAGCGTAATATTTCTGATTCTTAACTACGCCGCCGGAATATGAGAAGAAGTAGTAGTCTTCGCCAACCTTTGTAAGGCCGTGCTGATGTTTACCATCCTTAAGGTTGTAAAGAACTCCGTTAAGTTCGATTACACCGTCAGGAATAATACCTCTGTCCTTACCATCTTCGCCAAAGTCGTGCCATTCATAAATAGAGGATGTCTCACGGTTTCTGACTTCAGCATAACCTGTTAAACGGTTACCGTTCTTGAAGTAGTACCAATCGCCATCAATGTTCTGCCAATGGGATGTGTAGTAGGAAGGTCCGTAGTAATAACGGAGATCTCCGCTGATTGTATAGATCCAAGCACCGCTGAGAATCTTACCTGTTTCGTCGAAATCATAGTAGATACCGCCAACCTTGGCTCTGCCTGAAACAGCAGCCTTATTGGAACGGAAGTAGTGCCATGAACCATCAATCATATGCCAACCAGTCTTAAGCAGGCCAGACTGTGCATAATGATATGTTCCTGTTTCTTCATTACAGAAGAGACCTGTGTACTTGGTCTGACCAATGTTAATGCCGTTTTCACCGAAGTCGTAGTAATAACCTTCAACCTCTGTTATACCGTAGCACTTCTCGCCTTCGATATAGTATGCGAAACCGCCTTCTTCATTGTACCAACCATTCTTGAGTGAATTTACAAGTGTGTAAGATTCCTCGAACTGCTTGTAAACATCGTGGAAGTATGCACCACTCTCTGAAGGAATGTCGGGATTAACGAAGGGTAAGAGTCCATAAATCTCCTGATTCTCTGCTTTACTTGCGAAGGAATACAGAGCATTTGCACGGAGATAAATGTCATAACTGATATTACCTGCATTAACGATGTTGAGACGATTCTTAGCATCCCACTCAGCGTCATCCTTGGGTGTAATCTTAACGCCCTTAACAAGGCAGAGAGGATTAGCTGTTGTAGGATCGATAGCCTGAGTCTGGTCAATCCAGTTCAGTCTGAGTGTAAGAGTATTTGTCTCTTCGTCAAACTCTGTGCTTGTAAGTGAGAAGAACTCTGTCATAATTTCAAGTTCGCTATAATCGACAACTACGTCAGGATCGAACTGAAGAACAGGAGTAACTTCTGTAAGTACGCTTACACGTTCTGCAAGCTGAAGGAGGAAGTCCCAAGCGGAAACGCCCTCGATGTCAGAACCGGGAAGCATATAAGTAAGGTCTGCAAGTTTTGAAGGAATCGGAATCTGAGTCATATCCATAGCAAATGTATAGGATGTGACCATATCCTCGTCTGTCTTAATTGCAGTGTATGTTACGTCGTCTGTTGTAATTGAGTTAGAAACAACTCTGTGCCAGGCGAGCATTCTGTCGCCGCCTGTAGCCTGACCAAAGTCAAAGGAGTTCTCACCCTGCTTATACAGGTTCAGAACGATTGAACCGGAAATAGATTCGTCAGTAGCCAGTGTAGCAGTAATTCTGACAACTCTTACACCGGATGCTTCCTCAGGAACAAAGTTGAATCCTGTGATTGTACCTGCCTGTGAATCCATTGTGAGGTTAACATCAGAGGGGTTGAGTGCTACTCTCTTACCATCATAAAGTGCTGCGATGGGAAGATTTACATTCTCTCCGTAAACTGCATCAAGAGTATCTCTTGTGAAGTATACGCTCTGAGGAGTTACAATCGTCATTGTCTTGGAACCGATAACTGTATCGCCAAGCATCAGGAATACATCAACTGAACCTGCTCTTAAGCCTGTGAATACGCCATCCTCAGAAATTGTTGCCCATCTGTTATCGGAAACTGCCCAGGTTGTTCCCTCGGGGAGTTCTGCGATATTACCTGTAGCGCTAATACCAACAGGAGTAATCTGAACTTCTGTTCCGATTGTGGAGTAGTTGTAATCGCTATCAAGACGAGCGTGATCAAATGCTGTTGAACTGGGAGCAGTAGATACCATCAGAAGTGAGGTACTTACTGAACGAGGTGCGCCGTCAGAGGGACTGTTCATTACTCTGAGTTCCTCTTCACCCTCCTGTTTTGCAACGAATGTAGAGGATCCGCCGCCGTCGAGGTTAACAGCTTCAACACAACCTGCTTCACGCATGATCTGTGCGATTTCTTCCATGCTACCACCGCAGGAGAAGGGCTCCTGTCTACCATCGAGTACCATGAATACAACCTTACCGGTTCTTGTGATACCAACAGCAGTTCTGGGTGCTCGGCTGGAATAATAATTATCTGTTCTTGTGATACAAATCTCGCCGTCTTTAACAAGTCTGGTACCAAAGCCGCCGATACCTTCCTGAATCTGATCCTTATTAGCTTCGTACTCTTCCTGTGTACCGATTAATGCAGTACCATCCTTGAGAATTGCAAAGAAGCCGCCCTTGTCAACAGCAGAATACTCAACGCCTTTCATTACAAGCAATCCGCCGGGCTTACCGGTTTCCATATTGTAGCCGTCGCCGTTTACACTGGCGATTACGTTGTAGTTTTCAATGTAGTATTCGCTATCGGGGTTGCCGTACTTGTTCTGAGCAGCATTAGCCTGATCAAGTACTCTCTGCATCGCCCAACCCTGACTCGGGTCATTGTTATTATAGTTTGCGTAAATGTTTACATCATCTCTGGTAAGGTCAGCAGTTGCAAGGTAATATACCATCTGCTTACCGTCTACAGAAGTAGCATAGTTGATCTCCTGTGTAATACCGGGAGCCAGAATTGATGTTGTTGAACTGAAGTTTGAATAATAAGGATTCTCTGTTATATCTACATAGTCACCTGCAAGGCGGCAGATATAATCAGCGAATGCGTAACAACATGCCTTTCTGATACCTGAGATATCATCTAAGAAGTAATCTCTTGTACCTTCGAGTGTTGTTACTACGTTATTACTTGTGTATGCATTATAAACTGCATTTCTGACCTGAGCGCGTGTGCTTACGCCGTCAAGTCTGTTCTTAAGGAAGAAGTCCGCACGATCGACATCGGTGAGGTCTTCTGTTAAGTAGTTACTAATTATATCTGTGAGGATTGATGATGTGTACTCTGTATCCTGAAGTTTCTCAGTAATATAGTAACCGTCGAGGTCGCCATACATATCTGAAAGACTGAAGGAACTGTATCCATCAACAAACTTAAACAGACACTTGTCATTAACATCCTTAACCATATCCTCAATATCACCGGAGAGACGATAATAGTCAGCCAGTGTCATAAGGTCAGCGATATCGCCTGCCCAACCTGCAACGTCAGCGTGATTCTCGCCGAAGTTGTTGTGGTAAGTAATATCCATTGTACCGAACATATGACCAATGTCAGCATAGTCGCCATTGGGTAATTCGAAGTTATGGATGTTCTTAAGACCTGTTACCATAATGAGGTCTTCTCCGTTAAGTTCCTTGTTAATTGAGTTCTCTGTTTCCTTAACGAACTTAGCGAAGTCTGCATCCTCGTATCCTGCCATAATACCCCATGAAGCAGTATTGTAACGATCAACACCTGTACGGATGTACTCGATTACAAGACCTGTGGGATCCTTTGCGGGATATGACTGGATGTAAAGTGCTGCTAACTCTTCGAGAAGAGCCAGATTGTAGATAAATTCTTCGTATGTCTTAATTTCTGCTTCACCTAAAGCAGGAATAATTTTAAATGTGGAGTAATCACAATTCTCACAAGAATCGTATGCTTCCCAACCGTTATCGGTATATGTGGGAGCCTGACCCTCATAGTGAATCAGTGAATGTTCTGTCATTCCAATAATAGTCTGCTCAACAAGGGTATTACCACATACAGAGCAGTATGAACCGTCGGTAAGACCTGTGGAGGTACAGGTTGCATCTACACCGGGTACAATAACTACTGAGTGAGGAAGTACGGGAACGATTGTCTGTGCCACAAGAGTTTCACCGCAAACCGAGCAGTGTGAACCCTGTGTAAGACCTGTCTTTGTACATGTAGAAGCAACTGCACTGTCAATAACTTCAGCATGACCTGTAGCAGGAACTACTTCCTGTGCGACTAATACTTCATTACATACTGAACAGTGTGAGCCCTCTGTAAGTCCTGTATCTGTACAATTAGGAGCCACAGCATCATCAACTACTGTAGTGTGACCTAAAGCAGGAACTACTTCCTGTGCAACTAATACTTCATTACATACTAAGCAGTGTGAGCCCTCTGTAAGTCCTGTATCTGTACAATTAGGAGCCACAGCATCATCAACTACTGTAGTGTGACCTAAAGCAGGAACTACTTCCTGTGCAACTAATACTTCATTACATACTAAGCAGTGTGAACCTTCTGTAAGACCTGTATCTGTACAAGTAGGAGCAACTGCTTCATCTGTAACGGGTGTATGACCATTAGCTGAAACAACTTCCTGTGCAACTAATACTTCATTACATACTAAGCAGTGTGAACCCTCTGTAAGGCCTGTATCTGTGCAAGTAGGTGCAACTGCTTCATCTGTAACGGGTGTATGACCATTAGCTGAAACAACTTCCTGTGCAAGGAGTACATCGCCACAAACTGAGCAAACCTTACCTTCTGTAAGACCGGTCTGAGTACAAGTAGCGTCCTTAGCGGGAACAACTTCCTCGGTATGTCCGAGTTCGTCTACATAGTCATCAACATAAGTATCGCCACAACGTGAGCAGATATATGTTGTATAGCCCTGATTTACACAATCGGGAGCTGTTACTGTACCTATATGATCGTGGCCGAGAGCTGCATCAAGCTCTGTACCACATACGGTACAAGTCTGTGCATGTGTACAGTCAGCATCTGTGCCAAGACTATGTCCCTTAACAGGAATAACTGTCTGTGCAACAAGTGTCTTGTCACAAACTGAGCACTTCTTACCTTCTGTAAGACCAGTATCTGTACAAGTAGCGTCCTTAGCAGGAACAACTTCCTCGGTGTGTCCGAGTTCGTCTACATAGTCATCAACATAAGTATCACCACAACGTGAGCAGATATATGTTGTATATCCCTTATTCTCACAATCGGGCTTTGTAACTGTACCTACGTAATCGTGACCGAGAGCCGCGTTGAGTTCTGCACCACAAACAGTACATGACTGTGCATCAGTACAGTTTGCATCAGGTCCGCTTGTGTGACCTGTAGCAGGAACGATAGTCTGTGCTACTAATGTTTCACCACAAACACCGCAGTGAGAGCCCTCTGTAAGACCTGTAGCTGTACAAGTAGGAGCCACAGCATCATCAACTACTGTAGTATGACCTAAAGCAGGAACTACTTCCTGTGCTACTAATGTTTCACCACAAACATCGCAATGTGAACCCTCTGTAAGACCTGTTTCTGTACAAGTAGGTGCTACTGCTGCGTCTATTACAGTAGTATGACCTAAAGCAGGAATTACTTCCTGTGCAACGAGAGTCTTACCACAAACGGTACACTTGGTACCCTCGGTAAGACCTGTATCATTACAGTTAGGTTCTTTTGAGGGAAGAATCTCCTCGGTGTGTCCGAGTGCATCTACATAATCATCAACATAAGAGTCTCCACAACGTGAGCATACGTATGTTGTATAACCCTGATTTTCACAATCGGGATCTGTAACTGTACCTACGTAATCGTGACCGAGAGCTGCCTGAAGCTCTGTACCGCATACGGTACAGGTCTGTGCATCAGTACAGTTTGCATCAGGTCCATTTGTGTGACCTGTAGCAGGAACTACTTCCTGTGCAACTAAAACTTCATTACATACAGAACAATGTGAGCCTTCAGTAAGACCTGTTTCTGTACAAGTAGGTGCTACTGCTGCATCAATTACTGTAGTATGACCTAAAGCAGAAATCTCTTCTGTATAACTGTCACCGCAGGGACAGGTATATGTTGCAATTCCGCCTGTTAAACAAGCTGCAGGAGTAGTAACTTCTTTTACATACTCGTGGTTACACTCCTTATTCCAAACGCCATCGGTATATGTATATGTACCGCTGGTCTTTGTTGACTCAACATAAGTACCATCAGCATTCTTCAGTTTAGCAGAAGTCAGGGGGATTTCGGTATAACCTACATTCTGAACCAACTGGTGAGTAATTGTCTGTGTACCTGGCTGAAGATATGCAATACCTGAACCTGTGCTGTATACATTAGCACCACCGGCTGTTGTATAAATATAACCTGTACTTGCATCAACAACACCGTCAACCTTGATTGCAGCATCAACAAGGTCAGCTTCTGTACGAGTATAGTTCTTGCCGGGTGCATAAGGAACAGGAATTAAAGGCTTATTACCAGCGCCGCAGAAACTACCCCACTGGTCAAGGTCATAGATATAAACATTATATCCTTTTCCAAGTGTACATGTCGCACCGTGTTCAACAGAAATCTGAGAACCAGGTAGTAATGCCAGATCTTGATTAATGTTAATTGAGCTACCGCTGTTTACATTAATTGTAATGTTATTGTTAACAGGAAGCTCATAATTCTTTGAGTTAATAGAACTTGTGCCAACGGTCAAACTAACGGAAGAAACATCCATAGTACCGTTGAGGTCTACAACAAGACGGTCAGTGTTACCGTCATAACGTTTTGTTACACTACCTGATGTCAAATTGAACATAGAATTGCTGGGACCTATAAAGCCAACAGCAGAACCAAATTCAGAACTTGACATAAAGATAGTAGTATAGCTGTATTCCTTTGCACCATATTCAAGTGTCATAGGAACTTCGATGTTCTGTACATAGTACTGTGACATGGGGAATACGCCGTTATCCATATCTGTAGACTGTGTACCGCCACGGAAGTCGGCAATCTGGAAGTTTTCATAAACAGCAGAACCGCTCTTTGCTGTTACAGAACCAGAGCCGTAAATATATCCGTATGAATAAAGAGCACCACCGTTGTTAACAGTTATAGAACTTCCATCGTACATTCTCACAAAACCGGTAGGACCTGTGGGAGAACCGCCGTGGATTTTACTACCCTGTGCATATGTGTGCTTACCTGAAAGGCTCATAGAACCATTAATAATAAGGTTAGCACCACTTGCCATAGTTAACTCACGATAAGCATAAGGAGTTACCCAACCACCAGCACTTGATGCAGGTTCTTCAATACCAACTGCCTCGGTTGTATACATTGTGTTTGCACTATCAAAGGGAATGAGCAGTGTAACACCTGCGGGAATTGTATAATCACCGGCAGGAAGTGTACCGCTGTTCATAAGCACGATTGATTTGTAATTGCTTGATGCAGCTGCATTTGCAGCATCGTTCAGATTATCAAAGATATAATTTGCACTTACTGTGTAGTAGTAAAGCTTTGAAAGTCCGAGAAGACCGGTGCTCTTTGATTTCTGAGTTGCTGAACCAAGCGCAAAGTGAGGAGCTGAACCCGCACCGATAAACACAGCCTTAACAGTCATATCCTTTGCAGGAGTTACTGTATAGGTAGCATTGGTAGAAAGAATCATACCCTCTCCATCTACCCAACCGTGGAAAGTTGTACCGCTTGTAGCTGTTGCAACAAGTGTAGCACCTGTGACAAGGTCAACTTCCTGAACGGAACCTGAAGCAACTGTCTCGCCGTCAACAGCAACACTACCTAAAGTACTATCATACTCCACAGTAACGTTTGATGAAGAAGCTGCAGCAACAAGGCTGAAGTTACTCAGAGTGAGAGTAGCTGTTAAGTTACTGAGTCCGCTGTTTGATACAATCGACAGTGTTACAGATGCACCGGGGTTAAGCAATGCGGAATATGTACCGGAAGCACCCGCAGAAGCACCTGCAATAGTAAATGAGTTATATTTGGAAGCAGAGTAATCAAAACTCAGTGTAGCAACATCAGTAGTTTCGTTAGTAATTGTTATGTTATTGGTTTTCTTACTAAGGAGACTACCTTTAGCTTGAATGGTTACTGTGCCACCGGATAAACTACCATTACCAATGCTATCGGTAACGCTTATCTTTCCATCCAAAACCTCATTAGTCTTTGCTATGAGCATTATGGGCGGATAAGCCATCTGATAAAGAGTGTCGTAGAAATAAGCAAAGGTCTCGAAACTTTGATACATTTCAAGCAAAGCGAATTCTACCTCGCTCAAATCTTCAAGTCCCGCTGCATACTCATCCGCATCCAGCCATGCTTCATACAGGGTTTCGCCGTTCAGTTTGCTAAAGGCATCCTGAATCTCAGTTTCAGACAACACTGTACCACCCAAATAGGTGTTAAGTATCAGGTCCATCTGAGCCTTGGCTCCCTGCAAGGCAGCTGTTGCGGCCAGCAGTTGATCTTCACTTAACTCAGACTCTTCAGTTGACTTATCAACTTCTTCGTCTGTGTGTTCCGTATGCTGGTGAGTTTCTGTTGTATCTGTGGTTTCTGCTGCAAATGCAGAGAAAGGCATCACAGACACTAACATCAACAAAACGAGCAATAGTGAAACACACTTCTTGCTAAGTGTTTTTAACATTTTATAACCTCCAATCATAAAATTTATATTAAACGCTATAAAAAGAAATCTTTTTATAACAGTTTTTTTATTTGTTACATATACTCTGTATAAGGTTTGTTTACGTCGATAAGTACTGTTGTATGGTGGGTACATTGTTCTTCCTCGGGAGGTTCCTGTCGCCAGTCGCCATACTTAACGGTAAAATATTCATCATACTTTTCGGGTATCAAGACATCTGTACCCTCAAATGAAACTGTGACGCCATTGCCGTAGTAGTTCTTCGGGAAAGCACCTACGAAAGACTGGCGGTCTCCGTAGTTACACCAATACTCACAGTCTTGGTTATTGTTTATGTAAATAGATTCGATTCTTGAGATTATAGCAGAAGTTCTACGGTGAAATCCAAAAAAACTCAGAATCTTATTACGGATGACAACCTTTTTACTGCGAAGGTCATTGAAAGCACATACTCTGAGTGTATTAAGAACTTTGAGTTTAATTTTATCCAAAGTCTTGAAATCACCCGAATAGTTATCGAGAGGAAAGATATCAAGATAACATCCATGATTCATCTTGAGATGCTTTGAACCTTGTTCCATAAAAGTAGTGTCTGAGTTCCTGATTTTTGAATAAATCTGAGGGAAAGCAGGGTCTGTGCGGTAGTTCTGCAGAAACAGATTATCGGGAAGTAACTCCTGTGCTTTCTCACAAAACACCTGATAATCTTCGCGGGGCATCGCAACATCCACATCGTCGTCCCACTTGATAAAGCCCTTATATTTAACAGCACCCAAAGCGCTTCCGTTAACAACATAATATCTGAGATTCAGTTTTTCACAGATAGCAAGAAACTGCTTGAGTATATCAAAAACGACACTTTGAACATCGTTCATCTAATCACCTGTTCTCAATGTGAGTAGTAAAAAATTATCTGATGAAAGACAATTTCTATATTGTTATTCTCCGAAAGTTAATCACTCTTTGCAGAAATATCCTCTTCGTGGACAAGAAACGGCAGAGAGAGCATAAAGTACAGCATATATGCAGACTCAATTCTTAAGGATGAATTATAGAAAGATATAATTATACAGATAGGAGCCAAAACTATAGCCAACTGATTAAAAAGCTGATAACCTCTTCCCTTTTTCAACTGAACAATAGAATATATCAAACAGAATATAAAGAAGAAGAAATATAATATAAGTCCGACTGTACCCATTTCAATAAACACCATAGGTGCAGTAAACCAAGTATAATGAAGATATCCGTAGTTCTGGTAAAAAGGAGTGTTAAATATAGCAAGGTCGGATAAATCACAGTTACCGAGTCCCAAACCAAATAAGGTGCTTATCGGATTGTGCATAAACTCCTTGGAGAGTGTAGCAATCGCAGAGAATCTGTTTAGGTCATTCGCAGAGGAATAGTTCGCCTTAGTTGCATATTCCCAAAGATTGTCAAAAGACAGGAAGTCTTCAAATCCAAAGAGCATTGTAAGTAAAACCGAACTTAAAAGGACACCCGCAACACCTACGATAAGCAATACTACTTTTTTGATAGAAAACTTGGTAAAAAGGGACGAAACAATAAAGATAAAAATAAAGATAAAGTAGTAGAGTTTCATCTCAGCCATAGCCGCTATAACGAGAGATGCTATACACTTTAATATACAGTAAAAAGTTTTCTCGGTGCCGTTAAAAGCAGACAGCAAAGATTTTGATATTACAATACAGAAAAAGATAAGTGTGTACGCGTTTGTTCTGCCAACAGATCCGAAGATTCCTCCGAGGTAATCCTGCCTTACATCTAAAAAGAAAAACTGTATAAGTGAAACAAAGAAATTTACCCAGTATAAGGTATCGAGTATTTTAAGCCAACTGAAGGCATCATCCGGAGTAACATACATTATAAATATCAAAAATGAAAGATAGAATCTGAAGTTATTCCGGACACCCCATATAAAGTAGAACGGGGACTGATAATTTATTAGATAAGTGATAAGTGCATAAGTAAAGAAAATCGCTATAAATATCAGCAGAGGCTTTGCCTTGGTGTGTAGAGAAAACTGACCTTTTAAAGCCAACACAAAACATAGGAAAATGATAATTCCATCCTGAACAAATCGCAGAAAATCAGGTAGTCCGAGAATTTCTGTCGAAAATGCAAACATAAACGGAAGCCAGAACAGAAGAAAAACCAACCACTCCTGCGTTGTGCGTTTTCTTATATAAATTTTTCCTAAATCTTTATTATAGGATGGGGTCATTATTATATCTTCTCTTTCTAAGAAATGCTTACCTTCCGATACCTACAGACTTGAGTGCTTTGGTGAAAAAAGAGTTCTTTTTGGCAGATTCTCTGATATACATCAAAAAGTAAACGCCTGATACGTTCTTTCGTTTCATAAGTTTCATCAGAACTCTCATGGAAGGTATATATTTATCGATAGGATATTCTGAAATCACATCGCAGACAACTTTGTGATTCAGAATGTACTTGATTTCGCTTAATTTTTCCGAAAGTTTCAAATCAGAAATAACAATCAATCTGATAGCCACACGGGTTTTCATAAGGAAACTTCTCTCGACTCTTAATGAAACTTTATCTTTAAGTCCGTACTGAGCAACCTGCTCGTTGACTTTATGGTAAAAATTAAGAGTTCGCTCAAACCTCTTGGGGTTATACTTTCTGGATATGGACGAGTTGTTTTCGAAGTAAAAATAACCTGATTCGTCAACAGCAGCAACACGCTTACATCGGCTAAAAAAGTCGATGTTAAAATACAAATCTTCGGCAACCGCGTATCTCTCGCTGATAAACTCCAACTTCTCGCGCTTTATAGTATCGACACTGTAGAGATTCATACAAGAACTTGAAGTAATCTGAATATCACTCGGATAAGAGGCATCTGCACCAATGAGAGGTATCAGTATATCATTTATGATGCTCTCTCCCTCGTACACCCCCTCTGCAAGGAGCAGGTGCTGTGGTACAACGTTACCTTCGGTATCAACGCTTGAATGGGCACCGATAACCGCCTCGGCATTATTTTTAACCGCAACGTTATATAAGTTTTCTATATGGTCAGGACTGATCCAATCATCGGAATCTATGAATGTAACATACTTTCCCGTTGTGATTTCAAGTCCTGAGTTTCTCGCAAAACCCAAACCTCCGTTTTCTTTATGTATTACCTTGATACGACTGTCTGACTGAGCGAGTTGGTCACACATCTGAGGACAATTATCAGGAGAGCCGTCATCAACCAGAATAATCTCAAGATTTTTGTGGGTTTGTTCACAAACACTGCTTACACATCGAAGCAAATACTTTTCTACATTATAAACAGGGATGATTACACTGATTAAATCCATACTCATATATCCTTAAAGTTCTTATCTTTTGTGATGTTTTATACCGTAAACAATGGGTTTTATACTTTCAATCAAGCGATCAACAAAGGTTACTTTCACATATTTTCTCATACATTCGGTAAAGCCCGACTGATTGAGCGTTTTATAAAACGTACTTCTTGCATCGGGGTATTCAATCGACTTCGATTCCATTGAACCTGTAAACATAAACATCTTCTCAGCATCTGCTGAAAATAGTTTTGTATCTGATACACTCTTAAGAAGTTCTGCACCCTTCTTTGTATGGGCAATGACGTTTGAAAATCCTCTGTCATTATCGACTACAGAAGTTAATGCAACAAGTTCGGGATTCCAACAGTCGAACACAGTCAGATCAGACGTGCGATGTTTTGTTTTGAATTTACAATCATAACAAGACGGTCTTGAACAGATATTGCTGTGAAACGCTTTCATATAATAATCGACACGGTTACTGCCTTTGTACTGTTTGCCGTTTGTAAACTCAATCTCCAATGCTCCGCTATGGTAGCCGTAAGTTTTCTTTCTGCAAGAAACACTTTTAACCTTTGCTTTGTGGCGGGTTTCCTGCCAGGAAAGATATTCTCGCCAGAGTTTCGGGCTTGGAACACTTCTGCACACAAGGTCAACAGTATAAAGATTGGAGTAATCTTTTTGTAAAAACTTGAGAAGTCCTGCAACCTGACAAGGAGTACCAACAAAGAGGACCTGCTCGTTTTCGTTCAGAAGTTTCGAGATGTTACAAAATACATCCCCCATATCACTTTGTGAGTACTTTGAATTTCTGAACTGTTTTGCCGTATCGTAGGAGTCAGTGATAATGTGTTTGGTTAAAAAGTTATCATCAAATGTAACGCCTGCGGCATATCCTTTTTTCTGAGTTAATATGTATTTATAGAGTGCGTCTATAAATCCACCGGAAGTACATTCACAAAGAACGTCCTCCTCGGTGCTCTGTGCTATAGCAGCGTCTATATATGTATCACTGACTCTCAAATGATTAATAACAGGACAAGATTTCTCGCATAAAGAACATTCAACACAAAGGTTTTCGTTCACTTCGGGGAAACTGAATCCTTCCTCATTTGGCGTCATCTGAATTGCTGATTTTGGACATATACTGTAACAAGCGGAACATCCACAGCATATATCCATTGGGAGTTTTGGCATAATTTTATGAACCTCGATTCATTATGCTTTTAACAAAGGGTTTTAGATAAATACTCTTTAGTCGCATTTCTGTATTCACAGAGTTTAAGGTTTACAGATGGATAATCTATATCTTCCTCTATTGAAGAAGTCAGAGTTTCTGTACCGTTATAACGTCTATTCTGAAGCCCCAAAATGGAACAAAGAGAATCTATACGTGAATTTTTAGAATTGGACGAGTTGTCAGTATATCGGTTGAATACCATAAACTTTTTCTCAAAGAGTATAGAAAAAGCGGATCCGTGGAATGAGTCTGTCAAAATATACTGAGCGTTTCGAAGTATACTCAAAAAGCGCTGAGGAGAAACGTCATAAGGAGCATAATCACCAAAGGACTCATCGCTCTTTACGTATCTGTCAAGATGTCTGAGGGTTACTATTTTGAGTCCTGTTTCCCGAGCGAGATGCTCAGCTGCTCTTCTGTGTTCGGGATTTGCACCAAGGAAATAACAGAAGATATAGGGTTCGAACTCAGGCTCTTGTGGTGGAATCATAGTGTTCCACTCGTTCTTATCAAACACAAAAACAGGGTCCATAAGTACGGGAACATCTCTGCCGATAAGTTCTTTGACAATCTCTGCTCCCCTGTCTTCGCGCATACTGATATGTTGAATACGACGGAGAAACTTCTTTGTTCTACCAATCTGATAGGTAGGAATCTTGCCCACACCGAAACTCGATGCCCAGGAAATTTTAGGCATATCTTCGGGAGCAAACATGAGGTTATAAAACCCCGATGCAAGTGCAGAGGGCGACCAGAGTTGATCGCTGCAGGTCAGCACCTTGTCGTAAATTTCAGCACAGTCTTTCCTTAAAATATTGTAACTGCCGTAGACCTTTGAGAGGTTATCGTTAAAGTAAACATCAAAACTGTCAAAAGCACGGTTTCTCGTATCAACAAGAGTTTTTACCTCGGGGTGTCGGCTGAACTCGATTTTTTGCTGGAACTGTTCATATCGGTCATTAAGGAAAACCACGTTGAACATTCGGGGTATCGACTTCAAAACAAAGTCCAAAGTCTTTTTGTTATATCTGATTATCTCATAGTCAAGAGATAAACTCTGAAGCATTTTTACTGTGGCGAGAGCCTGAAGTTTGCTTCCGTAATTATTTTGTGTGTATTTAAGGCAAACTCCTAACATAAAAATACTCCTGTTAAAATCAATAGTTACTTAACTGCTTGGGTGCAATTTGTAAACTCGCAGGTAGAACATCTGTCGAGTTCTTCTTTTGACACCTTGCCGTCACGGAAATCGCGTACAATCTTATTTTCGAACATACTGTACTTCTTTTTCTTGAAGAAACGCAGGAACTTATGCTTAAGTACCCAGAAGAAAGGTACCCAGATGTACTTGTGCATTGCAGGAGATACAGAACCGATCATCCAGCAGTTTCTGTCACAAGCACGAACCTGCTTACGCACGTTCTCGGCTTCTTCGCTGTTCCAGAGTTCTTCCCAGGACTGCTTATTGAGATTACCCATAACCTTCTTTTCTTTAGTACCGTTGCAGGGCATTACATCGCCGAACGGATCGATAAAGAAGGTATCGAAACTCATATCGCAGGGAAGCAGACGCTTCTGTGAAAATATGTAGTTGATAAGGCCGTGATTAAAGTATGCACGGAACCATTTTTTCGGGCTGTTTGAATTAAGAAGTTTATTGACAAGGTCCTCGAAATTCTGAGCAACCATCAATCTGTCGTGAATAATATTGTTAGACTCAACAAAGTAGAAACTGTTGTGCAGTGATGCAGTTGCAAATTCCATATTCATCTCGTCGGAAATATCGTACAAAGCACACAAATCAGGGGCGTTCTTATCCTGAACTGTCATACCGAAACCTACGTCCTTCATACCCATTTCAACCAGAGTTTTGAGGGTTGTGTATCCTTTCTTATATCCGTCATCAAGGCCTCTGATTTCGTTATTTGTCTGCTCGAGTCCCTCTATGGAAATTCGGATACCAATCTCGGGAAACTCCTTGCACAGATCAACAATGCGGTCGGTAAAGAAGCCGTTTGTAGAGATAACGATTCTGTCGCTTTTCTTGTAGAGTTCTCTGACTATATCCTTCAGATCCTCACGGATAAAAGGCTCTCCGCCCGTAATGTTTGTAAAATACATTTGAGGAAGTTTCTTGATTGTTCCTATCGAGATTTCCTCTTCAGGCTTAGAGGGTTCTTTATATCTGTTACACATGGTGCATTTTGCATTACAACGATATGTAACTATAACTGTACCATTAAGTTTTTTTGCCAATTAAAATCACCCGATTTACTTGTTTATAGTTTTAAGAGTCAGCGAACTTAATCTGTTAACAAGAGTGCTGACTATAATGGAGATTACTATACAAAGAGAAATAATAACTCCCGAGTTCATATCAAAAGGTAACGACTGTAACAGAACAAATATGCAGGGATGTACCAGATACACTTCGTATGAAATACTGCCCAAAAATCGGCTTACAGGGTTACCAATAGAAAACTTATAGTTAAGGGTAAGAATCAAGCTAAGAATTACGGCGCCGAGTATAAGTTTAACTACAAAGTCGCCGAGGAATACGATGTTCTTTGTTTTGAGATATAAAACTCCGAAAACTGCAGAAAGTACAAAGAGTATCAGAGTTTTAAGGAACCATTTGTCACCGGCAGATTTTTCAAACTTATCTTTGAAAAGTGCCAGTAATATACCCCAAACGAAACCAAAGGACTCGATATGCCAACCGAATACAAACAGTCCGTCAGTAAGATAAACCGCTACTGCAAAGAGTATGGTGATAAGTATGATAATAATACTTTTGAACTCGATTGATTTTTCCTGAGGTGTAAATTTATATACAAGCCAAAAGAAAAGATAGAACACAAGCAAAACTCTGACCCATTTATTGATGGAAATAAGCGATATAAAGTTAAATTCGCCATCGCATACAGCGTGTATGGTGAAACTGATAATGCTAATCATTACCATAGGAAGAAGAAGTTTTGTGAGTCTTCTCTTCCAGAAGTCAGTCATAAGTTTCTGTGGTGACTTTAACGCGCTGAGAGTTAGTCCGTAACTTGACGTCATAAAGAAGAAAGTTACGCCGATATATGCAAAACTTCCTATTGCATCCTGTATGGGATTGAGGTAAGCCTCGGGTGTATGTACGAGTAAAACTACAATACACCAAAAGCCTCTCATCGAGTTGGTGGTATCCAAATCGAAGAATCGGGTGGCTTTGCCTGCTTTATCCCTGTAAATAACGATAAATGCAAGGAAAAGAAGTATTACAAACATTAAGATATAGGTCAGCATATTCTCACCGTATACTATTTATATATAGGATTATTTATAGGACTCAAAAAGCTGAAGATGTTCTGAGGCAACTGCGTCCCAGCTGTATTTCTCTATAATCTCAGCACGGCTTACCTTTGAGTTTTGAGAAATATATTTTAAAACATGATTTACAAATTCATCATCAGAATTGTAAACGCTGTAGCCGTCGTTAAGTTCAAACATAGGTGCTGAACTGAGTACTACAGGCACACCCGCAGATATAGCCTCGATAATTACAAGTCCGAATGACTCAAGTTTTGAAGTGAAAACGCTGACATCTGCGAGATTGTAATATTCATTGAGCACCTTACCGGGTGGTAATTCGCCTACATATCGAACCTGATCCGAGAGATTGTTTTCTTTTGCAATACTGAGGATATTACTTTGATACTCCTCGTCGATAATACCGCCTGCATACATAAAGACAGTATCCTTATGCTCCTTGAGATAAGGCAAGAGCATATTGAGTGTACCCAATTGATTTTTTCTGTCACATACAGAGCCAACCTGGAAAATCACTTTTTTGTCTTTAAGGTCATATTTTTCCTTAAGCAGAAGAATTTCCTCCTCAGACAAGGGTATGTATTTGTCGGTGTTGACGCCGTTGATTATTTTCTTAATCTTGTCTTTATCAACACCTAATCTATTAACAAAATGGTCGATGGTAATATCGTTGAGAACGAATACGAGATCAGCACTTTTTACACAGGTTATTTCCTGAAAGTATCTTTTGTTTACTGTTTCTTCGATTTCTTCCCACTCAGTTCCCCATATATAGGAATGTACTGTATAAGCAATCAAGGCTTTGTCTCTTAATTTCTTTGGAACTGTTTTAAGGAAGAAAAACAGATTATATTGGTTATGAAAATGTAATACTACTTTTTCAGATGTCGATTTGAGTATTTTTTTAAGAACTGAGGAAAGGGACAGCGAATATACTACACGCTTGAGTTTATGCATAATACCAAGGGATACATCCTTGCGGGTAAAAAGCGAGGGTACTTTTGCCTCAATAACAGGCAGACTGTTCTCGCCTCTGTCCGAGGCAGATATATCAATAATGGATACGTCTTTAGAAGCCTTAAGAAAAGCTTCTGTTAAACCCTCAACCACAATTTCTGTAGCGGCACCCATCTGTGCAGGGATAGGCGTATATCCTGTTCCAATCTCATATATCTTCATAAATCATTCTCCATAAATTTTCATCAACTGACAGTAGTAAGACTCGGGTGTTTCGAATGAAATGTCTTTACAGTTTTCTGTAAATTTATCAAGCACACCATCAGTTTCAAGCAGATACCTGAGTTTCTTTTCAAGGTCGTCGGGGTTGCCTGCTTCGAACAGAAGTCCCGTCTCGCCATCTCTGACAAGTTCGGGGATACCGCCCATTCGGGATGCCACAACGGGGGTTAAGAACATCTGAGATTCTATGACGGAAAAAGGACAGTTTTCATACCACTCTGAGGGATAAACACTGCATTTTGCCTTCTGAATAAGTTCTGTCAATTCCTGCCCTGTTTTGAAACCTACGTACTCAGCGTTGGGAACCTTTGCGATATCCTCCTCCGCTTTGCCGTAGCCTGCAAACACAAATCGTGTTTCGGGCATATGTTTTGCAACCTCGAGGAGAGTATTGGTGCCTTTATCACGGGACAAATGTCCGAATTCCAGGACATAATCACCTTTATAAACTGTACTTGCGGAAAAAGGCTCGATAAAATTATGCAGAGCAACTGTAATATCTGAAAATCTGTCCTGAGTGTCAAGTTTTGACTTCAGAAACTCGGAGGGACAGATGATAGTATCTATGTAACTGTAAGCCTTGCTGAACTTCCAGAAATAAGCGTCTATGGTACCAAGCAGGCTCTTTGCTCTTGAATTCTTCACACATTTTGTTCTAAGACAATGTGTATAGTTACCGCCGAGACATTTGGTGCAGATTCTGATATCTGTATCAAACAAACCGTGGCTCGGACAAATAAGTTGATAATCGTGAGCTGTGTATATAATTTTCAGATTACTTCCTGTTTTCTTGCGATATTTCTCAGCCTCGAGAATTATACTGGGAGTAAGGTGAAACTGGATATTGTTAAGATGGACAATATCGGGGTTAAAGTCATAAAGAACTTTTCTGATTTTTCTGCGGGCTTCTGCGGAATAGATAATTCGAAAAGGTGCTGTGAGATTTTTGCCTGCGCCTTTGGTCAGATCCATATCTGTAACATAGGAATCAGACTCATTACCCACTATGTTTTTCTCATTATCAAGTCCGAAATACTGTACCTCGTGACCTTTAGCCTCTAAAATCTCACCGAGTTTAAAGACATAGGTCTCAGCACCGCCCTTGGGATAGAGGAATTTATTTATAAGCAATATTTTCATAAAAAGTCCTCTCCTCCAAAGGTTTCCTGAAAATCAGTTAAAGTAAAGATTTAGTGTAGAATTTACAATATCCTGCCAATTGTACTTTGAACATATAAAACCGCAGGACGAGACTTTATATTCATTAACAACAGTGGGGTTATTAATAAGAAAGGCAAGTTTGTCTTTAAGGTCTGAGACACTTCCTTTTTTAAACATAACTCCCCTATTCTCTATAACCTCAGAACATTCACAGATGTCAGAGGTAAGACAACAATTGCCGTAACTCATAGCCTCTAAAAGACTCAGAGGCATTCCCTCCAGATCAGAAGGCAATACATATATATATGCGTTACTGTAAAGTTCCTGCAAGGGTTTACCTTCAACAAAACCAGTGAAGATTATCCTGCTGTCACCCATAGCGAGATTTTTTATCTCCTCGGTATAGCTGTCGGTATCGGATGTACCGCCCGCTATAACGAGTTTTTTATCTGTATCAATATTTTTGAATGCCTCAATAAGATAATGTATTCCTTTCTCGGGAACAAGTCTGCCGAGATAGAGGATATATTCATCTTTCTCAAGCGAGAAATTCTCAGTAATCCACTGAGGCGAGGCAGTCTCGGGTTTTGTCACGCCGTTTGGAATAAATACGGTTTCCCTGCCATAAGTATCCTTGAAATACTGCTCAACGTTTTTGCTGAGAACAATAATTTCATCGGCAAATTTTACGGCACATTTTTCGCCTGTCTTTATATACCAGGAGGCAAACTTACCCCATTTGGCACGCTGATGGTCAAGGCCGTGTATAGTGGCTATACATCTCTTGCCGAAAAGTTTGGGAAGCCAAAGCATTGCACATGGTCCCTCGGCGTGAAAATGTACAACGTCATATCTGCCGAAAGCTGCCCTTATAGAGGCAGAAATCGATGACGTCATAGCAGCCAGACCTTTTTTATCGAGTGTAAAAACCTCTTTGAGTCTGACGCCGTTATACTCTTTAAGAGTATCTGTATCAAAGTCTGAACCGCTTACGTGATGACCTTTTCTGTTATAACAAGTAACACTGTGACCAAGTTCAGCCATCCTCACCGCAAGTTCGGAAACGACTATTTCAACTCCGCCCTCTCTCGAAGGAATACGCTTGTGGCCAAGCATAGCAATTCGGAGTTTTTTACTGTTTGTGTCAGGCATTATACACCTTCCATTCCGAATACAGCACCGACAGTTCTGAACAGTATCTTGATATCTGTGGTGAAACTTCTTTCGGATATGTATTTAAGGTCGAGACGTATCCATTCATCAAAGGACAAGTCATTACGGCTGGGCTGTACCTGCCAATAACAAGTAAGCCCGGGAACAATCAAAAGTTTTTGCTTTTGATACTCGGTGTACTGAATTACCTCTCTCTCAAGAGGAGGTCTCGGACCAACAAAGGACATATCACCCTTCAGAATGTTAAGAAGCTGGGGTAATTCGTCGATACTTGTCTTTCGGATAAATCTGCCGACTTTTGTAATTCTGGGATCGTCCTTAATCTTAAAAGCAGGACCTTCCATTTCGTTTCTGTCCATTAAGTCGTCAACCATTTTATCAGCGTCGGGTATCATAGAACGGAACTTGAAAAACTTAAACTTCTTTCCATTCTTACCAAGTCGCTCCTGCACATAGACAGGGGATGCACCGGGACTGTCTATATAGATAACAAGGGCAACTACCAACATCGGCAAAAGCAAAACAATGAGTGCGAGGATCGAAAAAATAATATCAAAAGCCCTTTTCATAATGAGGTAAAAGGGAGTTCCGGATACTACGACTCTTTCAAAATCCTCAGGTTTTACATTAGGCTCTACCCTGTCGATTGATTCAATTTTATCAAATTCCGTTATATTAACCATAATAACCTACTGAAACCCTTTATTCCTTAAGAAAACCTAAGGTTTTCTGACGAACTGAATATATCACTGATTGACAGGAGAGTATAATGCACTCATTATAACTTCCTCAAGCGATTCTTCATCAGGATAAAATTCTATGTTTTTTTCACCGAGGACATATTCACCCTCAATATCATAAATCTCGTCAAATGTATAATCGGAAATCTTGTTGAACTTACTCTCAAGGTCTGCTACAGAACAATTCGAAACCATATACTTGTCTATTATGTTCATAGCCTTAAGCACAAAGTCAACATCCGAACTCTTTGCTTCGTGAATTTTCTCTTGCAATGCAAAAAGGTACTGTTGCTGACGCTCCATTCTGCTTTTGTTGGTGCTGTCACTAAGGCCGAAACGTGTACGGACGTAGTTAAGGGCATGCTCGCCCATCAGAGTAACAGTTTCACCCTTTTGGAGAGTATCATCAATACCGGTGAAGTCATCGAGAACTTCCACCTCTACACCACCGACAAGATCATTGAACTCGGGCACAGAGTCCATAGTCACAGAAATATACTTATCAATCTTGAAACCGTTAAGTACACCTGATACAGCTTCGGCAGTATTACGGCAACTGACCATATCGCCATCACCGTATGTGTGGGACAAAGCAAGCTGGGCGGTAATTGTACCGACCTTCTCTCCCGCAACGCCTAAGATGTTGTACTCAGCCATTGTATCTCTGTTGATATGAATCGCAGAAAGTTCCTTATTCTTATTATCGATAACAAACAACATCAGAAAGTCTGCGCGTTGGTCGTTGTTATAGGAATTGGAAATAATTTCATCTTCGTACTTATCCAGACCGATAAAAAGCAAGGTTTCGATATTGAACTTCTTTGTGTATTCCTGACCGTTATATGTAACAGTATCCTGAGTAACTTCTGCTACAGGGAGTTTACTCTGACGATGCTCGTAGATGTTAATAGCCAGTAAAGAAGCAACAACAAGTAAAGCCACTACGACAATGATAATCACATTTCGCAGCAGTATCTTCATGTTTATTTTTTTGTCACGGAAAAAGTTGTGACCGATCATACTCTTTTCTTATTAACAACAAAACCTGCACAAATAAGACTGATTGCAGCGATTAAAGCAATACCTGCTGTGATGAAGCCGGTGTAGTCACCAGTTGTGGGAGATGTTGTGTCACTCTTGTTTTTATTAACTACGATTGCGTATGTGGAAAGTTCATCAGCAGAGAAAACGAGGTATTCGGTACCCTCTACAACTGCATCGTCAACAACAACCCACTCGCCATCAATAACCTGAACAAGGCCGATAAAGCCTTTGAGTGTATCTGCTTCGAGTTTAATCTTGAATCTGCCGTGTTCGTCGTGAACTTCGCAATCTTTGAAGTTGATGTGGAAGATATCGCTTACTGCAAGGTCAGCAGAAATAATGCCTGAAGACTCAACCTTCTGATCAAGACCTGTGAAAAGGTCAGTCAGATCGTCAGATTCAACGATATCATCGTAAGCTTTTTCCATCTCTTTGATTTCATCCTGAGTAAGAAGGTCACGATCACCGTAAGGATATACGGTAATTGTAGCAGTACAGTCTTCATCTTCGTTTGTGCAATCGATGATGATAGGAGCCTTGTTGTTGGAGGGACTCTCAACAAAAGGAACTGCACCAACAGTTACACTGAGAGAAAGCACCATAACAAGTGCAAGACAAATTGAGATAAGTTTTTTCATTTTAATTCATCCTTTCAAGAATAAAATAATTACTAATTTATTGATTTCCGATTATCCGAGAATTTCTCTTCTCTGGAATTCGGTGAAATCCTCTGTGAACCTCTTACCAAACTTACGCTCTATATATTCGTAGGCTTTGCCGATAAAAGGCGGGCGATGTTCAACTCCGTGGCAATCAGAGCCGATAAAATGTATCATACCCTTTGAAAGCATTTTAAGTGCTTTTCTGCGGGTAGAAAACGTGTTGATAAAACTTGCATTAACCTGCATCAATACACCACACTCAAGGAATCTCTTAAATACATCCATATTCTGGTATGCCATATATCTCTCTATATGTGCAAGCACTGGTGTAACTACACCCGAGCAGGAAATATTGATTACTTCTTTGATGACCGTCTCCGACCATTTACACATAGGCATCTCGAGTAGCAGGAGATTTGTGTCGCCAATGCACAAACAGTCAAGTCCCTCAAGATGAGAAATTCCGTTATAGTAGGCAACTTCTGCGCCAACGATAAATCTCAGAGTGTGAGCGAGATTTTCGGGTAATGCGCCAAATAGTCTATTCAAAGATTCATCTCTGCGATACAAAAATTCAGAAACAGATTCTCTGCTTGGGAGGAAATGAGGAGTAGCAACTACTGTATCAGCACCCTGTGATACAAGGTCGCTGAGAAGCGCTACACTTTCCTCTATGCTCTTACTTCCGTCGTCAATACCCGGTAACGTATGGGTATGAAAATCTATCACTTTTTGTCCTCGGGGCGTGATGAATATGATGTGTAGTACTTACGGTAATATTTGTAGTACTTTCTGTACTTACCGTGAGTACCGCCATGATTCTCAGATTCATTAAGTACACAACCGAGAATATTGACGTTGGAAAGCTCGAGCTGTCTCAGACACGACTCGAGTTCCTTTTTGGAGGTATAGTTTTCGCGGATAACAACTACCATACCTGTAATATAATTGGAAATTGCAAGAGCATCGGAAACGATATTAACAGGAGGAAGGTCGACCACTATATAGTCAAACTTCTCAGATGCAAGTTTTAAAATTGACTCCATTCTTCCGGAACCTAAAAGTTCTGAAGGGTTGGGAGGCAACTCGCCTGACGGCATTACATACCAGTTATCAATAATGTTGGTTTTGAACGAGCCCATCTGTAATGACTCGTAACCCATAAGCAAATCTGTAAGACCGGGGGAACTTTTTAGGCTCATCTTCTTGGCGATACTTGGAATACGGAGGTCGCCGTCAATTAAAAGTACGTTCTTGCCATTTTCTGCAAGTACGTAAGAAAGATTAACCGCGGTTGTACTCTTGCCCTCACCTCTGATAGAACTTGTAACGCCTATTATCGGACACTTCTGTCCTTCGGGAAGGGTAAAAGAGAGATTTGCTCTGAGGAGTTTGTACTGCTCCAAAGCGGTGAACTCAAGATTCTTGTGTAAAGTTTTTGTATCGGCTGCAGCATCAAAGAATAACTTTTTGCTGTGTTTTTTGTTTAATGACATCTTCTCTCCCCCTTACTTGGAACTGTTTTTGCGATAATAGTATCCGTAGCGTTTTTCAGACGAACCCAAAAGATTCGGAACTTTTGCAAGGATGGGATAGTTGTATGTGTTGTGAACATACTCTTCATCGTGAATTGTGTCATCCATCAGAGCAATAACGATAAGTACAATCAAAGAAACAAGAACGCCTAAAAGCAGGCCAACCTCAGTATATCTTGTGATACTGGGAGATACCTTGTTGTTATTGACAAAGCCGAGGTCAACAACCTTCATAGAACTGCCTTCGATAATCTCGGATATACGCTCAGGCAGAACAACTGCAATGGTATTGGCTATTTTCTCCGACTCATAAGGATCCTCCGTCGTAACGGTTACCCTCAGAATTTCTGTTTCGTCAACTGCTTCGGAATCAATCATCTCGTATAAATCGAGATAGGTATAGTCAAGACCTGTCTTGTCTATAACCTGGTCCAGAGTTGTCTTGTTCTCCAGAATAACCATGTATGTATTAACGAGGCTCTGTGCAGCAGTAAGGTCAGAAGAACTGATGCTGAAATTGGAACTGCCCAGAGAAAAGGAACTGTTATTAACATACAGCATAATTGATGAAGAGTATTTTGGTGGAATAAGGAAAGCGGAATATGAAAACCCAATTACCGCACCTATAACTCCGACAAGAATTACCGCCCATATTCTTCTCCATACTGTTCTCACTATATGTAGAAAATCGATAACATAATATTCCTGAGTATTGTTTTTCTTTTCAGTCACCATCAGTCTGCTCTCCTTCGTGATAAACATTCGGAGCATACGCCCCTAATTTACAAGATATTAAAATACAATGTAATATTAACACACAATAATTGTAATTACAAGGAATTTTTAACTTTTTTATATAAATATATATTAAATCTTATATATTATATATATAAAAGAATTTTAATAGCGAAAATAATCAAAAAAATCAGGGCAAAGAAGAACCCTTCTCTGCCCTTTTCAGCACATCAATAACAACCTGTGCTGCCGCAACTTCCCTTAAGTCTGAAACTCTCGCAATCGGTACACTTTTTCTCTGTAGGATTTGCCTCGTGAGTGCCGACTTTGATAGCATTGAGTTTACAGTAGCCCTGCTCGGTATTGTTGTATGCACAACTTGTTACAGAACACTGAATACACTTGTTAATATTATTATCCATTTTTCTCACCTCGATATTATTATTTCCCGTAAAACCGGTACTATTCAGCACCTAAAATTTTAATGAGAATACTATATTAAGAGGTGATGTTTTTGTCATATATTTTTATCGGTTTTATACTTATTTTTTTCGCGCTTTTAGGTTTTGTTGAGTTAATCAGATTTCTTATTTTTCGCCTGTATAAAAGCAAGTCAGACCATACCGTAATGCTGATTACACCTGCAAAAAATAAACAAGAGGACATAGAGTTCATACTCAGAAGTTGTGTAGCAAAAGTCAGGTGGATGGGACACTCGGCTCCCGAACTTGTAGTGTGCCTTGACAAGGGTATGGATATTGAGACAAAATCAATTTGTAAAAAGGTATGTGATGAGTATGATTTTATGAGCATACTCACCCCCTCACAACTTTTGGAATTGATGAAAAATTATGACTAAAGAGCAAAACATATTTCTATTATAGAATTATATATCGGTACTTTACTTAAAAAATAATTTAATCTTTACACTAAATACTGTTGTTAATTTATTTCCTATGTATTATAATAAATCTATATAATATATATTCGGAGATATTATGGGAAATACTGAGATGTACGAAGTATGCGGTGCAATCGAAAGAATTGTTTATCGCAACGAAGAAAATGAATATACGGTGCTCGAAATCGGCTGCGGTGATGACCTGATCACTGCAGTCGGTATTATGCCACAGGTATTTGAAGGCGAAGAATTAAAGCTTATCGGCACCTTTACAAGTCACGCTACCTATGGACAACAATTCTCTGTGTCCGCCTTCGAGAGAAGTATGCCCACTACTGTTATGGGTATACTCAAATATCTTTCTTCGGGCGCTGTTAAGGGAATCGGTCCGTCCACCGCGGCAAGACTTGTCAAAGAGTTCGGCGAAAACACTATGGATATACTTGAAAACGACCCTCAGAGAGTGGCACAGATCAAAGGTATTTCCTTGGAAAAAGCCCAAAGTTTCAGCGACCAATTGAAGGTAAACACAAGTATCCGAGAGTTACTTTTATATCTCGGAGGATTTGGCATTACACCTCAGGAAGCCATTGCTCTGTGGAAAAAATTTGGTAACGAAACGATTAACATAATCGAGGACAACCCCTTTTCCATCTGCTTTGACGGCAGCGGTATAAGTTTTGAGGTTGCGGATATGATTGCCAGAAAGAAAGATTTATCTTTAGACAGCAGTCTGAGAATACGCGCAGGGCTTACCTATGTGCTCAACCATAACCGTCGTGGCGGACACACTTGTCTGCCCGCGGATAAGCTCATAAAAACCACATCCGAGTTTCTCGCAGTAGAACCCTTCAAAACAGAGAACGCCCTTAAATCTATGATTGAAGACGGCACTTTGACAGAGGTTTGTTTTAACCAAAGGGAGTTTATTTTTCTCCCCGATTTGTATTCAAGCGAATGTTATATTGCTTCAAGAATGGAGATGCTTCTGAGATACCCCGTGGAGGCAATGGAAAACATCGAAAATCTCATTGAAGACATAGAAAATCGTACAAAAATAAAGTATGCTGATCTTCAAAAAAAAGCTATTATTCAGGCACTTTGCAGGGGACTTCTTGTTCTGACGGGAGGCCCGGGCACAGGCAAAACTACTACCTTGAACGGCATAATAAGCATACTCAAACAAAAGGGACAGACTGTGCTTCTTGCTGCTCCGACAGGCAGAGCCGCCCAGCGAATGAGTGAACTCACAGGTTGCGAGGCTAAGACCATACACAGACTCTTAGAAGTTCAATGGAACAAAAACGACCAGCCTGAATTCAAGAAAAACGAAAGAAATATGCTCAACTGCGATGCACTTATTGTGGACGAGCTTTCTATGGTGGATACACAACTGTTTGAAAGTGTACTCCGTGCTCTGCCTTTGGGATGTAGAATCATTCTCGTAGGCGACAGCGACCAGCTTCCCTCTGTGGGTGCAGGAAATATTCTGGCTGACTTGATAGCCTCACAAGTTATCCCCGTCGTTTCCCTCAAAGAGATATTCAGACAATCACAGAAAAGCCTGATTGTTACTAACTCTCACCGCATTGTAAACGGCGAGATGCCTTTGCTTGACATAAGGGACAACGACTTCTTTTTCCTGCCTTGCAATAACCTCACCGAAGCGAGAAATCTTATTGTGAGTCTTTGCAGTGAACGTCTGCCTGCAAGTTACAATCTCTCCCCTGTTGAGGATATTCAGGTACTCACTCCGGGCAGAAAAGGAATACTCGGAACATACGAGTTGAATCAGGCTCTCAGAGAGGTTCTTAATCCTCCTGACAAAAACAAAGATGAGATAACCTTTGGCTTTTTGACATTCCGCACAGGCGATAAGGTTATGCAGGTAAAAAACAACTACAATATATCCTGGATAAAAGAGGATACAGGAGAATATGGCGAGGGTATCTTCAACGGAGATATCGGAACAGTACAGCAAATCGACAAGGTATCCAAACGTATGCAGGTACGTTTTGACGACAGATATGCCGTATATGACGGCGACTGTGCCTCGGATCTTGAATTAAGTTACGCCTGCACAGTACATAAAAGTCAGGGTAATGAGTTTGAGGCTGTAATTATGCCCGTCATCAAGAACTCTCAATATCTTTTCTACAGAAATCTTCTGTATACCGGAGTTACAAGGGCTAAGAAACTAATTATCCTTGTCGGCACAAGAGAAAGTATTAAGTATATGGTAGACAACAACGTCCGTACCCTCAGATACAGCGGTCTGAGGTATATGCTCAAAGGTGAAAACCAATGAAAATAATACCCCACAAACAAAACGTTTTACAAAAAGCACTAAGGGCAGTTTTCCCCTACAGATGTCCGTATTGCCTCGCTGTTATCAAGGAAAATGAACTTAATTGTCAAAACTGTGAAAAAAAGAAGACCGATATCATCTACTACAAACCCGCTAAGGGAAACTTCCCCTGTATAAGTGCTATGCCCTACGTCGGAGTTTTTGCAAATGGCATCAAGATTTTTAAGTTCCACGGTAAAAGACAACTTGCATATCAACTGGCTTTTCCTATAGCTCAGGCGATTGTGAAGTCTTACACCGAGAACGATTTTGATGTTATTACCTATGTTCCTCTACACAAAGAAAGCCTCAGAAAACGTGGCTATAATCAGAGTGAACTTCTGGCAAAGGAAATCGGAAAATCTCTCAATATTCCTGTATGTGAACTACTCAAAAAGACCAGAAAGAATCAGCCTCAGCACAAACTCAAATTAGAGCAAAGAGCCAAAAACGTTCAAGGTGTATACAAGGTTTATGACCCCAAAAAGATAAATGGAAAGAAAATTTTGCTTATAGATGACATCATCACAACAGGCTACACGCTCGGAGAGTGTGCTAAAACGCTTCAAGAATCAGATGCTCTGAGCGTTCACTGTGCAACTTTTGCCGTTGCTGTAGCAAAAACAACTTGAAATAACTACCCGTACATAATATAATAAATATGTATGAAGATTACTACAACCGAAAGGATGTTTATTTATGGATATTGCTCTCGACCTGGGAAGCTGTAACACCCGATTATATCTGACAGAAAAAGGAAAAGTTCTTGACGAACCTTCTGTTATAACCTACGACGCAATATATAACGAAATTCTCGCATCAGGCACAGAGGCTTACCGTATGGTCGGTAAAACTCCCACGAGAATTCACGCTGTGTACCCTCTGGAGGGCGGTGTTATAGCTGAGCTCGACCTTGTGGAGGAAATGATTGGCAGTTTCTTCTCTAAAGTCAGCACAAGCAAGGTTATTATGCCGAGAGTTGTCGCCTGTATTCCGGGTGAGATTACCGAGGTAGAAAAACGTGCTGTTGTAAACGCTATCTCGAGTTTCGGAGTAAGAAGAGTTTACCTGATTGAATCTGCAAAAGCCGCCGCTATGGGAGCAGGACTCGATATTATGAGTCCCCACGGATGTATGATTGCTGATATCGGCGGCGGTACCGCTGATATAGCCGTACTCTCTCTCGGAGGTATCTCAGTAAGCCGTACCATCAAAGAAGTCGGCAAACAGATGGATGAGGAAATCATCAAATACGTCCGCCGTAAATATTCTCTCATAATCGGCAGTACAACTGCAGAACAGTGCAAAAAAACTATTGGTTGTGTCATTAAACCCACAGAGGAAAAGGTATACCGCGTTAAGGGTAGAGATGCCATGAGAGGTCTGCCAAGATACGTTGATATAAAATCTTCTGAGATTTACGAGGCAATTGAAGAAGTTGCAATGGGCGTTGTTAAGGGAATACTTGAAGTCCTCGAACAGACACCGCCCGAACTTATAGGTGATATTTATACAGACGGCCTGACTCTCTCGGGTGGGCTGTCACAACTTGAAGGCTTCTGTGAGTTAATCAAGAATCACACTCACATTGACGTTCGACTTGCACAGGATCCCTCTGATTGTGTTGTAAAAGGTTGCGGTCTGGCTATAGACTACATCGCAGACATTGAAAGCAATACACCGAGAAAAGTCAACCCCTTGCTTGCAGCTTACTAATTGGTTACAAACTTAAACGGCAACATTTTCTGTTGCCGTTTTATTTTTTGAATAAAAGCAAGATTAATTATCATATTGCACATAATTCTCGTTTTCTATTTAGTCATCATTAACAAAAAAGATTTTTTTGATATCCAAAATTAAGAAAATTCACTTCAATATTTGTGTAAGATTTTTGTAACTATTTTGTTAAATATTATTGATAAAAAACCTACTTAGTTGTATAATTATTTATATTATTTTATTAGTATAATATTATACATTTTTTTCTTACTTCACCACACACCAAACGCAAACACAATTAAGGAGTTTACCTTATGGATTATAACGCAGAACTTCAGCGTCAGAACGAACAGCTGAGAAACGAAATCGAACAACTGAAAACTGAACGCAAGAGAGTCAAACAGACAAGAGTAAAACTGTCTGTTTTTCTGCTTGTCCTTTTGCTTGTTTCAATGGTAACTACCACCTTTGCCTGGTTTACAATATCCAGCATTTCCTCTGTACATAATATGGAGATCACGATCGGAACAGGTGTTCAGCTTCTCATTTCTGACGAGGATCACGGAGATAATCTTGCCGAATACGTAAGTGAAATCACAGGCGAGGACATAAACAGACAGTTATCTGCTTTTGATGCATCTCTCGATAATATGAAACTCGACCCTCTCACCTCCTCTGACGGTACAGTCTTCTATACCGAGCGTGGTGTCAGGAGAGATGCAAACGACGACAGTTTCCTTGAGTTTGAGCTTTTCTTCATTGCTACTGAGGATATGTGGGTACACCTCACATCTGACGAGAGCGAAGAGGGTGCGGATGACGGCACATACATCACAACATCTAGCACAGGTATACAGGGTGACATCGTAAACTGTGTCAGAGTAAGTTTTACTGATGAACAGTCGGGCACAACCACTATTTACGAACCTAACAAAGGCTCCGCGGTTGCAAATCAAAACACATTCGATCTGCCTGTGCCTATGGGATATTCCGACGACACAAGGCTATTCCACGTTGACGCTCTTACTCCCAAGATGATTACTGTCAGGGTTTGGATTGAGGGCGAGGATCCTCAGTGTGACGATGACGTGCAAAACGCCAACCTTCAGATTCAGTTTAACTTTGAGGGAACCGACGACAACAACATTCCTGTAAACTGATTCTAAGTTTTTCATATTTGCCCCTATAAGGAGGGAACAGAATTGTTTTCAAAAAAGAATAAGGCAGAGGAAACTTTTACTCCCCTGGATCTGGATAGGCTCAACAGAGATTGGGTGAATCATCGAGGTATCCGTCGTGATGCCGAACAGATGACCAAAGACCAGAAACGCAGGCGGGTTGCCCGATGGATTATCCTCTCCATTATACTCATTATCATTATTCTTTGGCTTCTGTCGTGTGTAACAACTCAATGGGGTGACTTGGTTGTTACGATGGACAGCGATATGGAGACTAAGGGAATCGTCCTCTCGGAAACAGAGAATTTTGCCGAGACGGCAATTACCCTCAGCGGTGAAAGTGCCGAGGAGGTATACCACTTTACATACAACTGGTTTGAAAGCAGAAATCTGCTTGAAAATTTGGATAATACGGATGGAAGTCACAACGGAGACGACTACTTTGCATACACCTTCTATATGCAGAATAACGGCTCGGAAACCTTTGACTACACAGCGACACTCGACATTACGGGAGTGGCCAAAAGTTGTGACGAAGCCGCAAGAATTATGGTATACAAAAACGGCGAACCTACTATCTATGCAAAACCAAAACTTGGCACCGACGAGCCTGAGAGAATCGCAGGCGAAGATACGGACTATGCCACTGTTTTTTATGATAACGACACAGTATTTACCGAAACTTACGAGGACTTTGCTCCCGGGGACACGGACAAATACACCGTTGTTATCTGGTTTGAAGGTGAGGATTCAGAATGTATCAACGATATTATGGGCGGACACATGCGACTTTCGATGATGTTCGAGGCTGCTGAACTCGAAACAGAGTAAGTCACTCCCCCACGGTATCATGGTCCATTTGGATTATATATTAACCCCCGACCGAGGGGCATTCGGTCAAAAAATTATTTTATTGGAGGAATTTCTTTATGAAACACTCAACATTCAGAAAAAGCACACTCATCACCTCTATAGCACTTCTTCTCGTTGCTATCGTTGCACTGAGTGGCGCAACATTCGCTTGGTTC
>JAZULM010000039.1:0-30487 GCA_045603105.1 Ruminococcus sp.
AAGGCTGTTGCTAATAGATTGCTTGAACTCTGCGAACAGAAAAATTTATCTGTTAATGCTTTGGCTCGAATCTCTGCTGTTCCGCCCTCAACTCTCAAGAATATCATCAACGGCGGAAGTCAGAACGCAGGAGTAGTTACACTCAAAAAGCTCTGTGACGGCTTGGAGATTTCTCTCTACGATTTCTTCAATACCGACACTTTTAAAACCTTAGAACAAGAAATCAAATAATCATAAAATGTCAATAGATAAAAATTATCTATCATATAATACAGTTGGTGATTATATGGATAACAGAATTAAAGACCTTAGAGAAGACCGAGACCTCACTCAGACACAAGTCGCCGAGGCTATCGGCATTACTCAAAGAAAATACAGTTATATAGAAACAGGCACCCAACAACTTACAGATGAAATACTCATCAAACTCGCTAAGTTCTATGGTGTATCCGTTGACTATATTCTCAAATTATCAGACAAATAATCTTAGAGGTATCGTAACTCAAATTACGATACCTCTATTTTTATCTATAATCATATGCGAGCCGGTAGCACAAGGTAGTTTTTAACTCCTGCATCGTAATACACTTATGCATAAACCACTCGAATTCACATTATTTTATATTTTATCGCTTTAATGTATTGAATTATTTGTTTTGGTGTGGTATAGTAGTAGAAATTCTATTTACAGGAGGATGGATATGACAACGAACAACATTGTTATTTTGTGTACTATCGGGTTTTATCTTCTTATGATGATTCTCATCGGACTGTCCTTTGCAAAGAAGAACAAAAACTCTGATGACTTTTACCTTGGAGGCAGAAAACTCGGACCTCTGGTAACCGCTATGAGTGCCGAAGCATCCGATATGAGCGGTTGGCTTCTGATGGGACTGCCTGCGGTTGCACTTATGACAGGTGTGCCTGAGGCAGCCTGGACTGCTATCGGACTTGCAATCGGTACATATCTCAACTGGCTTTTTGTAGCCAAGAGGCTAAGACTTTATTCTCACAAAATCGGCGCATTTACTCTGCCCGACTTCTTCTCGAGAAGATTTGGCGACAAGGCTCACATAATCACCGCTATCGCCGCTGTATTTATCGTTATTTTCTTTGTTCCCTACACTGCTTCGGGATTTGCCGCCTGCGGTAAATTATTCTCGTCGCTGTTCGGTATGGACTACACCACCGCAATGATTATTAGTGCCACCGTTATCGTTCTTTACTGCACGTTGGGCGGATTCCTCGCTGCTTCTACAACAGACTTTATTCAGAGTATTATCATGACTATTGCTCTGGTTATCATTCTCGGCTTCAGCGAAGGCGTCACAAACGGCTTCGGCAACGTATTCGCAAACATCTCATCCCTTGACGGCTACACAGACCTTTTCAAGGGCTTCAGCGTTGCAACGGGTGAAACAATGAGTTACGGCGCATTGCCCGTAGCATCTACCCTCGCCTGGGGACTCGGATACTTCGGTATGCCCCATATTCTGCTGAGATTCATGGCTATTGAGGATGAGAAAAAGTTAAAACTCTCCCGCCGTGTGGCATCCGTCTGGGTTGTAATCTCCATGGGCGTTGCTGTACTTATCGGTCTTACAGGTTATTCTCTGATGAAAAACGGCATTCTTCCTGCTTATGAAAGCACCTCTGCTGCAGAAACAATTATCGTAGATATTGCAAAGCACATCAGCGGATACGGATATATCCCCTCTTTCGTTGCGGGTATTATCCTTGCAGGTATTCTTGCTTCTACTATGTCAACCGCTGATTCTCAGCTCTTAGCCGCTGCATCGGGTGTATCTCAGAACCTTATGCAGGAAACTTTCAAAATCAAACTTTCACAGAAAGCATCACTTTGGATCGCACGAATCTCTGTTATTATTATCTCTGTAATTGCTGTGTTCCTCGCTCTGAATCCCGACAGTTCCGTATTCGATATCGTTTCATTCGCATGGGCAGGTTTTGGTGCTGCATTCGGACCTCTGATGCTCTTTGCATTGTTCTGGAAACGCGCTAACAAGTGGGGTGCATTGGCAGGAATTCTCACAGGCGGTATAACCGTACTCGTGTGGAAACTTGTAATCAGAAAGATATATGCAGGTACTGTGCTTGACTTCTACGAGCTTCTCCCCGCATTCATTCTCGCTTGTGTTGCAATAGTTGTTGTCAGCCTACTCACAAAGGCTCCCGACAAGGAAATCACCGACACATTCGAATCAGTAAAAGCAAAATAAAGTGCATACAAAAAAGGCTGTCCTTTCAAATGAAAAGACAGCCTTTTCTTATACTCTTTTTAAGGGTAAAGACTTTACACAATATGTTTGAGTAAAGGTATTCTTTTGATTATCAGTACTGTGACTGCACACAATAAAAATATAATCGGCGGACAGAAATAGCGGAAAACAAAACCGTTTCCGACAAAATGCTCTACAAGCACCATACCTAAAGAATGAGTGAGCCACACGCCCATACACGCCGAAGACACTTTTCTTATCAGTCTGACGGGTTTACTGTCTTCTCTCAAATTTGAGAGTTTCTGAGAATTTGTAAAAATCTGTCTGACAAACACGAAAATTGCTGCACCCGTAAGTGCCGATGGAAAGCAGTCGTAAGAGAGCATATACTCCTGAAGTGAGCCTGCTGAATTTGACGAAGTAATAGTATAAAAAACTGTAAATAGTCCGCTAAGTATCGCACCGACATACAAGGTTATCCTTGCACTTTTTTTAATCTGTTGAGTACTCACAAGATACCCGAACAAGACATACATAAGGTATCCCCCGCACATAGGAATCACAAAATAGTTATTGTACGCAATACCCAAAAGTGACAGTACGGGCTGCAGTATCCAGCGAAGGAAAAAGGTTATTCCCACCAGATACCACAGATATTTTCTATGATTTCTGACACTCAGGAGTAACGATAAAACGGGGATAACGAGATATACCGCAAAGAGCGGCCAGAAAAACCAGTATCGTGTCTGAAACGAGGAGTTAAAAAACATACTGATAAAACTTCTGACCGAGTTAAAGGGCATCTCGGAGTAAGTGAGAACATCGTAGATTACGTAAAAGATGTTCCAGAAAAGAAACGGTATACATACGCGGAGCAGTCGCTTCTTAGCATACTCTTTTGTAGAGTAACGCTCACGGTAACTCAGAAGTTTTGCACCCGAGAGCATAAAGAATATGGGAATTGCACTAAAGGTAATACACCTTATCACGACGCTGAGGAGAAAAAACAGTTGCTCCGAAGCCGAGTAAATCACAGGATTACAGTGAAAGTAGACCACCATAAGCGCGGCGATTATAGTCAACACATCAAAACTAAGGTCAAATTTCTTTGTCATAAGTACCTCCTGCTAAGGTTTTGGGAATCTGACACCTGCGAAGCCACAGCGTATGCACAATTCTTCGGTTATCTCACGCTTTTGAAAGGACTCTTTCAAAGCCTCAGCGCGTGGTGAGTCTAAAATCTCGTCAAGTTCCTGAATAAAAATATTGCCGAGAGTAATACTGCCCTCTGCATCAAGGCAACAGGGAACCACCGAACCATCACACAAGACGCCCACCTGATCCCTGAGTCCGAAGCAGGAATGGGTGTTGCCGTAGTCTTTGCCTCTTAAGTCGGGCCACTCGAAGAACTCTCCCCACTCAAGGAAAATATACTCCTCAATCTTGTAGCCCGAATATATCTGCTTCCACTCACCGCCGAAATAGTCACTCATTGAAGCAAGTATCTGCTCATTGAGGGTATCTTTACCGCCTTTGTTCCATAGTCGCAGTACAGCGACTATACCCCTTTTTTGTGCTTTTTTGCAAAAATCAAAGCAGATACTCAGGTACTCATCAAGGCTCATCCCGATAGAATTAACCTCGTAACAATGCAGAGAAATGCTCACCTTGTGAAGCGCGGGTGAAGAAAGCAAAGTGTCCCCTGCCTTTTGAAGAAGTGTGCCGTTTGTGGTGATGTTTACTTTGAAGTTAAGTTCATCGGCAATAGACAAAAATGTGTCTATCTCGGGATGAAGCAAAGGCTCTCCCATAAGATGAAAGTAAAGGTAATCTGCAAAAGAACGAAGTTTTGTCGCACTCAGAGTGAACTCCTCTTTGGTCATAAACCGAGGCTCTCGCTTTGTTTTGTGACAAAAGTCACAACTCAGATTACACACATTGGTTATTTCAAGATACGCTTTCCTACGAATTGTAATCACCCACTATTTCTCAGCCGAAAATAAGCCTCATAACCGAGGCGGTGGTGCCATCACTTTTAACTACAGCCAAATCAGTACCGCCCTCAACATCCATACGGCGGACTGTTACCTCCTCGCCCTCGAAGCACTGAACTTTGTAGGCGATTTCGAGTTCGCGTACGTTCATATCCTCAATTTCACGAGTGCTTAATGAACCGAGCATAGCGCGGATGTAGGCAACGTTGTTCATATGCTGACTCATATCGATATCGGTCGAGGAAACCTTGTATGTACGAAGGACCTGAGAATCGGAAAAATCATTTGGCAGACGGCAAAAAGGCACGTCACAAATTGTTTTTTCACTGTGTATTATGTCCTGAGGGTAAACTTGACTGCTTCTTATCGGTTTGAAAGTTTCTTTGTCAAGAATCGTCCACTCGCTCTTACCCTCTACGATAAATCCCTCGCCGTCGGATATTCCATAGAATCTGTTGTAGCGAATTGTTGAGGGTTTTTGCGGCCAGGTGGAAAGTGTCACTTTCTCAAGTATACGAGGTCTTCGTTTGATTACCAGTTTTGTTTTTGATATTACCCAGAAGCATCCTTTCAAAGCGAGTTCATCCATTCCGAGATTCATCTTGGATGCGTGTTCTGTAGCCATATCCATAAACAAATCAACAATACCGTCGAGACTGATAAGTGAGGTATTGTCACAGACGTAACAAGGCAGTACATATTCTTTGTCAAATCTGAGTTCCATTTTTACATCTCCAAGCATAAAACTACAGTAATTTTACCACCATTTTTCCTTTGATTCAAGTTTATCCTTTTATATTAACTATTAATTTACATTCGTTGTTGAATAATAGGGATAAATGTGATATAATCAGTCGAAACTTATCGGAACGGATAACAAGGTATGAAAACTCAAAGAAAACAGATATTAAGCAGAATAACTCAGTATACTCTTGCGTTTTTCAAATGGCTGTTGCTCGGTCTTACTGTGGGCGGAGTGTGCGGACTTCTGGGCGCGATTTTTTCTAAACTTATCAGTTACGGCGTAGAACTTCGCGAGCAAAACAAAGCGATGATTCTTTTACTGCCTGTGGCGGGTATAATCTCTGTGCTGATATATAAACTCTGCAGAACAACCGACATCGGTACAAACCGTGTTCTGGAGAGTGTCCGAGGCAAAGAAACCGTACCTATGCTGCTTGCTCCTGCGGTGTTTGTAGGAACAGTCCTCACTCATACTTTCGGTGCATCGGCAGGCAGAGAGGGTGCAGCGCTTCAACTCGGCGGAAGTATCTCTACTTTGCTTTCAAAGATGTTCAGACTCGACGAAAAATCACGGCACATACTGACAATGTGCGGTATGGGGGCTTTGTTCTCAGCTTTATTCGGAACTCCCTTAGGTGCTTGTGTATTTGCTTTGGAAGTTGTCAGCGTCGGAACACTTTGTTCGGCGGCGTTTTTCCCCTGTATTGTTTCGAGCGTTACCGCCTTTTACATCTCGACTTCTTTAGGAATAACACCCGAGAGGTTTGTGATTCAAAACGCTCCCAATATAGCACCCTTTGATATATGGAAAGTAATGGTAATCGGTCTTGCGGGTGCATTTGTGAGTATCCTTTTTTGTAAGGTACTCCACGAAACCGAACACCTGTTTAAAAAAGCGTTCAAAAACGAAATACTGAGAGTATCCGTCGGCGGTGTGATTATCGTTATACTCACATATATTACCGGCACGTTTGACTATAACGGCGGTGGTATCGGGGTAATAGAGCGAATCTTTACTGAAGGAGAGTTTCGCTACGAAGCATTTGCACTCAAAATCGTATTTACCGCCATATCAATCGCGGCAGGATTCAAAGGCGGCGAGATCATACCCACTATGTTTATCGGCGCTACGATGGGCGCCTCACTTTCGGGCATTTTAGGACTCGACGTCGCACTCGGTGCCGCTATCGGAATCGCCGCATTATTCTGCGGTGTTACCAACTGTCCTTTGGGTACCGTGATACTCTGTATCGAACTTTTCGGCGCTGAGGGAATGGTGTACTATGCTTTGGCGGGTATAATCAGTTTTATGCTGTCGGGAAAAGCGAGTCTATACTCAAAACAGCACTTTTTATACTCAAAACTAAAAGAAGAAATCATCGATATAAATTCAGATCAGACGTAAAATAACCGTCCGGGGTATTAACACTTCGGACGGTTTTCTTATGTTCAGATATTCAGGTATTTGAGCAAATCGCAAAAACTTCCGTGCGGGTAGAGAGAAATATCCTTTTGGCTGTGATTGATAAGGCAGTCGGTAAGTAAAAAGACGTTCATCCCCAAATCGGCAGTCACCATATCGTCATCGACGTCGTTGCCGACCATCAGACACTCTGAGGGTTTCACTCCAAGTCGGCGACATACCTCCATATAATACTCGGGCACAGGCTTTGTGAATGAAATATTCTCGTAACTTGTCACAAGTTCAAAGTCCGAAACCTCACACCCTGACCACTTGATTCTCTGTTCGGTGGCGATACTCGGGAATATCGGCTGGGTAGCAAGGGCTGTGCGAAAGCCTTTTTCCTTAATTTTTCTGACTGTAGTTGATGCCTCGATATTATAGCCACAGACCTCTTTAACACCAGCAAAATCGACTTTGTAGAAGTTATCAAAGAGTTCCCTTTCAATCTGCATTTTATCCTTGTAATGTTCCTCGACTACCTCCCAGAAAACTTCGCTGTTGAGTTTTTTACCGTTGTTTTTCATCATAGCCTTGGTACCCTGCCAGATGGTCGCGATGAGTTCTTTCGGCTCGAAGCCGTACTTCGCCATGTACTTTGCAATAAAGGAAAAATATGAATTTACGAACTGGTCCTGATCCATAGGCAGGAGCGTTCCATCAAGATCAAAAAGCACTGTGGTAATCGACATAGGGACTGTCACCTCTTTTGTGTTAAAAAAGCAAGATTATAAGTTGTGACACCAGCACAACCGCGAGTAATGCTATGGGGTAAGTCGCCGCATAGGCAGAGGCTACGTCCTCGGTACCTGCGACGTTTATAAGTGTACCGAGTGCAGGGGTTGATGTCATACCGCCTGTTATGGAGCCGAGGTTGTTGAGAAGTCTGAGTCTGAGTACGTACTTTGCAAACAAAAAGCCGATAATCATCGGGACTAAGGTCATCATCACACCGTAGATAAAATACACTCCCTCAAAGAGTTCGACAAACCTGCCGCCTCCTGAGATTCCTGCTCCCGTAAGGAAAAGCACAAGTCCCAGTTCGCGGAAAACTTTGAGTGTTCTTTCACTCGGCATAATGCTCACAGCAAGTCCTTTTTGGGGGCTGTTTTCTTGCTCTTTTCTAAGTGTAATCTTCGAAAAATGTCCGAGCACAAGGGATGTTAAAAGGCATCCGCCCGTTGTGGTCAGCGAGAAATTACCGACCTTGATACTGCCGAGAAACAATCCTATTGTACCCGCCAGAGCAAAAGGCATAATGCCGAAACTGTCAAGTGAGATTAACTTTCCGCCAAATGGCTTTTTCGCGGACTTTTTATCATTCTCGGTGAGGTACTCTCGCTCTATGCTCATATCCGCCTTCAAAAGTCTCGGAATTACCTGAACAAAAAGCACAACTCCTACAACTCCGAAAAGGTACGCTATGCCGTAGCCTACCGATACAGACGCCTCCAAAGCACTTCCGCCCTCGGCGACTGCTGCCTCCTTGGCGGCAGAGAAAGCAGGCGTTGAGGTAAGTGCCCCCGCTAAAAGTCCTGCCATCATTGAGGAGAGTTCACTGGGACTAAGCGTTGTATGACTGCTCTCTATAAAAAGACAGAGTACACATACAAGACCGCCCGATAGGATAATTACAATTCCGAGCAAGATGTAGGACTTGAAATTTCTCACAAAATTTCCGAAAAACTTAGGGCCTGCGATAAAACCGATTGCCGTAACGAACATGATAAGCCCCAAGTTCTCTATGATTTTGAGCCCGTTTGAAACAAAACTTACACCCTCCAAGGAAAGTTGTTCACTCAGAAAAGGATAAAAAATACAGCCGTATACAAGCGCTGCTATAAACACTCCCGCTGTACCGAGTGACACACCTTTTACCGATATTCTGCCCAACAGATAACCGAGGGTGATAATCATAAGCAGTGAAAACATCAAAAAGGCTACCCCTTTGATGGGAATTAAACCGCCGAATAAAGACAAAATCTCATCTCCTAAACTCCCGAGTGTCGCATAATCTTTCGGGGAATGTGGTGATTTTCGGTTTTGGTATACTTAATTCAAAAGAGTACCGCCAAACCGTACATCGATAATTGTACCACAACACAAACAGCGATGCAACTAACATAAAAAACAGAGGTAATTTGTTGTCATAATGACGCTTTTTCTTAACAAAGCCACAAAAATATAGTGCAAATAGTTCATAATGAAAAAATCGCTTGACTTTAGCACGATATAGTGCTAAAATGTCAGACATATAATATAGTATAGGAAAAGTATTACCCACATCCCCTATGGAAAGGATAGGTATTATGAGCAACAAAAGAAACACTGAGACAGATACACTTTTTAAGGCGATACTCAGTCTTGAGACCGTTGACGAACTTTATAACTTCTTTGAGGATGCCTGCACCATCAGAGAAATCAAGGACATTGCCCAGAGGTTTCAGGTTGCAAGACTTCTCAACTCGGGCTGTAACTATCAGGAAGTAACCGCCGAGACGGGTGCTTCTACCGCTACAATATGCCGAGTTAATAAATGCCTCAATTACGGCGAGGGCGGTTATCTCACCGCTATCGAGAGACTTAATCAGGAAGGAAACAACACCGATGATAAGTGATGATAAAGTAATAAGAAACGACGAACGCGCCATCTTTGAACTTCGTAAACTTTACAGACAGTACGGATATTCCCGTTTCAAGATGAGCAAGTTTGAGGAATATGACTTATACGTAAACAACAAGGACTTTCTCGTATCCGACGAGGTTATCACTTTTACTGACAGAAGCGGACGGCTCATGGCTCTCAAACCCGACGTCACCCTGTCAATCATCAAGAACTCTGCACAAAGCACAGGTGTTCAGAAAGTCTACTACAACGAAAACGTTTTCAGAGTAGACCAAAACACTCACGCTTTCAAAGAGATTATGCAGGCAGGACTTGAGTGTATCGGTGATTTGCACAGTTACGAAATCGCCGAGGTTGTTCTCCTCGCTGTGAAAAGCCTCTCGCTCATCGGCGACAGATATGTGCTGGATATATCGCACATGGGACTTGTGAGTGCGATTTTTGACAGCAGCGGACTCAGTCACGAGGGAAAAGCCAAGGCACACGCCTGCTTACACCAGAAGAACTCTCACGAGCTCAGAGCAATATGCGAAAGCGAAGGCATCGCTCAGGATAAGACCAAGAAACTCTGTGCTTTGATTGAGTGTTGCGGAAGTGCAAAGGAAGTTCTTCGCAGTATCTCTCCTTTGCTCACAACAGAGAGTGAACGTCTGTCCCTAGATGACTTCAGCACACTTTGTGATATTATCGAAAACTCGGGTTACGCAGACTCAGTTATCGTTGACTTCTCTGTAGGTAACGATATGAAGTACTACTCGGGCGTAGTGTTCAAAGGCTACCTCGAGGGTATTCCCACAAGTATTCTCGCAGGCGGTCAGTACGATAAACTTCTGCGTAAAATGGGCAGAACAAGCGGTGCTGTCGGCTTTGCGCTTTATCTTGATTTGCTCGAGCAGATGGACTCATCACTTGATAAGTACGACGTTGACACCGTACTTTTGTATGACGAAACAACCGACCCTCTGGCTCTGAGCAAAACTGCAGAGGAAATTGCTCAAAACTGCAGTCTGCTGGTTTTGAAGCAAAAGCCCATCGGGGTAAAATACCGCCGACTGCTCAAATTTTCGTGCGGGGAGGTAGAAACTCTTGAAGACAATGGTTAATATTGCTCTGCCCAAGGGCAGACTCGGAGAAAAAGTATACAACTGCTTCAAAATGGCGGGATTTGAGTGTCCCTCTATTGAAGAAGAAAACAGAAAACTCATATTCGAAAACCCCGAAAAGGGTGTCAGATACTTCTGGGTGAAGCCCTCTGACGTAGCGATATACGTAGAGCGAGGTGCCGCCGACATCGGAGTTGCAGGCAAGGATATTTTGCTCGAATACGCTCCCGATGTATACGAACTTCTCGACCTCGATATGGGCAAATGCCGTATGGCAGTAGCAGGAAAGAAAGATTTCCGCGACCAAAAAGGCAAAACACTGAGAGTTGCTACGAAGTTCCCGCATATTGCAGAAACTTTCTACAATACAAAATGCCGTGACATCGATATTATTAAACTCAACGGCTCAATCGAAATTGCTCCCATACTCGGGCTTTCTGACGTTATCGTTGATATTGTCGAGACAGGCACCACCCTCAAAGAAAACGATCTGGAGGTTGTTGAGACAATTGTTCCCATCAGCGCCAGACTCATA
This sequence comes from Ruminococcus sp., assembly GCA_045603105.1. GTDB lineage: Bacteria > Bacillota > Clostridia > Oscillospirales > Acutalibacteraceae > Ruminococcoides. The sequence continues at coordinate 10,705 of JAZULM010000039.1, forward strand.
TCAAACAAATCGGGCTATAAATTCAAAAACTCCGAGATACTCGCAATTTTGCAGGGACTTGAGGAGCAAGTGAGGAATCGAAAATGATTAAGATTATGAAATACGGCGAAATCTCAAAGGACGAGATTTTCGCAAGACAGGAACAGAAATTTGACGTTTCCTCTATTGTTGAGGAGATTATCGCCACAGTCCGCCAAAAAGGTGACGAGGCTTTATTTGACTACAACAAAAAATTCGACGGCGCTGACCTTGATGTACTCGAGGTAAGCGAGGAAGAAATCGACGAGGCGTTTGCTTCAGTCGAGCCTCGTTTTCTTGAGATACTCAGAAAAGCCGAAGAAAACATCCGCGCTTTTCACTCAAAGCAACTTCGCACAAGTTTTATCATCAACGAAAAACGCGGTGTAGTAACAGGCCAGAAGATTACCCCCATCGAAAAAGTTGGACTCTACGTACCCGGCGGCACCGCTGCATACCCCTCTACAGTTTTAATGGACAGCGTACCCGCCAAAATAGCAGGTTGCAAAGAGATAGTTATGGTGACTCCTCCCTCAAAGAATGGCAAGGTAAACCCCGTTATTCTCGCTGCTGCAAAAATTGCGGGAGTTCAGAGAATATTCAAGGTAGGCGGCGCTCAGGCTGTAGCAGCGCTCGCATACGGTACCGAGAGTATCCCCAAGGTTGACAAAATTGTAGGTCCCGGTAATGCTTTTGTGGCAGAGGCTAAGAAGCAGGTGTTCGGAGTGGTGTCTATTGATATGATCGCAGGCCCCTCTGAGATACTCATTATCGCCGATAAAAATTCAAACCCCAAGCATGCGGCGGCAGATTTGCTGTCACAGGCTGAACACGACAAACTCGCATCCGCGGTACTTGTTACCGACAGCGAAAAACTCGCTTTGGCAGTGAGTGAGGAACTCGAATGTCAGATTCCCCTGCTTAAGCGTTCAGAAATCGCCAGAGAGTCAATCGACAATAACGGCAAGATTATCGTTGCCGACAATATAAACGACGTTATCGCTATTTCCAACGAGATTGCACCCGAACACCTTGAACTTATGGTGGATAACCCCTTCGATTATCTCGACTCTATTGAGAATGCAGGCTCAATCTTTATGGGCAGATATTGTCCCGAGGCACTGGGCGATTACTACGCAGGACCAAACCACACCCTGCCCACAAGCGGTACCGCGAGATTTTCAAGCCCTCTGTCAGTAGATGACTTTGTAAAGAAGATACAGTACACCTACTATACCGAGGAAGCACTCAGAGAAGTAGCCGAGGACGTAGCCTTCTTCGCAGAAAAAGAGGGACTTACCGCCCACGCCAAGAGTGCCACTATCAGAACTAAGGACTGATTTTTTTGAGCAGATTCATAAGAGAAACATATAGAAAACTTGAGGCTTATACTCCCGGAGAACAGCCCAAGGACACCGAATACATAAAACTTAATACCAACGAGTCCCCCTACCCTCCTGCACCAAAAGTGTGTGAGGTGTTTAGTAACTCCGATATAGAGAACCTTCGTCTTTATCCCGACCCGACTATGTCAACTCTCAAGGGAAAACTCGCCGAACTCTATGGAGTAAAGAGTGAAAACATCTTCCTCTCTAACGGCTCTGACGATATTCTCAACTTCGCTTTTATGGCATTCGGACACGAGGGCGTTATCTTCCCCGAGATTACATACGGCTTTTATCCCGTATTTGCCGAACTTCACTCGCTCAGTTACGAAACCATACCGCTTAAATCTGACTTCACAGTAAACTTCGAAGATTACATCGCAAAGAACAAGATGATTGTAATCGCTAACCCCAACGCTCCCACGGGAGATATCAGAGGTAAAGAAGAAATTGAGAAGATTATAAGTTCTAACCCCGACAACGTGGTAGTTATCGACGAGGCATACGTTGACTTCGGCGGTGAGAGTGTATATCCCCTCATAAGCAAATACGAGAACCTCCTCATTGTACGTACGTACTCCAAGTCAAGATGTATGGCGGGAGCAAGGCTCGGTTACGCTATTGCATCAAAAGGACTTATTGAGGACTTGGAGAAGATAAAGTACTCCACCAACCCCTACAACATTAACCGTCTGACTGCTACTTTGGGTATTGCGACAGTAGAAAGTGAAGATTACTACAAAGAAAAATGCAGTGAGATAATCGCCACTCGTGAGTATACCGCCGAGAAACTTTTTGAACTCGGATTTGAAGTCCTCCCCTCAAAGGCAAACTTCATCTTTGTAAGGCACCCTCAGATTTCGGGAGAAAAATACTACCTTGCCTTAAAAGAAAAACAAATTTTAGTCAGACACTTCAAAGACGAAAAAATAACCGATTTCAACCGAATTACAATCGGTACACGTGAACAGATGGACGCTTTAATTAAAGCAACCTCTCTCATACTGAAAGGAGAAAACTTATGCTTAGAACAAGTAAAATAAGCCGTACAACAGCAGAAACCGACATTACCCTGAGCCTTAATATCGACGGCTCGGGAAAGGCTTCAATCAATACGGGTGTGGGATTTCTCGACCACATGCTGACTCTTTTTGCCTTGCACGGCAGATTTGACATAACACTAAACTCAACAGGTGATACTCAGGTGGATGACCACCACAGCGCCGAGGATATCGGAATTGTACTTGGAAAGGCTTTCTCTGAGGCTCTGGGTGAGAAAAGAGGAATTACCCGCTACGGCGACATAATTTTGCCTATGGATGAGACACTTATCCTCTGTGCGTGCGATATTTCGGGCAGAAGCTGTCTTGTATATGACGTTAAGTTCCCCACTGAGAAAATCGGTACCTTTGACACCGAACTGGTTGAGGAATTTTTCCTCGCATTCATAAGAAACTTCCCCCTCAGTCTGCATATTAAAATGCTCAGCGGAAGTAACTCTCACCACATCGCAGAGGGTGTATTCAAGTCCGTTGCACGAGTTCTCAAAACCGCCGTTGCAATCGACCCTGCTCTTATGGGTGAGATCCCCTCTACAAAAGGAGTTCTCTGATGATCGGTATTATCGACTACGGAGTAGGTAATCTATTTTCTCTGAGTTCTTCTTTTAAGGCTATCGGCGAGGATATCTTTGTATCAAGCGACAAAGATAAACTTAAAGAAGCCGACGGACTGATTCTTCCCGGTGTAGGTGCATTCGGAGATGCAGTCAAAAAACTCAGAGAATCAGGGCTTGATGAGTTTGTAATCGACTGGGCTGAGTCGAAAAAGCCTCTGATGGGAATCTGTCTCGGAATGCAACTTCTTTTTGAGAGAAGTTTTGAGTACGGCGAACATAAGGGACTCGGACTTTTAAAAGGCGAAGTTGTGCCAATGGACGGCTCACTCCCCAAAGAACTCAAAATCCCCCACATCGGCTGGAATATGCTCCATATAACAAGAAAAAGTCCCCTTTTCGAAAACCTGAAAGAGGGCGACTGTGTGTACTTTGTTCACTCTTTCTATGCAAATAACTGCGAGGAGTCACTCATTGCCACCACCGAATACGGAAAACACTTGACCGCCGCTGTAGCAAAAGACAACGTCTACGGCTGTCAGTTTCATCCCGAAAAAAGCGGTGCTGTCGGTATGGAGATACTTCGCTCATTCAGTAAAATATGTAAATAAACAAACACGAGGGTATTATGAAAATTTTTCCTGCTATTGACTTATACGGCGGCAAGGCGGTGCGTCTTTTCAAGGGCGACTACGAGCAGATGACCGTATATAGCAACAACCCCCTAGAGGTTGCTAAAAAGTTTGAGAGTATGGGGGCAGATTGTCTGCACCTTGTAGACCTTGAGGGTGCTAAAATCGGCACCCCTGCAAACCTTGACACCATAAAGAAAATTGTGAGTGAGACCGACCTTTTTACCGAGGTTGGCGGAGGTATCCGTAACATCTCGGTCGCAAAACAGTACATTGACTGCGGTGTTGACCGAATTATACTGGGTACCGCGGCGGTTACTGACGAGGAATTTTTAAGAGAAGCAATTGCTCTTTTCGGCAAAAAGGTTGCTGTCGGAGTTGACCTCAAAGACGGCTTTGTTGCCATTAAGGGCTGGACCGAGAAATCTCAGATTTCTGCTGATGAGTTTATGAGCAAAATGCAGTCTTTTGGCGTCAATACCGTAATCGTCACCGATATTTCACGCGACGGAGCAATGCAGGGAAGCAACAACGATCTGTATAAAAATCTGTCCGATAAATACTCTGTAAATATCACAGCATCGGGCGGTGTGTCCACTATAGAGGACATAAAAACGCTCAAGAGTATGGGACTTTACGGTGCAATCATCGGCAAAGCATACTACATCGGTGCAGTAGACCTTAGAGAAGCCTGTGAGGTGGCAAAGTGATTACTAAAAGAATTATCCCCTGCCTCGACGTGAGAAACGGCAGGGTTGTCAAGGGCGTGAATTTCGAGGGACTTTCTGATGTATCCTCCCCCGTTGAACTCGGAAAGTTTTACAGCGATAACGGAGCCGACGAACTCGTTTTCTACGATATAACCGCTTCTGCCGAGGGCAGAGCGCTCTTTACCGACATACTCAAAGAAGTTGCAAGCACTATCTTCATTCCTCTGACAGTCGGCGGTGGAATTAACACGCTCGACGACTTTGACAGAGTGCTTAAGTGCGGTGCCGACAAGGTAAGTGTCAATTCGGGTGCAATTCGCAACCCCGACCTTATCTCTCAGGCTTCGAAGAAATACGGCGACCAATGTGTGGTCATCTCTGCTGATGTCAAACGTGTTGACGGAGTGTTCAGAGTATTTGCCAAAGGCGGCAGAGAAAACACGGGGATGGAAGCCATCAGTTGGATAAAATCTTGTGTTGAGCGCGGTGCAGGCGAAGTTGTACTTAACTCAATCGATACAGACGGCGTCAAGGGAGGCTTCGACCTTGAGATGCTCGAAGCTGTATCAGAGGCCGTCAACGTACCCGTTATCGCCTCGGGCGGTGCAGGAAGTATTGATGACTTCGTAAAACTATTTAACACTCTCCCCAAGGTAGACGCAGGACTCGCCGCTTCGATTTTCCACTTCGGAGAGGTTTCAATTCCCGAACTCAAGAAAGTTTTAAGAGATAATAATATTAACGTGAGGTTATGATTATGATTGATATAAACACACTTAAATTTGACGAAAAGGGACTTATCCCCGCTATTGTTACCGATGCAGACACCGACAAGGTGCTGACACTTGCATATATGAACAGAGAGAGCCTTGAGATTTCTATGGAAAAAGGGCTTACCTGCTTTTTTAGTCGAAGCAGACAAGAACTCTGGCTCAAAGGCGAAACAAGCGGTAACTTCCAGCATATTGTGTCAATCACCGCCGACTGTGACAACGACGCTTTGGTTGTAAGAGTGAGAAAAGACGGCCCTGCATGTCATACAGGAAGCGACTCTTGTTTTACAAAACTTCTCTTTGAGGGTGAGGAGAGCGACGGCTTTTCGTTAGAGGGGCTTTACGCTTTGCTCAAAGACAGAAAAGAGAAACTCCCCGAGGGCTCGTACACTACCTATCTGTTCCAAAAAGGTGTCGATAAAATTCTCAAGAAAATCGGCGAGGAATGTACCGAGGTTATCATCGGCGGTAAAGCAGGCGACAAAGCCGAAACAATCTATGAAATCTCTGACTTGTGTTACCACGTTATGGTGCTTATGGTAGAGATGGGAATCGATGTTGATGACATCAAAAAAGAACTTGCCTCGAGGCATATTATCGACCACAAAGTAAAGCAGGAAAAAATGGTATGATTAAGTCAAACTACCACACCCACACAGTATTTTGTGACGGCAGTAACACTCACGAAGAACTCGTACTCTCTGCTATAGATAAAGGTTTTTCGATACTCGGTTTTTCGGGGCACAGTCCTCTCGGGGATACCGACTGGAGTATGAAAGAGGAAGTGCTCCCCGAGTATAAGCGTATTGTTAATTCTCTCAAGGAAGAATACAAAGATAAAATCGAGATACTATGCGGTCTTGAACAAGACTACTTCAGTACAAATTCTACCGAAGGCTACGACTATATCATAGGCTCTGTGCATTGTCTTGAAACCGATGAGGGGTACCTGCCTTTGGACGACTCAGCCGATATCCTCATAAGCGGTATCGAGAAGCACTTTGGCGGTGACAGTCTGAGCCTTGCAGAGAAATACTACGAAACCGTCAGTAAACTGTATGATAAAACAGGATGTCAGATTATCGGTCATCTTGACCTTATCACCAAATTTGACGAAACACATCATATCTTCGATACCGAAAATCCGCGGTACATCTCGGCGGTAAGCAAGGCTATAGAGCAACTCGCCAAAAAAGGTGTACTATTTGAAGTAAATACAGGAGCTATGGCAAGGGGGCTGAAGACTTCCCCCTACCCTGCGAAAAACTTACTCTCTTTCATCAAAGACGCAGGCGCTGACGTGATACTCAGTTCCGACTGTCATGACTTAAAATATCTTGACTTATATTTTGAGGAGAGCATTAAACTCTTGAAAGAATGCGACTTCACAAGACTTGCGTACCTCACAGACGGCAAGATAAAATATCAAAACATTTAAGGCATAAAAAAAGCCCGAGAGACTAAAATCTCTCGGGTTTGTTTATTTATACATTATTTGGTTGCAAGACCGTTTATACTGTCTGTTACTCGATCGTTTTCTTCGAAGATGTACTTGGCGTCATCCTTGGAAGTGCCTGAAAGAGTGATTGTTTCGTAGGAACCTGTTGCTGTTTTGCCGTCGGTTTCTGTGAACTCTTTATCGAAAGCGTATACTTTCACATCACCGCGTGTCTGAATATAGGTTACATAATCAGCGGAAGTTGCTCTGTCCTCACCCTCAACAAGGAACGCTCTGCCTGTTTCGTCTTTGTAGATACAGATAGAGGGAGTAGCATCATCAGCCTTTGCCTTAGAGGTAATATCGTTGTCAAGAAGTGTAGCGGAGCCCATATCGAAGCCTACTACCAACTGCTTGTTCACGTAATCTTTTGTACCGTCAGCGTATGCGATGTAAAGTTCGTAGATGCCGTCGCCGGAGAAGTCAAGAAGTCTTAAAACTGCGACACCTTTTAAGGTACCGTTCTCGAGTTTTGCCTCGCCGTACTCATCAACCATATCAGCGATAGTCTTCTTGAAGTAATTGGCTCTGTCTACGTTGCCGATATTGTAAACGATAGTACCCTTGGGAGCACAAGCCATAAGAGACACTACCATAATCAAAGCCATAATAAGCGCAAAAATTCTTTTCATAATTAACTCTCCATTATTTTTTTAGTCAAGAAGTATTTTACTACATTTTAAGGAATTTTGCAATAGTAAATAATAAGGCGACAAAGTTTTTTCTTTGTCGCCTATTATTTTACTGTGTATCAGTGATAAACGTAAACTCATCATCGGCACAGTCGCAGACTATTCGGCTTATATTACTGAGTTCGCCCGAGAGTATTTTTTCCGAGAGGATATCTTCCAATCGGGTTGTGATAACTCTCTTGAGCGGTCTAGCACCGTAGGAACTGTCAAATCCCTCTTTCGCGAGTTTTTTAACCGCTTCCTCTGTAACGATAAGTTCTGTGCCGAGCGTTTTCATCCTGCCTTTGAGGTCGTCAATAAGGATGTTTGCGATCTGTTCGGTTTCTTCTTCGCTGAGTTTACTGAAAACGATTATATCGTCAATTCTGTTGAGAAATTCGGGGCGGAAAGTCTTTTTAAGTTCAGACATAACCGCGTCTTTTACCGAGTTGTTTTCATAGTCTTTACTGCCTGTAAAACCGAGTGATGACTGTTTGTCGGTAATAAGCCGAGCGCCGACGTTCGAGGTCATAATAATTATCGTGTTGCGAAAATTCACGGTCCTGCCCTGAGAATCTGTCAGCCGTCCGTCATCGAGAATCTGCAAAAGCATATTGTAAATATCGGGGTGGGCTTTCTCTATTTCGTCAAAAAGTATGACGCTGTAGGGTTTGCGCCTTACCTGTTCAGTCAGTTGTCCGCCCTCGTCAAAGCCAACGTATCCCGGGGGTGAGCCGATGAGTTTTGACACTGTGTGTTTTTCCATATATTCGCTCATATCAAGGCGAATGAGTGCATTCTCGTCACCGAACATTGCCTCGGCGAGCGCTTTGGAAAGTTCAGTTTTGCCTACTCCCGTAGGGCCTGAGAAAATAAAACTTCCTATGGGACGGCGGTCGCTTCGAAGTCCCGAACTGCTACGTCTTACTGCTCTTGAAACGGCTGAGACCGCCTCTCGCTGTCCTATTACTCTGCGATGAAGTTCATCCTCAAGGCACAGAAGTCTCTGTGACTGTTCGCGTGTGAGTTCCCTCACGGGAATTCCCGACCAGCGTGACACCACGTCGGCGATGTCGTCGCGTGTAACTGAGGGGTGGCTCTTTGAGGTTTTATCTCTCCAAGATTCCTTTTCCGCTTTCAGATTTTCTTTGAGAGTTTTTATCTCATCACGAAGTTTTGCGGCAAGCTCAAAGTTCTGTGTTCTTACCGCCTCCAAGAGTTCTTTATCTTTACTCTCGGTTTCATCCTCGAGTACTTTGATGCTATCGGGAACTTTCAAAGAAGCAAGTCGTACTTTTGATGCAGACTCGTCAATAAGGTCTATCGCCTTGTCGGGCAGATACCTATCGGCGATATATCTCACAGACAACTCAACCGCGGACTCTATTGCTTCGTCGGTAATTGTTACCTTGTGGTGGGCTTCGTACTTATCACGAAGTCCGCGGAGTATCGCAACCGACTCATAAGTGGTAGGCTCCTCTACCCTGACTGACTGAAATCTTCGCTCGAGGGCAGCGTCTTTTTCGATATATTTTCTGTATTCCTCAAGCGTTGTAGCGCCGATAATCTGAAACTCGCCTTTTGCAAGCGAGGGTTTGAGTATATTGGCAGCATCAGCCGATCCCTCGGCAGAACCTGCGCCGACAATGGTGTGGAGTTCGTCGATAAAGAGTATGACGTCCTTTGCCTCTCTGAGTTCATCAATGACGCTTTTGATTCTGTCCTCAAAATCTCCGCGGTACTTTGTACCTGCTATCATACCCGTCAGATTAAGGCTTACAACACGCTTGTCTTTGAGCAGTTCGGGTATATCGCCCTCGGCGATTTTAAGCGCAAGTCCCTCGGCTACGGCAGTTTTTCCCACACCGGGTTCGCCGATAAGCACAGGGTTATTCTTTGTTCTTCGGCACAGAATCTGAATGACGCGTTCTATCTCGTCTTTTCTGCCGATGACGGGATCTATCTCGCCTTTTTTTGCAGATTCGGTCAGATCTCTGCCGTAAGTGTCCAAGGTCTTTGTTTTGGACTTCTGGCTTTTTTCGTCCGATTTACCGCTTATTGGTGGTGTCTGCGAAGGCTCAACTGCACTTGCTTTGAGTGTGCTGAGTATTGTCGCGGGGTTTACACCCGATTCAGTCAGAAATCTGACGGCAAAACTGTCTTTTTCTGAAAGCAAGGCGATAAGCAGATGTTCTGTGCCTACAAAATTGTGTCCCATACGAGTTGACACAAGTACGGCACTCTGAAGCACTCTCTTTGTCCGCGGAGTGAAATCATCGGGTGAAAGGGATATCTGCTCACCAAAACCTACAGAGGAGGTTATCCGACTAAAAAAACTGTCAGCGTCAATTCCGCACTCTGTGAGTACGGTCGAGGCAACACCGCTTCCTTCTTTCAGAAGTCCCAGAAGCAAATGCTCGGTACCGACGTAGGTGTGTCCCATTTTGCCTGCCTCAGAAATCGCTATGTTAAGGGCCTCTACGGCTTTTTGTGTGAATCCTTTGAAATTGTACATACTTCATTCCTCCCAAAATTAAAACTTAAACCTATTTTTCATATACACAGAGTGCGACACTCTGTCGGATGTAACAATTCAAATATTCAGTTATTGAGTTGTGTTTATCTCAGTGCATTCTTGATAACTCTTGCACGTACCCCGTCACGCTCTTGTGCAGTAAGTCTTTTGCCTTCTGTTTTCATAAGACTCGCAGGCTGAATCAGCATCATAAGGGAATCAATAGTGTCTATTGATACGTCCTCGATAATTCCCTCTGTTATGCCCATTCTTACATTGGAGAGAAGTTTCATCGCTTCGGCGTGATTTATTAGTCTGGCAGTCAGCAGAATACCCATACTACGGCTTATTCTGTCCTGATACTCCATACTCTCCATAAGACTCGCTCTGGTGTGAAGTTCGGAGTGTTCAAGTTGTGAACAGATATTCTCAAGATTTTCTATAGCGGACTGTTCACTTATACCGAGGGTTACCTGATTGCTAATCTGATACAGCGCTCCTGCAGGCTCAGTTCCCTCTCCGTAGGCACCTCTGATTGTAAAACCAAGTTTATTGAGGTTGCCCGAAATACGCGATATTGTACGGCTTTCTTTTAACGCGCAGAGATGCATCATGACAGACGCTCTCATACCTGTACCGAGATTTGTGGGGCATTGTGTTAAGTAACCGAGTTTACTGTCAAAGGCAAAATCAAGATACTGTGAAAGTTCTGTATCTATTCTGTCGGCTATGTGGTAAACATCTTTGAGGTTTTCGCCGCTTTTGATAACCTGAATACGCAGGTGATCCTCCTCGTTAATCATAATGCTGATGCTCTCGTCCTCAGTAACACACAGAGCCTTGCCCTTGGGGTTGCCTGCAAACTCGGGGCTTATGAGGTGCCTCTCTACCATAGACACAAGTTCGAGTTCGCTCAGATCCTCGAGCGTTACAAACAAAAACTTTTGGCTGAGTTTCCCTACTGCCTCTTTTACTTTTTCGATAACTTTTATCTTTTCTGAGTCGTTCATTCTGTCGGGAAAAGGAAACTCACGCAGATTACGTGCAAGTCGAACTCTTGAAGAAATTGTTACACTGTTATTCATCTCAGTTACCCTCCAATTCCTTGATTTTGTCGCGAAGTTCGGCGGCATACTCGAAGTTCTGCTCCTTAATCGCTAACTGAAGTTTATCTCTCAGTTCATCAAGCTGAGTTACCTCTGTATTCTCCGTTACCTCTGAGTGTACGAAGTTCTGAGGTGAGGTATCAGATATTTTTGCGGGAGATTTACCACAGTGGACTGTGTTGCCGTGAATACGAGAAAGCGACGGCATAAGTTCTGAGATAAAAACCTCGTAACATTTTGCACATCCGACTTTGCCCGTGTTACGAATATCACCGTAGGTGCTGGAGCATTGGGGACATCGGGTTGCTCCCGAACGTGCAGGAAGGGCTGCTGAGAAAATTCCCGATAGCAGTCCGCCGAACATATCGGGCATTGTGCTGTCAAACACGTTGTCAAAACCCATTTCATGAGCGCAATCGGCACAGAGCATATACTCCTCATACTCGCCGTTTATTACTCTTTTTACCTGAGTTGTTGCATTTTTTAACTTACATTTCTGACATTTCATATACGTATCCTCCTTACTTATGCTACAAGAGATATAAGCATATTCTTGACTATAGATGCACGGACTGAGTCTCGATGTTGGGGTATAAGACCATAAAGAGATCTGTCCGAGGTTGCACTTTTGATAAGCGTTGCCGCTTCACTACTGATTATTGACTGGTCTTTGAGGTTGTTAATCATCACCTCGCAGGAAATATTGTCAATCTTCACCCCTATTGAGTTAATTATATGCATAAGCGACGATGATTTATCAGTATGAATCCTTGTGATACGGATGTATCCGCCACCGCCTCGGCGACTTTCGACAATGAAACCCTGCTCGGGCGTGAATCTCGAACTTATGACGTAATTTATCTGACTAGGGACACAGCCGAAACGCTCTGCAAGTTCGTTTCTGCGAATCTGGGCGTCCCCTTCCTCTTTGAGCATTTGCAGTATATATCCTGTTAAAACGTCGCTCAATCTCATAAAATCACCTCGTGATTATTTTTAGTCAGAGTGTTTGACCTTTTCTGACCTTAATCAAATTCTACACCATTGGTCAGAGAAAGTCAAGAACTGCTTCAAAAATTAATTTATTGTTCACAAATAAAAATGGCCGAGTGACAATCGCCACTCAGCCGTCGGAATTTTTATTTATTAAGAAGATACTCTATCGCCTCTCTGTACCCTGAAAAACCTTTTCCCGTTATGACCTTCTCAGCATATAAAGATACAAAGGAGTGGTGTCTGAACTCTTCCCTCTCGGACACGTTTGAAAGATGTACCTCGACAGTAGGTATCCCCACAGACTTCAGAGCGTCGAGTATAGCGATACTTGTATGGGTATAGGCGGCGGGGTTGATTACTATACCGTCGAATTTTTCGTAGCACTCCTGTATACAGGTGACGATGTCCCCCTCGCAGTTGCTCTGAAACATCTCACATTCCACCGAGAGTTCACGGGATATTTCTTCAACAAAAACTTCGAGGTCTTTGTAAGTTCCTTTGCCGTAAATCGCGGGTTCGCGGATTCCGAGCATATTGAGGTTTGGGCCGTTAATTACCTTTATCTTCATATTACATTCTCCTCGAAGGCTTTGATTACACGATTTGTGACCAAATCGGCGTCTGAGTTTCCGTCAACCGACACGTCTGAGAAAGCCTTATACAAGGGCTCTCTTTTTTCAAACAGTTTAGGTAAATCTACAGACAGAGGTCTGTCGTCGGTAGCGAGCAACTCCAAATCTCTCTCGATATACACAACAACACCGTTTTGTCTGAGGATATCTTTATTTTCGGGAATTGTGACTGCTCCGCCACCTGTGGCGATAATATTACCGCTTTGTTTACATATATCGCGAAGCACCTGAGATTCAATCAGACGAAAAGCATTCTCTCCGTCTTGTAAGATTATCTCGGATGGTGTTCTGCCTGTGCGCAAAAGTATCTCTTCGTCGCAGTCGACAAAAGGCTTTGAAAGAATCTCGCTTAACTTTCTGCCGACTGTGGTCTTTCCGCATCCGGGCATTCCGATAAGGACAATATTCTCCGTTGTTTTTGCTACCTGAGTCCTTATATCCTCGATAAGATTATCGGGTAAAAGTGTATCGAGGAAATGCTCTGCGGCACGCTTTGCCTGAGCAACGAGCATACCAAGTCCGTTTTCACAGGGTATACCGAGATGCTCTGCCTGAAGCAGAAGCGCTGTGCGGGCAGGGTTATATACAAGGTCGCAAACTCCCCCGAGGTTTGGGAATTTACTCAAATCGACAAGCGAGTCACCTGTATTCGGGTACATTCCCACAGGGGTAGCATTGACAATCAAAGACGCGTCTGTATGAGTGTATAGTTCTGAATAATCACACACACCGCTTCCTGCTTTGTCAAAGACCACTACCTTGGCACCTTTATCGCGAAGCACTGTCTGAACGGTTTTTGACGCTCCGCCGTTGCCGAGAACAAGGGCTTTTTTGCCTTTGAGTGAAATGTCAAGTTTTATAAGTTGGTACATAAAACCGTAGTAGTCCGTATTCTCTCCGTGGAGTGTACCGTCAGGCCTCCTGACAACTGTATTTACTGCGCCGATTAACTGAGCGTTTGATGAGAGAGTGTCGCAGTATTTCATTATCTCCTGCTTGTAGGGAATCGTAACGTTGTATCCGTCAAGGTTATTGTTTTTTACCCAATCAGCGAGATTTTCTCTCTCAACCTCGTACAACTCGTAATTATAGTCAGAAAGTTTTGAGTGAATAACAGGAGAAAAACTATGTCCCAGACGCTCACCCAAGAGACCAAATTTTTTATCAGCGTAACTACTTAAAGATTGCATACAAATCACACCAACTCAGTGTAGCTTCCGAGGTATTCGAAGTCATCTGTTTCTGCGTCAAGTTCACACAAAAGAGTAGAAAGTACGGGTGAATACACACTCTCGGAAACATCAAAATAGAACATAAACTCAAAGTCAGAACCCGGTAAGGGACGGCTTTCGAGTTTAACGAGATTTATGCCCGAGGCAAAGAACTTGGCAAGGATATGATAGAGTGAACCCGGTCTGTGAGGCAGGGTTAGTTTCATACTTGTCCTATCTGCGCCGGGGTATACCTCGAGTTGCTTTGAGATACAGATAAATCTTGTATCGTTGGAGGCATTATCGCGGATGTTACGTTTGATTATATTGAGTCCGTAAAGTGCTGCACAGTCGGGCGAAGCAATAACAGCGACGTCTTTTCTACCGCTCTCAGCAATCTCCTTAGCGGCGGCGGCTGTGTTCTTGAAGGGTACAACCTTGATGTCCTTGTGTTCTGACAAAAACTGTGAGCACTGCTCTATTGCCTGCTCGTGTGACCAGATTTCCTTAATTTCACTGAGGCTTGTTGCCTTGGAGAGAAGTTCGTGATTAACACGACAGCGAACGCTTCGTACTATGTAAAAGTTGTACCTCGACATAAGGTCGTATACCATACTCACTGAGCCTGCTGTAGAGTTCTCGAGAGGAAGAATTCCGTAACGGCAAAGGCCTGAGTCAACTGCCTTGAAAACTGCCTCGAAACTGCCCATATACATAATCTGAGGAAGTTTGAATATTTTTTCGCAGGCATGCTGAGAATATGCGCCCTCGGTACCCTGACAGGCGACTACCGCTCTCTCGGGGAAAAGTTGAGGAGTTGTGGAAAGCGCTGTGCTGATTGTATCGGCAAGTTGCTTATCTTTATTAAGCACTCTGCTTTGATATGCACGGCTTACGTTTGTGAGTGTTGAGAAAAGAACTCTTGTATATAGTTCGATGTCCTCGTTGGAACGTTCGGCTGCTCTGCCGATAAGTTGACGCTCACGTTCACCGTCATACAGAGGTGTACCGCTGCTGAGTTTAAACTCTGCGACTTCGCGGATAATGTCCATTCGCTCGCCGAAAAGTTTAACTAACTGTTCATCTATTTTATCTATTTTTTGTCTGTAATTATCAATACTCATATTAACATCTCCAAATTAAGATAATATCTCAAAGCCCTCTGCATTGACGAGTGCAATTGCAACCGCGGACTCGATAACCGCCGCCGCTCTCGGCACTATACAGGGGTCGTGTCTGCCATTTATCTGAAGCGTCTGCTCCTCAAGAGTTTCGAGGTTTACGCTTTTCTGAGGTTTAGATATTGAGGGTGTGGGTTTAAACGCAACGTTTAAGGTTAAGGGCATTCCCGAGGATATACCGCCGAGTATTCCTCCGCAGTTGTTGGTCTCGGTGACTACCCTGCCCTCTTTGTCTAAAATGAAATTATCGTTTGCAACGCTGCCACACATAGTGGCAAATTCAAACCCTCTGCCGAACTCAAGTCCTTTGACCGCAGGAACAGAGAAAATTGTTTGTGCAATCAATGCCTCGAGTCCGCCGAAGAAGTCGCCTCCGAGTCCTTGGGGCAGACCATAGACAGCACACTCGATCTCTCCGCCTACCGAGTCGCCCTCGGCCTTATGTTTAAGAATTTCCTCAGTCATTGCTTCCTTTACATCTTGGTTTATTACGGGGAAAGAGGACTCTTTAAGCAAGGTGTTGAGTTTTTGGTTTTCGCTCAGATTATCAAGCGTGTCGTCAACTGCATTACCGATTCTCAGAACGTGAGATACCACCGAGACACCTTTTTGACGAAGAAGTTCGAGACAGATAAATCCTGCTGCACACATAACCGCGGTCAGTCTGCCCGAGAACTGTCCTCCGCCTCTGATGTCATTATTACCGCCGTATTTTATATATGCCGAAAAATCCGAGTGCGAAGGTCTCGGCACAAGAGCTACGTTTGAATAATCAGAAGAACGGATATCGGAGTTTTCTATCATCATACAAATCGGTGCGCCACAGGTAACTCCGTTAACTACACCCGATTTGATAAGCACCTTGTCCCCCTCGTGACGGGATGTGGCGAGGTTTCCCTTTGCCTTTCTTCTATTCATAAAGGAATCAAGGGCTTCCTCATCAATGGTCATTCCCGCAGGAACTCCGTCGATAATGACGCCCATTGCCTCAGCATGGGACTGTCCGAACAAGGTAACTTTAATTTTGTTTCCAAATGTTGCCGACATAATTACTCCTCCAATTGAACCCTTGCTCCCAAACTTACAAGGTCACTGAAAAAATCGGGATAAGATTTACTGACAGAGCCTGCATCCAGAATGGTGACGGATTCTGTGCAGATAAGTGATGAAATCGCCGATGACATTGCTATACGATGGTCACGCTGAGCATTGACTGTACCGCCACTAAGAGTACCTGTACCCTCGATTACAATAGTATCTCCGTCTTCAAATGCGCGTCCGCCCAAAGCATTTATCATCTCTGTTACGGTTTTGACTCTGTCGCTTTCTTTGAGCCTCAGTCGGGATATACCGCTGATTCTGGTTACTCCCCGGGCACCACAAGCGATTACCGATAATACGGGTACCATATCGGGGATATCTCTGGCATCAATCTCTAAACCTGTGAGTTGTCCTCTTTGGCAGGATACTGCACCATCCTCAACTTTAACCTCGGCACCGAAGTTTTGAAGGATAGAGAGAATCTCTCTGTCGCCTTGGGGGGAATTCAAATTAAGTCCCGAAACCCTTACTTCTGCACCCAAAGCATCTGCTGTGAGCCAAAAGCACGCGTTCGACCAGTCACCCTCGACCTCGGTGTTTCTGAGGTCGTATCTGCCTTTGACAATATAGGTACTGCCGTCGCAGTCTACGGACACATCTGCCTCTCTGAGCGATTGGGCTGTGAGGTCTACGTAGGGTTTCGACTCAAATTCGCCTGTGACAAAAACTTCTCCGCCACCGATAAGCGGTAACATTAAAAGCAAACCGCTGATAAACTGAGAACTGACGTCACCCTGAATTTTAAAGTCGCCGCCAAACGCTCTTCCACTTTGAATTATACGATTATCATCGTCTCTTGTAAAGACAATTCCGTGTTCTGTCAAAACGTTAATCAACGGCTCAAGAGGACGGCTGAAAAGTCTGTCTGAGCCTTTGAATCTGACACTCAGTCCAAGTCCTGCGGCTATGCATATCATAAACCTGAGCGTTGTACCGCTTTCTTTGCAGTCAAGTGTCACAAGTTGTCCCGGATGAGCCGTGACTTTTGGCACTATGTAGTAGTTTCCTATTTTAGTTATTTTGCTTCCCATTGCTTTTAAGCAGTCAATGGTTGCGTCTATATCTTCCGATGACTCTCTGCACATAATTCGTGTGAAGCCCTCGGACATAGCGGCACAAATAAGGAGTCTGTGCGCCATAGACTTCGAAGCGATAGCGTCTATGGTACCTTTGAGAGTACCCGGGTAAACGGTAGCCTTCATATTACTCACCTGCACCCTTTTTGATAATCTCTGATAAAAATTCGGTGTGCGTAGAGTGAAGATAACACTCACCCATAGCCTTTATCATAATCATAGAAATCTCTCTGCCCTGACGTTTTTTGTCAGAAAGAGAGGCGTCATACAAGGTGTCTGAAGAAAGTGTTGTATCTGTCGGCAGACTGAACTTTCTGCACAGATTTTCTATTATGTTCACTGTATCCAAAGAGCAGATGCCGAGTTTCTGACACGCTCTTGCCATAATGCATAAGCCTGCGGAAACCGCGCTTCCGTGAGGAACGGAAAAGTTACTTGTACGCTCTATGGCGTGGCCTACTGTGTGGCCGAGGTTGAGAAACTGTCTGTCCCCTCTGTCAAATTCATCGGCACACACATAGTCGCGTTTAATGCTGATACATTCCTCGATAATTTCATCGAGCAATAAAAGGATGTTATCCTGCGAGATAAGGTCGAGAAGTTTTCCCGAGCGAAGGACTGCGTACTTTATTACCTCTGCCATTCCGTTTGAAAATTCTTCCTTGGGTAAAGTAGAAAGCACACTGCTGTCACAAAGTACCGCCGAAGGTTGATAAAAGGTACCGAACATATTCTTTCCTCTGCTTAGGTTTACGGCGGTCTTGCCACCTGTGGATGCATCTACCATAGCAAGTAAAGAAGTGGGTATCTGCAACACCTTGACACCTCGCTGATACAAAGCCGCACACAGTCCTGCCATATCGGTGATTACACCACCGCCCAATGAAACAACAAGATCGCTTCTTGTAAGTCCTTTGTCTAAAAGGTACTCGGCTGCAGCAACGAGGTTTTCGGGAGTTTTCTCCTGCTCACCTGCAGGTATTACAAACAGATGAGTCTCAAATCCGCTTTTTCTGAGACTCTTTGTCACACTCTCGGCATACAAGGGTGCAACATTGGAGTCAGATATAATTGCGGCTACTCTGCCTTTTGAGATTTCCGCGGCAAATTCGCCTACTCTGTCCAGAATGCCTTTTTCTATATATACGTTGTAATTTTCGGAAGCATTTACGTTTACTACTTTCATTTTTCTGCTTCCTCCTTTGCTTTTTTACCCTCCAGAAGCAACTTCCGAAGTGCATCACTGTCGCCTTTTTCCAAAGCATCTTGATATTCTGTGAGATTATAAATAAGACCTTTGAGTTCAGTCAAAAGATTATCTCTGTTACTGATAAAAAGTTCAGTCCACATATTCTCGTTGAGATATGCAACCCTCGTCAAATCTCTGTAACTTCCTGCTGAAATTCCCTTGTGAGAATTCGCCGAGGGACTTTTGACATAGGCATTTGACACCAAATGAGCAAGTTGAGAAGTGTAGGCAATAAGTTCATCGTGACGCTCGGGTGTCATCACCGATACTCGCGAAAATCCGACGGAAATCACCGCCTCGCGGGCCTTGGCAATATTTACGATATCCTCGCCGTGGTCGGGTACCAGTACAAAACAGGCGTTGTGAAACATAGTGTCCTTTGAGTTTTTGATACCGCTATACTGGGTACCTGCCATAGGATGGCCTCCGATAAAACAGAAGTTATGCTCTTTTGCAATCTCAAAACAAGGCGCACAGACACTTCTCTTGACACCTGCACAGTCTATAACAAGGGAGTTTTCCTTGAAACTCTCTGCATTTGATTTGACATACTCTACACAGTCAGCAGGATACAAACAAAGAAATATCACGTCACACTGAGGGATGTTGTTGTCATCCAGTATGCCGTCGATAATACCCGACAATAAAGCGTATTCGGTAACGCCTCTGTCAAGGTCGTATGCGAATATTTTGGCATCCGTTTTCTTTTTTGCGGACTTTGCCATAGAGGCACCGATAAGTCCGAGTCCCACTATACCTATATTAATCATTTAAATCACTCCCAAAAGTGAAATGGTAAAAATCGAGTTATTTGTTGATTACATCGCGGATCTCCCCGACCTTGGATGAAAGAGATTCGAACTGATCAAAAGTAAGGGACTGAGCGCCGTCACACAGCGCATGTTTGGGGTCGTTATGTACCTCTATAATAAGTCCGTCTGTTCCGCAGGCTGTGGCAGCAAAAGCCAGAGGTGCCACCATACGTGCATGACCGCAAGCGTGTGAGGGGTCAATAATTACAGGAAGATGAGTCATTTCCTTAAGAGAAGGTACTGCAGAAATATCCAGAGTGTTTCTCGTATATGTTTCGAAAGTACGGATACCTCTCTCGCAGAGGATGACGTTCTCGTTACCGCCTGCCATAATATACTCTGCGCTCATAAGTAGTTCCTTGAGTGTATTTGCAAGACCGCGCTTGAGAAGAATAGGCTTATTGGTTCTGCCCAGCTCCTTAAGAAGCTCAAAGTTCTGCATATTACGTGCGCCAACCTGAATCATATCAACATTCTCGAAAAGCGGAAGGTGATTAGCGTTCATAATCTCGCTTACAATGGGGAGACCTGTAACTTCCTTAGCCTTGAGAAGAAGTTCAATGCCGTCAGCCTTGAGACCCTGGAAATCATAAGGAGAGGTA
>JAZULM010000040.1:0-8217 GCA_045603105.1 Ruminococcus sp.
AGAAAATTAAGCCGTTCGCTTTTAGGTATTATATTGTCGGGAAGTTTCTGGTCGGGTGCTTTATCAGGAGAACAAGCAAAGAGTCCCGACACAAGAAATATAATGATAATGAAGGATAAATACTTTTTCATATATATCACCCTTAGTGATGATAACACAACAAATAAACGTTTGCAATAAAAAACAGCACCCACAAAGTGAGTGCTGTAATTTTTTTGTGCAAAAATAATCGAAGCAGGTGATTATCTCTTGCTGAACTGAGGAGCTCTACGTGCGCCCTTGAGACCGTACTTCTTACGCTCTTTCATTCTGGGATCACGAGTGAGGAATCCTGCCTTCTTAAGTGCGGGACGAAGTGCCTCGCTGTCGTACTGGAGAAGTGCTCTGGAGATACCGTGTCGGATAGCACTGGCCTGACCGGTAACGCCGCCGCCTGCTACTCTGCACACAACGTCGAATTTTGCGCCTGTCTCTGTAAGCTCGAGAGGCTGACGAACGATGAGTTTGAGTGTCTCAAGACCGAAGTAATCGTCGATATCACGGTCGTTGATAGTAATTTTACCTGTGCCCTGGTAAAGACGAACTCTCGCTACGGAGCTCTTTCTTCTACCTGTGCCGTAGAAATAAGGTGCCTTATCGTACATTCTAATTTGCCTCCTTCTTACATTTCCCAAGCCTCAGGCTGCTGAGCCTGATGGTTGTGCTCTGCACCTGCGAAAAGACGCAGACGGAGCATCTGAGCTCTACCGAGAGAGTTTGAGGGAATCATACCCTTAACAGCGAGTTCCATAGCCTTCTCAGGTCTGGTTGCCATAAGAGTTTTGTAGTCAGTCTCCTTGAGGTGACCAACGTAGCCTGTGTGTCTCTGCCACTTCTTCTGAGTGAGCTTATTACCTGTAAGAACAGCGTCTTTGCAGTTGATAATAACAACATGGTCGCCGCAATCAACGTGGGGAGTGAAAGTTACCTTATGCTTACCTCTGAGGAGTGTAGCAGCCTCAACTGCAACCTTACCAAGGGGCTTGCCGGCAGCGTCAATCACATACCACTTGCGCTCAACCTCGCCTTTTTTTGCCATAAAAGTTGACATAGCGATGCCTCCTAAAATTTAATCTATTTTTTACTGCCTCAGTATAATATCATAGGTAAAATCTAATGTCAACACCTTTTTTTGAATATTTTAATATACAATTAAACAATCTCGCGAAATCTCCGAAATGCTCGAAAATGCTCTAATATTCTCATTCGCTATTTTCGGTTTTTGAACTCTTCTGATAAGCACATTAACTCAAATTTAAGAAAAATCTCAAAAATCCCTTTAATATGGGAAAAACTTGTGTTATAATAAATTTCAGATTAGGGTGGATGCCCGTGATATAAAAATACGAGAGGACGGAATTTTTATGACTTACAGACTTGGAATTGACCTTGGAGGCACTAACATTGTTGCAGGTGTGGTGGATGAGGATTATAACATTGTTGCAAAGGCAAGTTGCAAGACCAACGTTCCCAGACCAGAGTCCGAGGTTTGCGATAGCATGGCAGAAGTGGCACTTGATGCAGTAAAAAAAGCAGGTCTTAAGATAACCGACATCAAGAGTATCGGTATCGGTGTACCCGGTGCGGTTAACCCTGTTACAGGCATTATTGAGTATTCTGCAAATCTTTTCTTCCATAACTGGGATATAGTCAAGATGATGGAAGAGCGTCTGGGCGTAAAAGTAATTATCGAAAACGATGCCAACGCAGCGGCTTACGGCGAATATTTGGCAGGCTCTGCAAAGGGTGCAAGAAATGCTATAGCAATCACAATCGGCACAGGTGTCGGAGCAGGTATTATTATCGACGGCAAAATCTACTCGGGTTCCAACTATGCGGGTGCAGAGATGGGACACATGGTTATCGTTAAAGACGGCAAAGAGTGTGCTTGCGGAAGAAAGGGATGTTGGGAGGCTTACGCTTCAGCGTCAGGTCTTATCTCTCTTACCAAGGAAGCAATTCTTAAGGAAAAACTTGATTATTCCTACATGCTCTCGCTTTGTGACGGCGATATAAACGAAGTAAACGGCAGAACCGCTTTTGACGCAATGCGTGCAGGCGATGCCTCGGGTACAGCCGTTGTTGAGGAGTATCTGTCCTATCTTGCCTGCGGACTTATCAACGCAATCAACATCTTCCAGCCCGACGTACTTTGTATCGGCGGCGGAGTTTCTGCCGAGGGTGAGACCTTACTTGCACCTCTCAGAACAATTATCGAGACCGAGCGCTACACCAAGCATAACCCCAAGCAGACCGTTATCTGCAAGGCAACTCTCGGCAACGACGCAGGAATCATCGGTTCTGCATTCCTTGACAATATTTATTAAGAACTAATTAAAAGCACCTGAGATTTTCTCTCAGGTGCTTTTTGTTTAGCGGATAAAGTTTGTTCGTTTTACGCTTTCTTTTTCGGGGATACCGTATTTTTCTTTACCAAGTGCTATGCTTTTCATAAGGAAAGTCATATTCTTTGCCAGAGTTCGCATAGACTGTAACCCCTCTTCGTCTTGAACCGCCTCGCCCAAAGCGGAGCCGTGGATACTGTTCCAGTATTGGCCCGACGCGACAGGCATACCGCTTATGGTGAAAAACTTGTTAAGCTCGTCAAAAGTGGAACTCAGTCCTCCTCTTCTTGCAGCCACTACCGAGGCGCCGACTTTCATAGTCTTGTCGAAGTGTGAACAGAAGAAAAGACGTGTGAGAAACGCTACAAGAGTAGCGTTGGCGGAAGCGTAGTAGACGGGACTTCCCACAACAAGGCCGTCACATTCTTCGAACTTTTTAATGGTATCGTTTACTATGTCGTCAAATACACATTTTCCGAGGTCTGCACAAGCCCTGCAGGCGATACAGCCCCGTATTTCCTCAGAGCCTACCTGAATGATCTCTACCTCTATACCCTCTGATTCAAAAATCTTCTTCATCTCGTTGAGTGCTACCGAGGTGTTTCCATTTGGACGAGGGCTACCGTTTATCATAAGAACTTTCATAGTGATTACCTCTTTCGTGTGATTTTGTTTAAACATTATAACACATTATTATTTTGAATTACAAATTTTTAGCGCAAAGAAATCGTTTTTGTAAAAATTTTCTTGTTTTCTTATGGTGTAATGGTATAATTTATATGTAAGACAATTTACAAATAGACATTTAAGCGAAGATTAACGTTTTTTGATAAATTCAGTTTCCTTGTTAAGGGGTAAAAGGAGAATCGTTATGAATAAAAAAGGCAAAAAGTTATTTGTTATCTTAAGTTTGATTTTATGTTTACTCATATTTGTTTCTGCCCTTCCTTTTTCGATGGGAGTTTCTGCTCAGAGTGCCTTGGAATATGAACTTGTAACTGACCCTTCTACTGCTGACAACTGGAAACAGCTCTTTGGCAGAGACGTTATGAATACTGAAAACGCAGGCTTTATCTGGAGCGACAAATCTGTTTTTACAGATGTATCCTCTGAAGGTTCCATAAAGCCCGAGTCAAAAAACAATTTTCTCGTGGCATTGTCTGCTATAGCCTCCGATATGTCTATTACAGGCTACTCTCAGACTCCTACCGATACAATTCTCGTTTTAGACGTTTCCCGTTCGATAAACTTTGTAAATGGCGCGGTAGATGAACTTGTTTTGTCCGCAAACAACACCATAGAGAAACTTCAAAGTATAAACCGCAACAACCGTGTGGGCGTGGTGCTGTATTCGGGTACATACGAAACTGATGCCCCCGCAAACGCTGATGACGCTATGGTGCTTTTGCCACTGGGCAGATACTCTCAGACCGATGGCGAATATCTCGTTAAGAGTGAAAAGACTGTTTCAGTAGGTGTGGGTGCAGAAAAAACCGTCAGCGTAGCCCTTAACGAGGATGTTGTAACGTCTGACGGAGAAAAAGCAGACGCAAATAGCAAGGCGGTTTACGGCAATACATATATTCAAGGTGCAATCTTTTGTGCTATGAATGAATTTCTGTCTGTTGAAGATACCGAAGTTCCCCGAGATGAATTTCAGTCAGGCGCAGAGAGAACGCCTGTTATGGTACTGCTGAGTGACGGCGTGGCATCGAGTGCTACCAACAACTTTAGCGGAACCGTAACCGACGAGGGGCTTACTATAGGCGAGTCCAATATGGGCGACGGCAACACCCCCGAAGCAGAACTCGAGATTGCAATTCCCTTTGTAACACAGCTTACCGCTTCATATGCAAAAGAGAGAATCACCGAGCATTACGGAAGCGATATGCTTTTCTATACACTGGGATATAAGGAAAAAGATTACGCGGTGCTTAACCCCGAGGGTACGACTCTTACTGATGGAGCGTGGACTACGTATAATCAGACCTCAAAAAAAGGCACAATGCAGTTAGCGGTTGACAGCGTGTGGATAAGCACGGGCTTTTTCGGAAGCGGTCATTGGGATACTGTATATAAGAGCGTAGAAAAAAGCGAATACGATCTTTCGAAAAACTACGTAGACGGATATTTTTATACAGACGATTCTCTTGTTGATACATTTGATTTAATAAGCGACGAAATTATCAATCAGTCGGTATATTACCCGACTTTGGTAGAAAACGGAAACACCGACCACGACGGATATCTCGAATTTATAGACGATATCGGCTTGTTTATGGAGGTAAAGAAAGTACACGGCATCCAGCTTGGCGATGTGCTTTTCACGGGTAACAATATCGCCTCTAACTTCGTAGGCGAAGGCGGTGAACTGGGTACTATGCAGAACCCCAGCGAACTCGGAGACGAGTTGATTCGTTCCGTAAAGGCGCGAATGGGAATAAACACCTCGGATGCACAGAAACTTGTTGATGACGCCTATAATTCGGGACAGCTTTCTTACGATGTCGAAACAGGAGAATACAGCAACTATATCGGCTGGTATGCAGATGCTGAGGGTAAGTTCCTCGGCCACGGAACAAGAGAAGACGAAGCCCATCCCGAGGGCGCTGTGTACTATAACGAATCTTACGGATATCTCGGACATATTACCTACGGCTACAAGAGTACCGATATGATGTACGTGTCCGTACAGGTGAGAGAGGAATTATCGACAGGCCTTAGCAAGGTTGTGTTCCGCATACCTGCTTCACTGATTCCCGTTGTTACCTACAACGTAACCCTTAGCTCAGATTCGCTCGAAAATCCGGGCGATATATCTCTTGACGTAGACGAGATTGTTGAGGTCGATGCAGACGGTGACGGTATCTTTGAAACCAAGCGAGAGGTTTCACCCATAAGACTTATCTATGAAGTAGGACTTAACAAAGACGTAAACGAACTGACAGTTTCGGATATTTGTGGCGAGGACTATATATATGAAAACGACGGTGTGTATACTTTCTATGCAAGTCGTTGGAATAAAGACGCGCTTGACCACGAACATCCCTCTTTGGCAGAAAACACAGTAGCCTTTTACGAGCCGTCCAAAGATAACGAAAGATATTACTATACAGAAAACTCCACAGTATACGTAAAAGACGGGGAGGACTATATTCCCTATCAAAACGAAGAAAGCCCTGCTTCGCAGAATGGTGAGTATTACAGACAGTTTGCGGTGTTTGAACAGATAAACGAAAACGAAACTGCAAACGCAAGGGTACACCTTCACTACGAACTTATGTCTTCTTCTGCCTTATCCGAATCGGAGAGTGAAACCCTCTCTGACGGCAGCACACAGTGGTATGTTCCCAAGGGAACAATACATCGGATGTATGAAAAATTCCACACCGGCAAGGGCGGATTTACAGACGATACCCAGACCGAGGCAAATTCAAACGTAACAGACAGCCTTATCTACTCACACTATATAAGCGTTGAGCATATTCCGAACACAGAGGATAGCGAAAGTGCCTACTATACTGACGTTATTTTAGGCAACAACGGATGTCTGAAACTCAAGGCTTCACAGGGCGTCAAAATCACAGCGGTTGGTGACGGTACTCTTGCTGATAACGAGCAGTACAGTTTCTCTTTGGAGCAGATTTCGGGCGAAATAACTCAAAGCTGTACGGTTATCAAGGTGTCTTCTGCGAACGAGCAGGAACGCCGTCAAGAAGATTTCTCCTCGGGCAAGGTGAACGTAAATCTTCGCAGCGGCGAGAGTGTATACATAGTCGACTTACAAGCAGACACAGAGTATCTTATCACAGAAAGCACCTCGGACAGTAACTATAAAGTAGACAAGGTAAACGGCAAAGAGGCAGAGAGTTTTATTGCCTTGATTAAAGAAAACGAAATTGCAAAAGCGGAATTTGTGAATACCCGCAGAAATGCCGAGGGTTGTGGCTCCGTGGTGATTGAAACTAAGGTAAATCATCCTTTGGGCGAGAATTACGTTATCCCCGATAATATTAAGTTTAACTTCCTTGTTGAGTTCGCCGAGCAAAGCCGTACGGTAGAGGTTGCATCATGCGGACTTGCAGTAATATCGGAGATCCCCTCAGGTACTCAGGTACAGATTACCCCTATAGATATCCCCGAGGGATTTGAGTGTGGCGAAGAAAAAAACACACTTATCATAGAAGAAGGCAAAAACCACTTTGTAAATTACGAGTACACCTATACCCCTGCCGAAGTTCAGTCGGATATAGCCTTGAATCTGAGCAAAACGTTCAGTGGCAGAGAGGATAATATGTGGCTCGACACAGACGAGTTTTCGTTTACTTTCGAAAAACTCCAGGGTGCCAAGTGGGTAGAGATGACCTCTCCCGTTACACTTACAAAGAACAACAAATATGCAGATTTAAGCGAGATTATGCAGTCCGAGGTATACTCGGCCACAGGTGTATACTCATACCGAATCGCAGAAGTTTACGAGCAGACCTACAGCGACGGCGTTACCTATGACCGCTTTGCAAAATGGTTCGACGTATACGTTACCGACTATGATATGGACGGAAGTCTTGAGATAAACCGTGTGGTAGGCCACGGCGGTGCGGTAGTTGACCTTTTTGACGGACAATGGATAGTCAGCACGAACTTTGCCAACAGGTATTCTGCTACAGGCTCCGACTCTGTCAGCGTTATTATAAACAAGGAACTCACAGATAAGACGCTCTCTCTGTCGGGATATGAGTTTGGTCTGTATCAGGACGGCAGACTTGTAACAGTCCTGCCCGAAACCTCTCTTGAAGGCGAAACCCTCATAAGTTTAACCTATGGAGCGGTAAATATCGGCAGACATATTCACTATGTGCTCAAGGAACTGATACCCGAGAACACTTCCTCAGACCGAGAGTATACAGGTCAGGAGTTTAACATTGTTGTCACTATAGAGGACGACACAGAGGGTTCGGTCAAAGCGACGGTTTATGTAACCGAAAACTGCGAGGGAGCAGAAACTCTGAGCGGTGAGAAGGTAGCGATAACCTACAAGCAAACAGATGAAAATGATGAAGTTATCCCCACAGAAAGTGTTACCGCCTCCCCCGAGGACACAGAGCCCGTAGAGATACCTCCTGCCGACTCTGATCCGACGAGTGCTACCGATGAGGATGACAAAACCTCCGATATAGACGCCCCCGAAACAGGCGACAAAGTTTTGGTGGCTATAATCTCTGTGATGATTATATCTTTCGGTGTGATTTTATATATCTTCAAGAAAAAGAAACTGACCGATTAAAGCCATAAAAAGTAAGACGGCATCCGATAAACTCGGGTGCCGTTTCTTCATAAACTCCTTGACTTTAGCCTAAAAAAGTGATATGATTTATCATTATTTGATTTGTGATTATTTAAGGAGTATTTTCCTTTGTTAAAGGGTGATTGATATGAACAGTTTATACGTGCCCAAGGGATACAAACCGAAACTCAACAGCCACGATTTACAGTTGGCAATCGACTGTGCAAAACAGGCATTTCAGAAAGAGTTTTCCGAGGTTCTTAATCTCAAAAGAGTATCGGCACCGCTGTTTGTCAGCGGTACGTCGGGTATGAACGATAACTTAAGCGGTACAGAGCGTCCCGTTAGTTTTGACGTTCCCGCCATAGGTATAGACGCGGAGATTGTACACTCTCTCGCTAAGTGGAAGCGTGTTGCACTCAAACAGTACGGCTTTTCTCTGCACGAAGGTATTATTACCGATATGAACGCCATAAGACGTGACGAAGATCTTGATAATATCCACTCCATATATGTTGACCAGTGGGACTGGGAGAAGATAATTGCTCC
>JAZULM010000041.1:0-54769 GCA_045603105.1 Ruminococcus sp.
AATGGGAGCAAAGACTCGGCGACTGGATAGATTTGACATAAATCAGATTATTTATACAAGGTTTGTAATTATGAAACAAAATCTTATTTCTATTATTATGGCAGTATACAACTGTGCTCCTACAGTACAAGAGGCCATAGATTCTATTCTTGCTCAGACCTACCAGGATTGGGAGTTTATAATCTGTGACGATTGCTCTACAGATAACACTCTGGAAATAGTCCGTGAGTATGAGGCAAGATATCCCGATAAGTTCAAAGTTATTCAAAATGAAGTAAACTCAAAACTTTCATTCTCACTTAACCATTGTCTTGAGTATGCTCAGGGTGAGTTTATTGCACGAATGGACGGAGATGATATCTCAAAACCCGACAGGTTCGAAAAACAGGTAAAATACCTGAGAGAACATCCCGATGTTGACCTTGTCAGCACTCTTGTTCAGAGATTTGAAGGAGATAAACTTGCTGATATTGTGAGCAAGCCCGAATTCCCCGACAAATACACTCAGCGTACTCAGGTTGCCTTCAATCACGCAACTATTATGACATACAAACGTGTTTACGACACCTGCGGTGGGTACACTGTATCTAAGAGGACCGTACGTGCTCAGGACTATGACCTGTGGTTTAGATTTTTCTACCACGGCTTTAAGGGTGTTAATATGCAGGAGGCTCTCTATCTTATGAGAGAGGATATGAACGCTATAAAACGACGTACCTTCAAGGTAAGATATTATGCTTATCAGACCACCGTCAAAGGCTTCCGTCTGCTTAAGTATCCGCTGCATTGGTACATTAAACCCACTGTTGTATTTATTGTAAAGGGACTGACCCCTAAGTTTGTACAATACAAATACCGTAAACACCTTGCAAAAAAGTCATCATAAATCATACTGACTAACATACAGAAAGGAGGCGCATATATGGACGTAATTCTTATAACTGCGGTTGCAGCAGGACTCTTCGGACTCCTTGCGGGTAACCAATATAAACGCTCTAAAGAACTTGAGATAAAAAGAGGCAAAAGCAGTCTTACTACCTATTATATGTTCGTGATTATATGCGCCCTTATTCTTGGATGTGTTACCGGTTTCAGGTATTATGTCGGCACAGACTACGGCGGTTATTACAATTACTTCCCAAATTATGCCAACAGTTTCGCTGACAGACTGAAAAATTTTGACGATCCGGGACTTGCTCTGATCGCAAATATTTTATATCGTTTCACCCCTGATGCCGCATACTTTATATTTGTAACCTCAGTTCTGACTGTTATCCCCTGTGTTATTACTCTCAGTAAAAACACCGACGACTTCTTTTTTGTGCTTATGCTGTATATAGCTACAGCATGGGTAGGTTGCTTTAACGGCACCCGTCAGTATCTGGCTATGGCGATAATTTTTGCAGGTCATCGGCTTATTTATGAAAAGAAATTTATTAAATACTGCATTTTAGTATTTTTGGCAGCATCCGTACACATAACGGCTCTGATTATGCTACCGATGTACTTTATTATTTCCAAGAACCTTACTTTCAAAAAAATTATTCTTATCGTTACTTGTGGTATCGCTCTGGTATTCTCTTATGACCTGCTCTTTGAAATGGCGGGTGTTCTGAAAGATAGCGAAACTACCTCGGCAAATACTACCTACGCTCAGAATGAAATTCATCCCCTGCGAGTTGTAATCGCTTTTGCGCCTCTTATTCTTTATTTTTTCTTTTCACTACAGAAGAAAACTTTCACCGAAGAAGAAAACTTCTACGCTTCAATTTTGTTTATAAACTTCGCACTCATTTTTGCAACTGCAAACAGTGCATATCTGAATCGAGTTACTATATACTTCAAGCCCTTTATCGCTCTTGGACTTTGTCAACTTTGTAATAAATTTGAGGGACGCCAAAAGAACTTCATGAAATCTGTAGTCGCCATACTGTATCTGATTGTATGGATATACGTAGATTGTATGGGTGTCAGATGGCATTGGATATTCCAGAGATAAACTTTGCAACTATTTTTTTCGGAGGCTTATGATGAAAGTCGGTATTATTACCATCGCAGGAGGAGAGAACTTCGGCGGTCAGCTTCAGAATTTCGCTGTAATGAAAACTTACGAAAAACTGGGGCTTGGGGCTATTACAATTATGGACGCTACCACAAAGGGTGTCCGCTCAACCTATGCAAGTGGAAACAAAGCTTCCAAACTGACTCCTGCCTACATCTGCGCTGTAATCAAGACAAGAGTTAAAAATAAATATCTGCTTAAAAATCAGCGCGACAGTCTTGTTGATGCTATAATCAACAAAAAGAAAAACCGCGCTGTATTCAGAAAAGCAAAAGAAAGTCGTACCAAGGCTTTCAAGGACTTTTTTGACGGTAATATCAAACATACAGACTATACAATTGATGTAAATAATATTCCTTTAGAAAAATTAAACGAGTTTGACTTTTTCTCCACAGGCTCTGATCAGGTGTGGAATCCTACATATCCACATACATCCGAGATTAAATTTCTAAGTTTCACCGAGAATCGTAAAAAACTCACCTTTGCTCCTTCTTTCGGCATTTCTGAACTTCCCGAATATGTGAAAGAACCTTATGCCAAGTGGCTCGGCGAAATCCCTATGATTTCGGTCAGAGAAGCCCGCGGTGCAGAAATTATCAAAGAACTGACAGGCAAAGATGCCACAGTTATCTGTGACCCTACCCTCACGGTTTCAAGAGATGAGTGGGAGAGTATCGAGAAAACTCCCTCGTTCCCCACTGACACACCCTATGCTCTAACATACTTCCTGGGTAACGAGACCAATAAATATCGCAGATATATAGATTCTGTGGCAAAAGAGAAGGGACTTAAGGTTATCAACCTTTTTGACCTGAGAGAACCCCAGTACTACGGTGTCGGCCCCGCGGAGTTTATTTATCTTATTCACCACGCTGAGGCTGTGTTTACCGACTCCTTCCACGCTGCAGTATTTTCCATTATCTTTAAGCGTGACTTTGCGGTCTTTGACCGTGTTGAGGACGGACGCTCTATGGGTTCAAGGCTCAAAACACTTCTGGGTACTTTTTCACTTATCGAGAGAGCATATCCTTTGGTATCCGAAAAAGAATTTTTCACCACAGACTTCAGTAATACAGATGAAAAAATCCGTGAACTCTCTGAAGAAGCTATACGCTTTTTGCAAAGTTCCATAGAACATAATTCAAGCCTATGATTAACAAACCTCAAATCAGCATAATTGTTCCCGTTTATAACGTAGAAAGCTACATAGAAAAATGTATCGCTTCCCTGCTTGGTCAATCTTTCAGGGATATTGAAATCATTCTTGTAAATGACGGCTCTACGGATAACAGCGGTGCAATATGTGATAAATTCGCATCCGAAGACCAAAGAGTCAGGGTTATACATAAAAATAACGGCGGTGTATCCACCGCAAGAAATGCAGGACTTGACACAGCACAGGGACAGTATGTTATGTTCTGTGACTCTGACGACTATGTTAAGGAAAATTTCTGCGAATCTCTATACGAAACTATACAGGGAAGCGACAGTTGCCTTGCTTTTTCAGGAATAACCGTTCTCTCTGCAAAAGGAAACACCAATAACCTCTGCCCCGGTTATGACGAGGGTGAGTGTGTCTGTTGGTCCAAGCAGGAGTTTTGTGACCTGTATGTAAAACTTAACCTTACATCCCCTTTCCTGCTTTTACACGTTTCATGTAACAAAATATTCCTCAGAAGAATTATAGAAGAAAATCATCTGAGATACGATACCACTATGGCTTACAACGAGGACTTCGTATTCAATCTCAATTATCTTGATAAGGTAGATGAGGTAAGACTGTGTAACAGTCCATTGTACTACTACAATGTGGATGTACCCGGAAGTCTTTGTAAGCAATATCGAAAAAAACTCGGTGAGGCTTTTTCAAAGAAGATGGATACCTATGAAAAGGTTATCCTAAACAAAGCTACAGATAAAGTTTCGGCTCATAGGGTCTGGTGTACTTTAGTATTCAACGACACCCACCGAGTGATAAACAGTATATTATCTCCCCATGACACCCGAACAGAAAAAGAAAAACTCAAAGAATGTAACGCTCTTATCCGAAGTAAAAGATTTCGCGTTGCACTAAAAGACGCTGATACAAAGGGCTACAACCCTCTGCATGTATTTCTGCTTCGACTTGGTAATTACAAATTGATTTATTTGCTTAAGAAAAAATCTCACTGATATACACAGCATTAAACTATCTCAAAAAATCACTAAAGGAGTGTAAGTGATGAAAGGTATAATTCTTGCCGGCGGTGCAGGTACCAGACTTTATCCGCTGACACAAGTAACCTCCAAACAGCTTCTGCCTGTTTACAACAAGCCTATGATTTTTTACCCGTTGTCAACTCTTATGTTGGCAGGTATCAGAGATATCCTGATCATCTCTACACCACAGGATACACCTAACTTTGAGCAACTTCTGGGAGATGGTTCCAGATATGGCATCAATATTTCTTATAAAGTTCAGCCCTCTCCTGATGGTCTTGCTCAGGCTTTTCTGTTAGGTGAAGAATTCATTGGTGACGATTGCTGTGCTATGATTTTAGGTGATAATATTTTCTACGGCAACGGTCTGTCTAATCGACTGAAAGAAGCAAAGACCAATGCCGAAAACGGAGTGGCTACCATCTTCGGCTACTATGTAACCGACCCTGAACGATTCGGAATAGTAGAATTTGACGAATCAGGCAATGTACTCTCTGTTGAAGAAAAACCCGAAAACCCCAAGTCCAACTACTGTATTACAGGTCTTTACTTCTACGATAACCGCGTAGTTAGTCTTGCAAAGCAGGTTAAACCCTCTCCCAGAGGCGAACTTGAAATCACCGACCTTAACAAACTCTATCTTGAAAGCGGTGATCTGAAAGTTCAGATTTTGGGACGCGGATTTGCGTGGCTTGACACAGGAACTATGGACTCTCTTATCGACGCTTCCAATTTCATTCAGATTACTGAAACCCGTCAGTCTCTGATGATTTCTGTTCCTGAGGAAATTGCATACGTCAACGGCTGGATAACTAAAGAGGGACTCCTTGAAGCTGCAGAAAAGTATGGCAAAAGTCCCTATGGCGAATATCTGAAGACAGTATCGCTTGACCGCTACAGATACATATGATCTGTTACATACGAGGTAATAAATGGGAAACTTTAATTTTGAGAAAACCCCTATTGAGGGTGTGTATATAATTACTCCTAAGGTTTTCGGTGACCAGAGAGGCTACTTTATGGAAACCTACAAGGAGTCGGACTTTCGCGAGGCAGGAATTGATTGTACCTTTTTACAGGATAATCAGTCCAAATCAAGAAAAGGCGTGCTGAGAGGTCTGCATTTTCAGAAAACCTATCCTCAGGCAAAACTCGTGAGAGTTATCAAAGGTGAGGTTTATGATGTTGCTGTAGACCTGAGAAAAGACAGCAGTACCTACGGAAAATACGTAGGAGTTATACTGTCCGAAGAAAACAAAAAACAGTTCTTCATTCCCAAGGGCTTTGCTCACGGCTTTTTGGTACTGTCTGACGAGGCCGAATTTGTATATAAATGTGATGACATCTACCATCCTGAAGACGAGGGAGGTCTTATTTACAACGACCCTGAGGTGGGTATCGACTGGCCCTATGTAGAGGAAATAATCTTAAGTGATAAAGATAAAGTATACCCCGACCTTAAGGGGCTTAACTTTTCATTCTAAGAAGGAGAAATAGTATGAACATCCTTGTAACCGGCGGTGCCGGATTTATCGGTGCTAACTTTGTATACTATGAACTTAAAAATCACCCTGAGGACAGAATCGTCTGTCTTGACAAACTGACTTATGCAGGAAATCTTCAGACTCTCGACGAGGCAATGAAGAATGACAACTTCCGCTTTGTAAAAGGTGATATTGCAGACAGAGATTGTGTGTTCCGACTTTTTGAGGAAGAGGGCTTTGATATTGTAGTTAATTTCGCTGCTGAGAGTCACGTTGACCGCTCTGTAGAGAATCCCGAAATTTTCCTCAAAACCAACATTTTGGGTACACAGACACTTATGGATGCTTGTCGCAAATACGGTATCAAACGTTACCATCAGGTATCCACTGACGAGGTTTACGGCGACCTTCCTCTGGACAGACCTGATCTGTTCTTCACCGAGGAGACACCCATACATACCTCTTCTCCCTATTCAGCATCAAAGGCATCTGCTGATTTGCTTGTTCTTGCTTATGCCAGAACTTTTAAGTTGCCTGTATCTATTACCAGATGCTCTAATAACTACGGTCCTTATCACTTCCCCGAAAAACTCATTCCGCTGATGATTTCCAGAGCGCTTGCTGATGAGAGTCTGCCTGTATACGGAAAAGGCGAGAATGTCCGCGATTGGCTTTATGTAGAGGACCACTGCTCCGCCATAGATCTGGTTATCAGAAAGGGCAGAGAGGGTGAAGTATACAACATCGGCGGTCACAATGAGCGTACAAATTTAGAGGTTGTAAAA
The DNA here is from genome assembly GCA_045603105.1 of Ruminococcus sp. Taxonomy (GTDB): domain Bacteria; phylum Bacillota; class Clostridia; order Oscillospirales; family Acutalibacteraceae; genus Ruminococcoides. The sequence continues at coordinate 6,531 of JAZULM010000041.1, forward strand.
ACAATTCTCAGACTGCTTCAAAAACCCGAGAGTCTTATCACCTATGTTACCGACCGCCCCGGACACGATATGCGTTATGCTATTGACCCAACCAAGATTCACACCGAACTCGGTTGGTTGCCCGAGACCTCTTTCGACGTTGGCATTGAGCGTACTATAAAATGGTATCTCGAAAACGAGGACTGGTGGCAGAACATCCTGAAGGGTGACTACAAGGACTACTACGAAAAAATGTATTCTAATCGCTAAGAGGAATCAATATGAAGATATTAGTTACCGGAGCATCCGGTCAACTTGGTCACGACGTAATAATTGAACTTCGCGCACAGGGGCATACCCCCATCGGCACGGATATTGCAGGCTCAGATATTCCTATGGACATTACCGACGAAAAAAGTGTCCGTCAGGTTATTCTCGATGTGAACCCCGATGCAGTGATACACTGTGCCGCTTGGACGGCTGTTGATGCTGCTGAGGAAGAGGAAAATCTGGGCACCGTATACAACATCAACCACTTAGGCACTAAAAATATAGCACTCGCTTGTAAAGAACTTAATATAAAGATGCTGTACGTCAGCACCGATTATGTTTTTGACGGATGCGGTGACACACCTTGGAAATCAGATATGGAAGATTTCAACCCCATAAATATTTACGGTGACAGTAAACTCAAAGGTGAAGAAGAAGTCCGTAGTATTCTCAGTAAGTACTTTATTGTTCGTATCCAATGGGTGTATGGTATCGCCGGAAAGAATTTCATAAAAACTATGCTTAGTGTTGGCAAAAAATATCCCGAGGTCAGAGTTGTTAATGATCAGATAGGCTCCACTACCTATACCAAGGATCTTGCTCGACTTTTTGCTCAGATGATTGTAAGCGACAAATATGGTTGTTATCACGCAAGAAACGAGGGCGACTATATTTCCTGGTATGACCTGACTTGCAAACTTTTCTCTAAAGTAGGATATACTACTAAAGTTACTCCCGTGACTACTGTTGAGTATGGACTTTCAAAAGCGAAGCGTCCATATAACAGTCGTCTGGACACAAGCGCTCTCTCGGTTGCAGGTTTTTCACCCCTGCCTCATTGGGAGGATGCTCTTGACAGATATCTTAAGGAACTGGCAGACAATAATTTGCTATAACTATAAAACTTTGATTATGAAACATAACAGTAAAAGCAAAAACAATGTAAAAAGAAAAAGCAGCAGGATAAAAATTCTGCTGCTTGTCTTGTTGTTGCTTGTGTTGAGTATTTTGGCTGAACTTATCTACAGTAATCAGGCTATAACCATATCTGAGTTTGTTTTTGACAGTCCGAAGATTTCTGACACTATAAAAATCGCAGTTGTATCCGATACACATTGCAAAGAGTTCTGGGGAGGAAATCAAAGGCTCTACTCCAAAATAGAGGAGCAAAATCCTGATATTATTCTCGCGGTTGGAGATTTGATTGAGAGCAAGGTGGAGATGCCAAACGATACAGAGTATCTGAAAACTATTCTCAAAGAATTATCTGAGATTGCACCTGTGTACTGTTCACTTGGTAATCACGAGAAAAACAGTCCTAAACTGAATGAGTTTATCGATATATTCAAAGATAGTGATGTTACCTTGCTCGAGAAAGATTATCTGGATACAGAGATAAACGGTAACCGTATCCGCTTTGGCGGACTCAGTTATTATCGCAGATGGGACAAAGAAAGCAACGAATATCTGACTGAATACACCGATACAGAAGATTTCACTCTGCTTTTGTGTCATCAGCCTGAGCTATATCTGTGGGGTATTGATGAGTATCCTGTGGACTTAACTGTCAGCGGTCACACCCACGGCGGTATGATACAGATTCCTTTCATAGGTGCAGTTTATGCACCCGAACAAAAGAGGTTTCCCGACTATGCACAGGGACTATTCCAAATGGAGAAAGGACACCTCGCTATATCAACGGGACTGGGATCATCCCCTTATTACCTACCTAGAATGTTCAACCCTCCTCAAATAATGATAATCGAGGTGCAGTAATGGACAAGCCTTTAGAAATTGAATATAAATACCTCATACGCTATCCTGACATAGACTGTCTGAAAGCACAAAACGGCTACCGCGTGGCAAAGTTGTGTCAAATGTATCTTAATCTTCCAAATGATTTATCTGAGCACGGCAGTCGATGCAGAATAAGAAGTTCTGAAACTGACGACGGGGTTACGTATACCAAAACTTTCAAAACAAAACTTACTGATATGACACGGATAGAGATCGAGTCCGAAATATCGAAAGAGGAATTTGACTCACTCTCCCGTTATCTACGTAAAGGGTTCACTCCCATTGCAAAGGAAAGACATAGTTTCACTATGTACGGCTTTACCTATGAGGTAGATGTTTTTCCATTCTGGCGCGACAGAGCATTCCTTGAAATTGAAGTAGAGTCCGAGGATATTAAGCCCCCCGTCCCCGATTTCATCGAAGTTATTAAAGACGTAACCTCTGACAGCAGATATCGTAACTCTGCATTGGCTCAGGAAATAATAACCGAAGAAATATAAAAAGACGTTGTGCAAACTCGCACAACGTCTTTTTTGGAGTTTTCTCAGATGAGATGAGAAAGTTTTTATAAATCAAGAGTTCAGTTTCATCTGAACAATTCTGTCTACTGCTTCGCAGACCTGTCTGCGGTTATCCTCAAACTGCTGTTCACTCCATGTGAGAATTTCTTCTTCGCGCTTTCTCAGTAGAGCAACTTCACCGTCGAAATCATCTATGGGACGACTTAAGTCCACTTCGTTACGAAAAGTTCTGGAGAGTATGGCACAGGTTGAGCCCAGACGTTTATGTTCGCCGATAACGTCGTCACTTTTGAGAAGTCCCTCGCCGATTTTTGCTATGCCGCCAAAACCGTAGGGTACACCGCGTTTTCTGAATTTCTCGCAAAGGCTCTCTACGACACCGTTAGTGAGAAGTTCAAACATAAAGTGCATATTGTAACTGAGGTGAAGATCATTGAGACCTATGTAAACTTCGTCAATACCCTGAAGCGATAAAATCTCGTCAACGTTTGCTACCGATTCTGCTGTTTCAAAAAGCAGTACGGTTGGCACCCTGCCTCTTACACAGTCAAGGAAAAACTTAACATCCTGTGCGGTTTTGAAGTATGGGAGCATAATAATATCTGCTCCGTCTGATATGATTCTGTCAATTTCTGCACCGAGATCTTTGTGTACGGGATTGCATCGTACAAGGAGTTTTGACTCATTAAGTACTGCTCTCAAAGGAGCAATATCATCAAGGGACGAATGAGATACCACTGTATCGAGATGTCCCTGTCTTTCCTCTTTTCCCAAAATCTCGAGGTCAAGGAATATGCGATCCACACCCGCCTTTTGCGCCATAATGGCGGCTTCGGGGCTTGATGTAAGATACATTAACGTCATCATTTTAGATTTGTTGCTCATAATATCACGTAAACCTTCCGTGGCTTCTTAAATTCCTGACTGATAATATCAGCCAATGAAAACTTTGCAAAATGCTTTTAAGTACTAATTCTTACATCATTCTACCATACTTCGCAATTTATGTAAACAAAAAATGTTTTTCTCCCGAAACTTTTGAGTTAGTGTTATTCTGTGAATAACGAATAATATTGCCGTTATCGGCAAGAATATGCATTAGCAGAGTTTTAATCGCATTGACATTTTGCCGATATTGTGGTATACTGATAGCAGTAATTTGGAGGAAATAATATGAAATATTTATCCGTTAAAGAGGTTGCGTTAATTTGGAATACATCCGAGCGCAGTGTCCGTAATTATTGTGCTGCCGGTCGTGTTCCCGGTGCTTTCCTTACGGGCAAGACCTGGAACATTCCCGAAAATGCCGAGAAACCCGAAAGAAGTAATAAGCGAGGACCTGCACCGCGGACTTTGCTTAATATATTAAAAGAGGAAAAACGCGCTCAGACCCACGGCGGTATTTATCACAAAATACAGGTTGAACTAACCTACAACTCCAATCATATCGAAGGCAGCCGACTCACCCACGATCAAACAAGGTATATATTCGAAACCAATACTATTGGCTTAACCGAAGAAGGTGTCAGTGTTGACGATATTATCGAGACCGCTACCCACTTTCGCTGTATAGATGAAATAATCGAAAATGCAAAATCTCAGCTTAGTGAAAAGTTTATTAAGCACCTGCATTTTATATTAAAGACAGGCACAAGCGATGCTAAAAAAGATTGGTTTGCCGTGGGAGAATATAAAAAGTTGCCTAATGAGGTCGGCGGCAAAGAAACCACCCTACCCGAAGATGTATCGGCTGAAATGAAAAAAATCCTCGGCTGTTATAACAGCAAAGAGAATGTAACTCTTGAGGATATAATCGAGTTTCATGTACAGTTCGAGCGTATTCATCCGTTCCAAGACGGGAACGGCCGTATCGGCAGACTTATTATGTTTAAAGAATGTCTTAAGCATAATATAGTCCCCTTTATTATCGAAGATAAAATCAAGATGTTTTACTATCGCGGTCTTAAGGAATGGAATCAGGAAAAAGGATACCTTACTGACACCTGCCTATCGGCGCAGGATACATTCAAAGAGTATTTAGATTATTTCAGAATATCATATAAAACAAAAATGATGTGTGAGGATTGAATATGAAAGACACAGAACGCCGTATAGCAGCTAAAGAATTTGCAGAATATTGGAAGGACAAGGGCTACGAAAAGGGCGAAAGTCAGAAGTTCTGGCTTACACTTTTGCAGGATGTTCTCGGTGTTACCCACCCTGAACAGTTCATTACCTTTGAAGAACAGGTAAAGCTTGACCACACAAGTTTTATTGATGCATACATCCCTGCTACTCATGTACTTATTGAACAGAAAGGTAAAGGTAAGGATTTACAAAAACCAATAAAACAATCTGACGGCACATTCCTTACACCTTTTGAGCAGGCTCGCCGTTACAGCGCAGCTCTGCCTTACAGTCAGCGTCCAAGGTGGATAGTTGCTTGTAACTTCGAGCAGATTCTCGTTTATGATATGGAAAAGCCAAACTCCGAGCCTGAGCTGATTCTGCTTAAAAATCTTCCCAAGGAATACTACCGCTTACAGTTCCTTGTTGATACAGGTGACGAGAACATTCATCGTGAAATGGAAGTTTCCGTCAAGGCGGGTAAACTCGTAGGCGTACTTTATGACGAAATCTTAAAGCAGTATCATAACCCTGAGGACCCTAAAACTTTGCAGAGCCTTAATATGCTCTGTGTTCGTCTTGTATTCTGTCTTTATGCTGAGGATGCAGGAGTTTTCGGCGGTCACAACAAGTTTCATAATTACATAAACTCCTTCCCCGCCCGTGATATGCGCAGAGCTTTAATTGACCTGTTCAGAATCCTTGACACCAAGGATGAAGACAGAGATGCTTATGAGGATGAGCTCCTCACACAGTTTCCTTATGTAAACGGCGGACTATTTGCAGAGAGTGATATTGAAATCCCTCAGTTTAGTGATAATATCCGTGAAATACTTCTCAAGAATGCCAGTGCAGAATTTGATTGGTCTGACATCAGTCCTACAATTTTCGGCGCTGTGTTTGAGTCTACCTTGAACCCCGAAACAAGACGCTCAGGCGGTATGCACTACACCTCTATTGAGAATATCCACAAAGTAATCGACCCTCTTTTCCTTGATGAGCTGAGGGACGAACTCCAAGAAATCAAAGAAATTAAAAGTGCAAAGACAAGAGAGAAGAAAATTGATGAATACAGAACGAAACTGGCGTCTCTTACATTCCTCGACCCGGCTTGTGGCTCGGGTAACTTCCTTACAGAAACATATATTTCTCTCAGAAGACTTGAGAACGAAGCCCTCAAAGTAATACTTGGCGACCAGATTATCCTTGATATGGGCGACGTTATCCGTGTTTCTATCGGTCAGTTTTATGGTATTGAGATTAACGACTTTGCCGTAACAGTTGCCAAGACAGCTCTGTGGATAGCAGAGAGCCAGATGATGAAAGAAACTGAGAGTATAGTACATAAGAGCCTTAACTTCTTACCCCTCAAATCCTACGCTAATATCATAGAAGCCAATGCCCTACGTATTGATTGGGAAATAGTAGTACCCAAAGAAAAACTTAACTATATTATGGGGAATCCGCCTTATATGGGATATTCTTTACAATCCCCTGAGCAAAAAGCAGATATACTCTCAATATATATTGACGAAGAAGGTAAACCATACAAAACAGCAGGAAAAAACGATTATGTGTCTTGTTGGTATTTTAAAGCCTCTCAGTTAATTCATAATACACCTATCAGAGCTGCTTTTGTATCCACCAACTCAATTACTCAAGGTGAACAAGTAGCAAGTGTATGGAAGCCGTTGTATAAGCGATTCAATGTTCATATCGACTTTGCTCACCGCACCTTCCAGTGGGATAGTGAGTCCAACTCCAAAGCACACGTACACTGTGTAATTATTGGCTTTAGTACAGTACCCAACACTAATCCTAAATACATATACGAATCTGAAATAATACAAAGTGTAAAAAATATAAATGCATATCTTATCGATGCACCCGATATTTTTATAGATAACAGAAAAGCTCCTGTTTCTGATGTACCGAGAATCACTAAAGGTAGCATTCCTGTTGATGATGGTAACTTTTTACTTAATAATTCCGAATATGAGCAATTCAAAGTTGATGAACCCAAAGCTCTCAAATATATAAAAAGATATGTGGGTGCAAAAGAATTTTTACACAACGAAAATCGATGGTGTTTGTGGCTTATCGGTATTAGTCCTTCTGAACTCAACACAATGCCAATGGTACGTAACAGAGTTTCGAAGGTAAAAGAATTCAGACTAAACAGCACCAAAGTCGCAACTCAAAAATACGCTGAGTTTCCAACAAGATTTATGGAAATACGCCAACCAACCTCTGAATATATTATTATCCCTTCTCATTCTTCAGAAAATAGAAAGTATATACCCATCGGATTTGTTGATAAAGAAATTATTTGCAGTAATGCAAATCTAATGATACCTGATGCAACAATATATCATTTTGGTATTCTAACATCAAAAGTTCATATGACTTGGACGCGTGCAGTTTGTGGAAGAATAAAAAGTGATTATCGTTATTCGAATGATATTGTCTATAACAACTTCCCTTGGCCTACTCCGACTGAGGAGCAAAGAGCAGAAATTGAAAAGACCGCACAGGGAATTCTTGATGCAAGAGAGCTCTATCCTGACTGTTCTTTAGCTGACCTCTACGATGAACTTACAATGCCACCCGAACTGCGCAAAGCTCATCAGGCAAACGACAAAGCAGTAATGAAAGCCTACGGCTTCAAAAAAGACCTCTCTGAGTCCGCCATCGTCGCCGAACTTATGAAAATGTATCAAGAATTAACAAAATAAGCCGTTCATAAAAAGTTTACAAATAACGGCGTTGTACAAGAATTTTATCCTAAACTATAGAAAACGATTATAGTTTTTATATAGTTGTCTATAAGCATTTATAAATGTTCATATATTACTACACCGATTTGTGAACAAACAATGTCCCCACAAGATATTGTGGGGACATTGTGCGTTACTACTACCCATTGACACATACTAAAAAACCTCATATAATTAAATTAAAATTAAGTTCGAACAAGATTTCTTATCACAATTTTAAAATAAATTGAAGGAAAGGCGATATATGAATATTTTTCTTTTAGGAAATGGTTTTGATTTGCACCATGACTTACCGACTAACTACATTAACTTTCTGAATGTTGTACATTACATAATGAATGAAACTTCAGTGGATTCGTACTCAACAGTAGGAAAAGTTTTTGGTAACGAAACCCTCACTAAAATAGATGAAACGATAAATAAATGTAATGAAAAATATAAAAGTGTATACAGATTAATTGAGATCGATTCCGAAAGCGCAAAACAATTGGTTGAGTTAGCCTACAAAAACGATTGGTTTAGATACATGCTTGAGCGTTATCGCAAAAATGCAACTTGGATCGACTTCGAACAGGAAATCTCATATGTTTGTCATGTGTTTGAGAAGTATTTTGAAAATAACAGAAAGCATAGAATTAAATCTATCGGAAACGATGCTCAAGATACATTTAAGTATTTTTCTACTATATTCCAGAGTAATATATCTCGCAGTGTATACTCGGGATATTATGAATCCATTAACATAAAAGAACGATTTTTAATACAAGATGAGAAGAATAAAGTTAGACTAAATGAATCGCTTATAGTTGAAACATTATCTAACTTATTAAAAGATTTAGCAAGAATGATATCATTATACTTAAAGATATTTGTAGATGATACAATTGATATTTTAGTGGATAATAAATTAATTAAGCGAAATTCTATATTTAACGATGTCGACCATGTGTTTACTTTAAACTACACTAATACTTTTGCTAAAGTATACGGTGATAATAATGATAACACATTACATATACACGGCAATATTGATTCCGAAATAGTTTTGGGAGTACAAGCTGATAAGAACGATGAACTACAAGAAAACGACACTACCTTTATTCCGTTCAAAAAATATTATCAGCGCTCCATATACGAAACTGAATATTTATTGAATAAAAAAATATATGACCTTAAACAATCCAAGGACACCATAAAGCTATCTGTAATGGGGCATTCGCTTGACATAACAGACAGAGATATTATCAAGAAACTTTTTGATATTGCTGATAGAATTGTAATTTATTATTATGGCGATAAAAAGGCTCATGGAAACTGTGTAAAGAAGCTTATTCATATATTTGGTCAAGAGAAGTACGATGAATTTGTTACAAGGACATTATTACAGTACTTGCCACTACCAACAGAATCTTTATTATAACACTCTGCCGTTTCTTTCGTCTTGTTATTTTGTTTATACTGTGAAAACAATGTAGCATATATTCGCGCTGAGTAAAGCCTTATAAAGTAAATATTGTGCTAAAATGTACCCTCCACACATATAATTTATCGACTATTGTTTGGAGGGTTCTGTATGAATGACACCACTACCGACAGAGCTGTGTGCCTTGCTGAGTACATAATAGAGAACAAGGCTACCGTACGCTTTACTGCCAAAAGATTCGGCATAAGCAAAAGTACAGTTCACAAAGACGTCAGCGAGAGGCTTCGCTCTATCAGTCCTGCTCTATACTCTCAGGTACGAGAGGTTCTTGAGTGTAACAAAGCAGAAAGACACCTGCGAGGAGGTCTTGCGACTAAAAACAAGTATCTCAGGTTATCCGCCTCAAAATGCCCTGCACCCGCAAATTACAATTAAAAAATTACTTTACATAGATATCGAAGAGTAGTATAATATATCTTGGTATAAGATTAGTATATAAGTGCTTTTCTTATATATTTCTAAAATGAAGTCTATATTTCTTTTTGAGGAATCAGGAGAAGTTCTATGAAAAACATTCCTTTCTCTCCCCCGGATATTACACAAGCAGAGATTGACTCTGTTGTTGATGTGCTTAAGTCCGGTTGGATTACCACAGGTCCCAAGACTAAACTCTTCGAACAGAAAATTGCCGAGTTTTGTCATACAGACAAAGCGGTGTGTCTTTCTTCTCAGACTGCTTGTGCAGAAATGACACTGCGTATTCTGGGCGTTGGCCCCGGAGACGAGGTTATCGTTCCTGCATACACATACACAGCCACCGCATCCATTGTCTGTCACATTGGCGCAACCCCTGTTATTATCGACTGTGCCCCCGGAAGTTTTGAGATGGACTACGATAAAATGGAGGCGGCTATTAACGAACGCACCAAGGTTATCGTTCCCGTTGATCTGGCAGGAGTTATGTGTGACTACGACAGAATCTATGCTGCAGTAGAAAATAAAAAACACTTGTTTACTCCTACAAACGATATGCAACGAACATATGGCAGAGTAATCGTTATGTGTGACGGCGCTCACGCTCTAGGTGCAAGTCGTAATGGTAAAATGTGCGGTGAGGTTGCTGACTTTACAAACTTCAGTTTCCACGCTGTTAAGAATCTGACTACAGGCGAAGGCGGTGCCGTTACCTGGAAATCCCACGAGGGTATTGACAACGAACAGCTTTATCGTCAGTATATGCTATTCTCTCTCCACGGACAGACCAAGGATACTTACGCCAAGAACAAGGGTACTTCCTGGGAGTATGATGTAGTTAAAACCCAGTACAAGTGCAATATGCCCGACATTCTGGCGGCTTTGGGACTTGCTCAGCTCGAGAGATATAACGAAACTCTTGACCGCCGTCACCAACTTATAGAGCGCTATAACAGTGCTTTTGAGAATCTGCCTGTTTCTTTCCTTAACCACGCAGGAAGCGACCACCGCTCCAGCGGTCATCTCTATTTTGTTCGATTTGACGGCAGAGATCAGGACTACCGCAATACCTTCTTCAAGCGTATGGCACAAAACGGCGTTGTATGTAACGTACACTTCAAGCCGCTTCCTCTGCTGACTGCATATAAGGAACTTGGCTTTGATATCAAGGACTATCCCAATGCCTTTAATATGTATCAGAATCAGCTGACTCTTCCTCTTAATACAACTATGTCTGACGAGGATGCTCAGTACGTTATTGATACATTCCTCAGATGTATCGCTCAACCCTACTGATATTGACTAAATCGCTGCAGGTTACTGTAGCGATTTTTCTTATATAGAATATTTACTGATTGTTCACTAAAATTTCAGATATACTTTCATTTTGTTTCTAATTTATTCACTATTTTTTTAGTTTTTGGTGTATAATTAACTTTAGTATCTGTAGATATATAAATTACAATATCTTACGGGAGGTAATTTTATGGATAAATATAAGGTATTAATCGTTGACGACGACTTTAATATCAGCAACCTTTTGAGACTATATCTTGAAAAGGAAGGCTTTGATACAGTCACCGCAGATGACGGAGAAAAAGCAGTTGAACTCTTTGAGTCAGAAAAACCCGACTTGGTGCTTCTTGATATTATGCTACCTAAAATGGACGGTTGGCAGGTATGCAGAGAGATCAGAAAAACCTCTCAGTGTCCTATCATTATGATTACCGCCAAAACCGAAACATTTGATAAGGTACTTGGACTCGAACTCGGTGCCGATGACTATATTGTCAAGCCCTTCGAAAACAAAGAAGTAGTTGCCAGAGTCAGGGCTGTACTGCGCCGTACTGCGACTGCTCAGACTACTGCTGTAAAAGAAGTCCGTTTTGATAATCTTGTTATCAACCTTTCTAACTATGAACTCCGAGTCAAAGGCGAACTCATTAACACTCCTCCCAAGGAGTTGGAACTTCTCTATCACTTAGCAAGTAATCCCAATCAGATGTTCTCCCGAGATCAACTTCTTGACGAGGTTTGGGGCTTTGATTACTGTGGCGAAAGCCGTACTATTGATGTTCACATCAAGCGTATACGCGAGAAAATAGATGGTGCCTCTGACAAATGGGAACTCTGTACCGTATGGGCAAGAGGCTATAAATTCGTAACTTTCGATTAACAGGAGTTTTTATGACAAAATCCGTATTCAAGCGGTTTCTGTTCTATAGTATGACCGTCACCTTTATATGTACTCTTGTAATATGCGGAATCGCTACTGTCCCTATGTCAAGATACATAGAAAAGTCCCGTCGCTCAGCCATTGAGGAAAACTCACAGAACGTTGCTGCCTTTGTCGGTGAAATGACAAAGGATGACATAAACGTTTTGTCTGAAAAAGAGGGTGAGGTATTTGCCGAGTCCTTAGAAGTTTTATCCGAGTCTCTCAATGCTGTGTTGGCTGTGGTGGACACTGAGGGAAAGATTATTTATTCCTCCACCTCGGAACTTAGTCAAGGTGACATTACTCTGTCACAAGAGATAATGGGTATGATCTCTGACGGAGAACACTTCGAACACGGAAATCTGCACAATATCTATGACTCTACTTACTACATATCGGCAGTACCGATCACCGCTGATAACAATGGCTTAGATGTTTTAGGCTACTGTCTTTTTGCTCAATCTAACGTGTGGTCAACGGAGTATGTTCCCAATGCTATAGGTCTTTTGATACTGACTATTTTAGTTGCCTTTGTGCTTGTGTTTATTATGTCGGCGGTTTATGCTTACAATACAACCATTCCTTTGAAGCAAATGGCCGCCGCGGCGAAAAGATTTGCTATAGGCGACTTTGAAAGCAGAGGTAACATCAAAACCAACGACGAGATCGGCGAACTCTCTGCAGCATTCAACGAAATGGCAGATTCACTCGCCTCCTCTGAGGGTATGCGCCGTAATTTCATCGCCAACGTATCCCATGAACTTAAGACACCGATGACAACCATCGCAGGATACATAGACGGTATTCTGGACGGAACTATCCCCGAGGATGACAGGGAACATTACCTTGGAATTATTTCTCAGGAGATAAAACGTCTGAACCGACTTGTAACTTCAATGATTTCTCTGTCAAAAATCGACAGCGGTGAAATAAAGGTAACGAAAGCACCCTTTGTCATTCAGGATACAGTATTCAACGTGCTCTTAGGGTTTGAAAGCGAAATAGAAAAACTTAAACTCAATATAGAGGGCCTTGACGATGAAGATGATATTACCGCCTTCGGTGACAAAGACCTTATTCATCAGGTGCTTTACAATCTGGTAGAGAATGCGGTAAAATTTACTAATGAAGGCGGATATATACGATTCGGCTTTACACATAAAAATAATCGGGTATATGTTTATGTAGAAAACAGTGGTGAGGGTATCCTGCCCGAGGATCTGCGACTTGTTTTCGATAAATTCTATAAGGGTGACAAATCTCGAAGTAGAAATAAGAAGAGTATGGGACTTGGACTTTATATTGTCCGTACCATAATCAACCTGCACGGCGGTAAAATTACGGTTGAAAGTGAACCCGGAGAGTTCTGCCGATTTATGTTCTACATTCCCGATGCCCCTAAAAAACAGAAAGAACTCCCCGATATAATCAAGGAGGTTTAATATGAACGACAACACATTTGTTCCCGATTCCCCGGATAACTTTACTGAGGATGATAATCAAGGTGTGATCCCTGCTGAAACACCTGATTTTGAAGAAGTGGCTGAGGAAATAGTCGATACAGACATCGACCTTGCTTTTGATGAGTCAGATCAGACAGACTTGGCTGAGCCTCAGAATATACCTGAGGAAGTATCTGATGAAGCCACCACACCCTCGGCTCGTCCATACTTAGTGAACGGTTATGAGCTTCCACCTTTTCAAAAACCTGACGAAAGTTCTATACCTCCTTACGGTAATCCTCAGTCCCCCTACGGATATGCTCCATACCAAGCTACAACACCTGTGAAGAAGAATAAAGGCAAGACCGCCTTCTTAATTTGTCTGTGGGTGCTTGTTGGAATATTCGCGGTTGGTTTCTTTGTATTGTGCGGTTATGTAGCAGGACGCGACTATAACGAGGGCAGTACTGCTCCTACCCTATTTGAGGAACCTGATGTAACTGAGCCTAATTTGACAGAACCGAAGGAAACTTTGCCTGATGATAAGAATGAAGGCAACAATGTGGTAGTCATCCCCGATGACAATGACGTGTACTCAAAAGATAACAGTCTGGAACTCAATAAAGTTCCTGCAGACCACAATAACTCTAACAAATACACTACCAAATACGCCTATAACAAGGTACTTGACTCCACGGTAGGAGTTGTTTGTTATACAGATTCTTTCACAGACGAGCCGGAGTCACAGGGTACCGGCATAATAATCTCTGACAACGGATATATCGTTACAAACAGTCACGTTATCGGTGACAGCAGAAGTGCATATAACGTTCAGGTTATCACCAATGACCAGACTACCTATGAGGCTAAGATTATCGGATACGATTCCCGTACCGATCTTGCTGTGCTTAAGATAAATGCGGATGACCTACCCGAGGCTGAGTTCTGTGACTCCGCTCTTGTGGAGGTTGGTGACGATGTTATCGCGGTTGGCAACCCCGGTGGTATTGAGTTCCAGAACTCACTGACAAGAGGTGTTGTATCTGCACTTGACCGAGAATTATCGCTTTCTGCCAACGTGTCTTACATTCAGACTGACGCGGCAATTAACCCCGGCAACAGCGGTGGTCCTCTGTGTAATATCTATGGTCAGGTAATCGGTATCAACACCGCTAAGATAAGTTCATCTTCCTTTGAGGGTATGGGCTTTGCCATTCCCAGCCGTACAGTCAAGGAGATTGTTGACGATCTTGTAGCTCAGGGATATGTTAACGACAGAGTACGTCTCGGTATATCCGGCACAGAAGTAACATCTTCAATGGTACAGTACTATAATGCACCTCAGGGTATTCTCGTTGGAGAAATTTCTGTAGGCGGTCCTTGTGAAAACTCCGGACTTATGATAAACGATATCATCACTGCTATTGACGATACCGAAATAACCTCTTTCTCTGAGGTATACGGCATACTCGCTGAACATAAAGCGGGTGACAAAGTTACTCTCTCTGTTTATCGAATGAGTTCGGATGAAACTCTTAAGATAGAGATTGTCCTTATGGCAGACGAAGGCCAAACCCAGCAATAAAAAGCGCCGAGGGGACGTAGCCCACAAAAGTCAAGGGCGACGCCGCAAATCGCCGAACAAAATGATTTCATAAAAGCCACCGTTTTTTAGACGGTGGCTTTTTTATTACGGGAGTATACTTCTGCCTATTTTTTCTATAGCGTTATCTTCGCACAGAAGCCTTCCCTGCTCCTTAATTCTCGAATAGGTAACTTTGTTGCACTTTAGCATAGTCGCGTATTCTGTCAGTATCCCTTTTAACTCACTACTGATAACAGGATAATTCCATACAAGGTACAGCCTGCATTTATATTCCCAGAGAGAATTATTTCTGACTGCAAAACCTCTGCCAAGTATTTTTTCAGAAACACTAAAAAAGTCCTCAATACTTTGAAACATAAAGCAGGGGTATTCCTCTACACGCTTGACCTTGTAGGTTTTGGGCTTTTTCTTGTGACATAATGTAACAAGTATCAGACATCCTCCATCCCAGGGCACCGCCTCCATTAAGGCGACCTTATCCCCCATTGAAAGTCCTGCCTTGCTACAAGCAAGTCTCAAAAGTCTTTGAAGCACTTTATTGGAATGTTCATCGTACAGGCTCATACAGTTTAGGTCAATCTTGTAATCTTTCATATCCTTGGCACACAAAGATATAAGTACCTTTCCCGAATCCAGCGGTTCAATTGTCACAGGCCTTCCTCCCTTCGAGTAAAACTTACCCTATATATCCATACTATTCACAGAGCACGTACCTTGCAAGGGAAAGTTTTTGGTTGGAAGATTATAACTTCGTATTGAAATATCCCTATCATCGTGGTAAACTGAATATATAAATTACACTCAAGGAGGTACACCTTATGCCCAAATGGCTTGAAAATGCAGTGTTCTATGAAATCTACCCTCAGAGTTATTATGACTCCAACGGAGACGGTATCGGCGATTTACAGGGAATTATTGAGAAACTTCCCTACATTAAGTCCCTTGGTTGTAATGCTCTGTGGCTTAACCCTGTGTATGACTCACCCTTTATGGATGCAGGTTATGACGTAAGAAATCACAAGTTGATTGCTGAGCGTTACGGCACCAACGAGGATATGAAACGACTTCTCGAGGCTGCTCACGATATGGGAATCAAGGTACTTCTTGACCTTGTACCCGGACACACCTCAGATACCAACCCCTGGTTCCAGGAGGCAAAGAAAGCTAAAGAGAGCGAATACTCCAACCGCTATATCTTCACAAAGTCCGTATGGGATGCTCCCTCTGAATACAGACTTATGTGCGGTATATGTGAGAGAGACGGCAACTATTTGGTAAACTACTTCTCCTCTCAGCCTGCACTTAACTACGGATTCGGTGAGATTAAGTATCCTGCTTGGCAGCTTCCCTGTGACCACCCCGACTGTGTGGCTACTGCTGAGGCACTCAAGGACATTATCCGATTCTGGCTCGATATGGGTGCAGACGGCTTCCGTGTTGATATGGCAGACTCCCTTGTTAAAGATGATGAAGATAAGATAAACACCGCTAAAATCTGGCGCGACGTCAGAGATATGCTTGACAAAGATTACCCCGAGGCAGCCTTTGTTGCAGAGTGGTGCTATCCCAAACGTGCTATTATGAGCGGTGGTTTTCACATGGACTTTTACCTCGATCACTATGGCAACGGCTACTCCAGGCTCTTCAGATATCTTGATGAAAAAGGTGAAAATCACGCATTCTTCCACAAAAGCGGTAAAGGTGACATCACCGCTTTCCTTGATGAATATGTGCCTAACTATGAACTTACAAAGGATACAGGCTATATCTCCTTTATGACAAATAACCACGATATGCCTCGTGCCACCTATTATATGGATAATGACACCATCAAACTTTCTCACGCTATGATTTTCACAATGCCCGGTGTCCCCTTCCTCTATTATGGTGATGAAATCGGTATGAGATATCAAGGTGATCTCGTCAGCAAAGAGGGTGGCTATTCCCGTACGGGTTCACGTACTCCTATGCAGTGGGACAGTTCTCCAAATATGGGCTTCTCTACCGCCGATAAGGATGCACTTTATCTGCCTGTTGACAGTAAGGATGGCGCTCCGACTGTTGAAAATCAGAAAGATAAAGAGGACAGCATCTACAAGGTTGTTACAGATATTATCCGCCTGCGCCACGAGATTCCTCAACTCGGCAACGGCTCGGGTTTTGAGGTAGTGTATGCAGAAAAGGAAAAATATCCTTTCGTATACCGCCGTGGCGACTACGTTATCTTCGTAAATCCCTCGGACAAAGACGAGACTATCCCCTTCTGTGAGGATATAAAAGAAACTGTTTACACTATCGGAAATGTGACATTTGCTCAGAAAACTGCTTGTGTATGCGCTTCTTCATTTGCAATTGTCCGTACAAAATAAAAAAGTAAAACAACACAAAACACCGTAGCTGTAGTATTTACAGCCACGGTGTTTTTTTAATTCATATCGTTACTTACCAACCGAATAGCAATGGCGGTTATATCGTCATCCTGTGCCTCCTTTCTTCGCTTCATTGCTTCGTTTACTACTGCTGACGCCATATCCTGACAAGAGGCTTCTCTCCAGGTACGCACCAATTCCTCCAGCCATTTGTCATCCGCCGAAATTGCTCCGTCAGATATCATCAGAATTGCATCTCCTTCGTGTAATGTAAATGTATCTTTGGAGAAACTCACCTCGTTGAGTATGCCGACAGGCAAAGAGGGGGCTTCTCTGCGATGCACCTTGCCTCCTTTTCGAATATAGGTTAAGGGGGCTCCTGCTTTGAAGAGACTGACTTTGCCTGAAAACAGATTTATATCCGTAACATCAAGGGTTGCCATAGATTCTTCTTCGGACTTTATCATTAAAGCAGAATTTACCACCGATAAAGCACAGTCATAGGTCAGTCCTGCTTTGAGAAGTTTTGTCATAATACTTACCGCCATATTGGAATCTACCGCGGCAGCACCTCCCGACCCCATTCCATCACTGATAATTGCTACCATACTTCCGGTGCCGTTCATAAAATAACTGAGGCAATCACCACAGAAATTTCCGTCCTGTGCTATATGCTGGCTCGAACCTATCTCGACGTCGTAATCGGATATTTCGCTCATTACAAGCCGATATTTATCCGAGGCGACACTTTCTGTGGCTCTTTCGAACCTTCTGCCACAACACCTATTGACTGTATTCTCAATAGTAAGTCTATCACCTTCAGCTTTTCTGCTGAGAATCATCTCAACGGTCATACCTCTGCCTTTGTCGACATAGCACGCACAGTCTACTACCGTTATGCCCTGAGATTTCAACGCTTCTGTTATTTTCTCGGCACTCTCTGTATCCAGATTGTCAAAATTTTGAAACTCGTCCGACAAATCCCAGAGCATATCACTAAGCCCCGAGAACTGAGACGCCACCACAGACCGTATGTGAGTAATTCTACGCTTTGCAGACTGTTCATAGAGATAATCTCTATAACTTTCGTTGATACTCAGAGCAAGTTCCCTTTGTCTGCAACATTTTTTAAGAAAATTATCATTTACATCTTGTTCGGTTATATGTCCTGTCCGTCTGAGTTTCTCTGTCAGACGGTAAAAGTCGTCCTTGGTAAGGCTTAACTCCTTGTCCCAGCAATACCTCTTAAGCCCACAGACAGAACAAGTTTTGCTGACAGCACTGTCGTATATCTGCATATCACCATCTTCGCTTTTGTTACGACTTAGTTTCTTTGACACCTCGGTAACACATTCGCTGACACCATCCAAGGCGTGAGCAACGTAATCAAGTCTCATTGTAATACCACGTCGCAGGGCGTCTCCCTGACTGCTGACTGATGACGGCAAAAACGCTGCCCTGATATAATTGCCGAAATCAGAGGGAATGAGCATAAAGAATCCTACTCCGAACAAGCACTCGATGAATAGTGAGAGTATCAAAGACTTGTCCTCTGAGGCAAAGGACAGAACTAAGTTGCAGACTGTAAATACCGCACCTACAGGAAGTTTACCTATTGTAGAGAAAAGCCCTCCTACTAAGCCTCCGAATGCATATCCTCCTGCGAGAAAACTCAGTTCCACAGAACTAAGACTAAAGACTACTCCTGTCGCAATTCCACTGATACTGCCTCCCGCTACACCGCCGTACCTTGCACACAAAAGCACCGAAACCACTGCCATTATCCGCCCTACAGAAACTCCCATAATGGTCAGCGTTCCAAATGACAGCATTATTATACACAGCGACACAGTCAGGCAGGCTATTTCCTGCCCCGTAAAAGTCCAGATTCCTCTTGACGATGACATAAGGTGAACACTGCGTGATATAAAATAAGCGCCTGCAGCAGAGATAAATGCCTCTACTATGCAGGTACCGAAATCGGACATACGGCTTGTACTGACAAGTAAGAGTGCAACTCCCGTGGTAATCATCGGTACGAAGGCAAGTATTGGCGGATACAGTTGACTTGACGATATTTTGCGAAAGTCCGACAAAAGCCATCTGAGGGCTCCCATCGCGAGTAAAACTGCAATATATCTGAAAGAATCTCTCGGAGAAAGTAGTATATATCCAAGCACGCTTCCGCCAACGGAGGCTCCCATAAATTTAAGGGGTACCGCCGCCACTAAGGACGCTCCGAATGGCGATAATTCTCCCAACACTCCCCCACGCGATACCAGAAGTCCGAGCAGAAAATATACTGCCTGTAAAATAATACTCCTCACAAGATACGAGAAGTGAAACTCCTCTTTGTCCTTTTTTCTTTTTCTTAGCGTCTCTGCCGAAGCCATAATAATCCCTCTTTATGTATATGTTTTTCTGATTTCAATTATAACCACTTCGAGGGTACACTTTTGTCGGTGTATGAATGGACTTTTGAATTATCTTTTGTAACAAATGGAAGACATAAATACGAAAGTTATTTTTCTTATCTTATGATGATAATATTTGGACTTTTTTGTAAAGAAAAAAAGGACAGGCCGAAACCTGTCCTAAATTAAGATTTATTATCCGTTACCGAGAACTACTGAAGATTGAGGAGGCATAGTTAAAACTCCGTCAATAAGTGTAATGTAGTCAAGAAGCCGTGTGTCCTCAGCGGTAGTATCTGCCTCTGTATCTACTCCCTGAGCATACAAATCACCGCGGATTTCGGGATTTTCGAGCATTTCCTCAGTAAGGGTAAGTGTCGCTGAATTTTCATCGTCGAGATTATGGATAACCATTACCTCTTTATCTTCGTACTCAACCTTGAAAGCACAGATGGATGTGTTATCAAACGTATAGGTTTCAACAAGTTCTCCTCTTGCAATTTCGGGAGTCTGATTCTTCACCTTGATTACTCTTTTGTAGAAGTTCAAAAGAGAATCTTCGTCATCTGACTGTTGTTTTACGCCACCGTAAGGAATGTCGGAACGAGCGCCTGCTGTACACCAGATGTCGGGTTCTACATCAGAGTCCCAAATCATAGGTCCTCTGAAAAATGCGTCATTTCCTGTAAAGCCCGCAGGAACTTCCATTCCGATTTCCTCGCCGTAATAGGTGAAAGAATTGCCAGGTGTGAGAATGTAGACTGCTGCTGCCATTTTCTGATCGGTAAGACCGTTTGCAAAGTAGTTACCGCATCGTACCATATCGTGGTTAGAGAGAAAAAACGCGTTGATTACATCCTCGTTAGATTCTCTCGAAAGAGAACAGAATTTTTCAAGTTGTGTCGAAAGAGTATTGCCTGAGCCTGACTGAACAGCGGTAGCGAAATTGCCCTGTGCTGTAGCAAAAGAAAACGCGAACTGGCTGTCAATACCTGACTCGTAGGTGTCATATAAATAAGAGTTGCTCTGCCAGTTTTCACCCACCATATATACGTCGGGGTTATATTTCTGTGCAGTTTTGTAGAACCAATTAAGGAACTCTGTTCCGTCTGTTACCTCATCTGTCATATACATTACGGCGTCAAGGCGGAAACCTGCAACACCGCGGTCAAGCCAGAACTTTGCTACTTCTTCGAAATAATCTTTGGTGCCTTCGTATTCGAGGTTCCAGTCGGGCATTTCTCCGCTGAACTGTCCTTCGTACCAAAGACCGAGATTACCGATTACGTTTCTCCAGCCTTCACCCTTGGAACCGCCTGCAGAAAATCTGTAATAACGGGCATATCCGTCAAGGTTTCCTTCTTTTGCCTCTTTGAGCGCTTGTGTCCAGTACTCGTGTCCGGTACCGCAATGATTAAGCACTAAGTCAAGAACAACGGCTATTCCACGTTTGTTACACTCATCAATAAGTCTGTCAAAAGTATCCAGATCGCCAAACTCGGGGTCAATGTCCATATAGTCATCAACATCGTATTTGTGGTAGGAGTCGGATGGCATTATGGGAGAAAGCCAGATACCGTCAAATCCCAAGTCTGTATCGGTAGTGGGATCGCCGTCATTGATATAATCTAATTTATCTATAATACCCTGCAAGTCACCAGTTTCGTCTCCGTTAGTGTCATTAAAGGAGCAAACCCAGATGTGGTAGAAATTTCTATATTTGTCATTGGACACACTTACCTCAAGCTGAGAGGTAGGGTCTGTATATCCCTTGTCCGCGTTATCACAGGCGGTCAACATAATACAACCTGTAATAATCACAAAAGACAAAAGGAGTGATAAAATTCTTTTCATTTCGATCCTCCAAAACATATCATAGTCTTATAATTATCCGAATTCAACTTTTCTTAGTTTGTAAAAATTATGGCGGCCACCCACGGGCGACCGCCTAATTCTTAATATGCGGTTACATGGCGTAACCCGATACATACATTAGCCCTTAACGCCACCGGCTGTAACGCCTTCAACGTAGTACTTCTGCATGTAGAGGAACAGTGCTGTGATAGGAATAGCAACAACAACTGAACCTGACAGGAAGTAACGATAGTAGTTAGACTTATATTCCTTGTCAGTCCACATCCACAGACCTCTCGAGATTGTATACTTCTCAACCTCTGTACCCATGATGATCTTAACAAGAATGAAGTCACACCAGGGGCTGATAAATGAAGTAAGAACTGTGTATACAACGATAGGCTTGGACATGGGAAGAATAATCTTCCAGAAAATCTGATTTTTGTTAGCGCCGTCAATGGTAGCAGCTTCGTCGAGTGCTCTGGGAATTGTATCAAAGAAGCCCTTAGCAACCAAGTAACCAAGACCTGCACCACCGCTGTAACAAAGGGTGAGTCCCAGAAGTGTCTGGGTAAGACCCATCATCTTAAGGATGTAGTACAGAGCGATAGTGGTCATGAAGCCGGGGAACATACCCATAATCATACCAATATTGATGAAAGGCTTACGAGCCTTAAATCTCAGACGGCTGAAGCTATATGCAACCATCAGAACAGAAAGTGTAGAGATGACACAAGAGCATGTAGCAACGATAAGTGTGTTAGAGAACCACTTAAGGAACATTGTATCTTTGAAAAGACCAATGTAGTTGTCAAAACCAAGTTCTGAAATCTTGGGGAACAGAGTTGTTGACAGAATTGCGGGAACACCGCCATTGGGGTCTACACGGAAAGAATGGGCAACAAGCCATACAAGGGGGAAAATCCAGATAAGACCCATAACAGCCAATGCAAGGTAGATAAAGGCATTAGCAATGCCTCTTCTGAGTTTATAGCTTTTTATCATGAGAATTCCTCCTCATTCTTTGCCGACTTGGTCATATTAAATGTTACCAGCGACAACGTTGCACAAACGATAAACACCAAAATACCTATTGCCGCACCCAGACCGTACTTGTTCTGGTTAACAGACAACTTGAACAGCAGGGTGATAAGGAGGTCGGTCTTACCTGCACTGTACTTGTAGTCAGAAACTTTGGGACCGCCTTCTGAAAGCAGATAGATAACATTGAAGTTATTGATGTTACCAATGAATGTGGTGATGAGATAAGGCGTTGTAACGAAGAGCATATAAGGCAGAGTAATCTTGGTAAAGCTCTTTACAGGGCCTGCACCGTCGATTCTTGCACTCTCGTACAAATCCTCGGGGATATTCATAAGAATACCGGAAGTCATCAGAATTGTGTAAGGAATACCAACCCAGATATTTACAACGATAACTGTAATACGTGCTAAAATAGCATTGTTATCAATTGACCAAACATCTAAGGTTGAGCGCTGATGTGTGAACATTGAGATAATCAGGTTCAAGGGACTCTCTGCAGAGTTGCTGATCATCTGAGCCATAACCAGAAGTGTAACGAACTGGGGAACAGCGATTGTCATAACAAAGAGTGTTCTCCAAAGCTTCTTAAGCTTAATGCCCTTCTTGTTAATCATAAGTGCTACAACCATACCAAGAATGTAGTTGGAGAATGTAGCAAAGATTGCCCAGATGATTGTCCAACCTGCGATCTTCGCAAAGGTATAACCCATTGAAGCGCCGCCACTGGATGAACTGAAGATTTCCTTGAAGTTGCCAAGGTTAATCCACTGGAACGAATCGTAGTTCACGTCTGAATAGTTTGTAAATGCCATAAATATCATAAAGATAAGAGGCAGAAGAACAAACACACAGATAAGGATAACAGGCAGGGAAAGCATAGTTGTATGGAATTTGGAGTCAAGAAGCTCCTTTGTTTCTTCCCTAAAGGTCATAGGCTTCTTGCCTGCCTTGATAATTTCCTCGTTTTTGCGCGCTGACTTTGTGCTTGCTATATAAATAGCAACGAAAGCAGCAGTTACCATCATGGAAAGGATACCGTAAAGCAGAATCTGATTACTGTAATACTTAACAATTGTCTGCTCAATCTGATTGCCCATGAAGTCAATCAGATTAACTTCCTTAACGGCCTCCAGGCTAAAGAACAGTCCCAGATATGTACCGCCGAAAGTAACCATAAAGAGGATGTAAAGAACTTCGATAACGAAGAATGCTACACCCTTAACAATTTGTCCTCTGCAAACATTACCCAAACCCATAATAAAATATGAGAGTTTTGTAATAATATCACCCTTAATAAAACCGAGGACGAAGTCTTTTATTCCGAGGCCTATACCACAGAAAAAGTTTTTAATACCTCTGCCGATTGCGCAGAAGAATTTTTTAAGATTAGAGGGAATCGCTTTTATGAACTGCGTAAACTTATACCAAAAACGCTGAAAAGCGTTCAAAGACATGTATTCGGTATATGTCACCCTTCTCACTCTCCTTTATCTAAATATATTAGATAAATTTGATACCGAAAGTGAAAGGGCAGCCCGTGCCGCTTTCAGCCCGAGCTGCCCTTGCGACTTAGTTTATCAAATTAACGCAAATGATTATAAACTGAAATTAACCGTAAATTATTCGTCACGGATGTTAACGATACAAGCCTCAACCTCAGCCTTTACAGCCTCAGTAGAGAGGTCGCTTGAGGGCTCGCACATGTATGTGCCGAGAGCTGCAAGCGGATCCCAGAATGTGCCAGCAAGACCTGTCTGAGGAACGGAGAACTCTGTCTGAGCCATCAGAGCTGCCATAGAGGGATTGTTCTTAACGAAATCGCTCTGCTGTGCAGCTGCGTTGGAAGGTGCCCACTCGAGCTTCTCAGCTCTTTCCATCTGGCAAGCCTCGTTTGTGAGGTAGTATGCGAGAACCTGAGCTGTGATGGGATAAGCAGTCTGGCTGTTAACGCCGAGGAACTTGTAACCGAACATATTTACGGACTGAGTTGCAGTGCCGTTGATGTTGATTGTGGGGATGATAGCATAACCAGCATTGTCGCCGAGGTTAGCCTTAACAGCTGCGATGTTCCAGCTACCTGCAATACCTGCAGCAGTTGTGCCGTTCTTGAAGCCGTCAGGAATGAGAGATGTGTCACCACTCTCGAAGTAACCGTCAGCAAAACCAGCCTTGAAGAGGTTTGCAAATGCCTGTACGGAAGCAGTTACCTGATCAATGTCGTACTCGTTGAATGCCTGTGTGAGGCCGTCCTCTTCGAAGCCCTCAGTCTTCAGACCGCCTGTGTAAAGGAATGTGCAAGCGAAGAAACCGTTCTTAGCGTCCATGATGAACTTCTTGCCGGAATCTTTACATGCCTGGAGCACACCTTCCCATGTCTTAGCCTGCTCGTCAGAAACGATAGTCTTGTCATAAACGAGAATGTAGCTGTTGTCGCCTGTCTCGGGATAAGCATAGAGCTTGCCGTTCTTGGAAGCAGCCGCAACAGAAGCAGCTGTGTTATCAGCTGTTACGTTATCGGGGAAGTAAACCTCTGCAAGTGCGTTAGCATTGTAGAGCTTGTCAATCTGGTCAGAGGGGAAGCCGAATACGTCAGCAGCAGCCTTAGCATCGTTGATAACTGCAGTAGCAGCATCGTTCTCGCCCTGAACAGCGGTCTCGATCTTAATTGTTGCATAATCTTTGAAGAGCTCTGCAAAAGCAGCAGCCTGAGCCTTAAGAACGTCCTGAGCAAGCTCGGGGCCCCAAAGCTTCATTGTTACGTCTTTGCCGTTAGCCTCTGCCTTAATAGCCTCGCCCATCTGAGCGATCTGGTCTGCGGACCAAGACTCTGTAGCAGCGGATGCGCCTGTACCTGTGGGATCCTGAGCTGGATCAGTTGCAGGATCTGTGTTGCCACCGTTGCCGGTACATGCAAACATACAACCGATAAGCATCAGGACTGCCATAAGCAGAGCAAGAATCTTTCTTGTTTTCATGGTAAAAATCTCCTTTGTAAAATATATTGTTGACACTGTGTGTCAAGTGACGTACGCTTACCCTTTACCACTGCGATAAACGTACATTTTCACTAAAGTAATAATACCACAATTCACACAGTTTTTTCAACTCCCTTTGTACTTTTTATCTAAAAGAATAAATTGGAATTGTTTTTTTGTTCATTTTCACAATCAGAATGTCCTTTTATATTTATAATGCACAGTTTATATACGCATCTTTTATGCATTATGTCAATATTCAGTTTGTGCAATTTGCTACTTGTATATGCAACATTTAATGAAAAATTACCGAAAAGCAAAACTCATACATCGCTAAAACGAAAAAATCTCTCTATTTTTAGTCAAAATGTCTTATTTATAGGGAATTTTATACAAATCACAAAAAACAGGCCTGCGTTTTATCGTCCGAAGAAAGACTTTAAACATTGACATTTATTACGAAAAGATGTAAATTTAGCATATAGATTCTCCTCTTTCTATTATAATGTATACGGAGGTGCTGAGCTTTATGAAACTCAGAGAACTTTTATCAACACTAAACTATACGCTTGTACAGGGAACCGTAGATACAGAAGTAAGCGATATTATCTATGACTCGAGAAAAGTTATCGAAGACTCTGTATTTGTCTGTATCAAAGGCTACGCCACCGACGGACATAAATACATTCCCGACGCTATCGAAAAAGGTGCTACTTCATTGGTAGTTACAGAAGACGTGGACGTTCCCGAAGGAATCAACGTTATTAAGGTTGAGGACGCCAGAGTTGCACTTTCAAAAATGAGTGCTGAATACTTCGGCAATCCCGCAGAAGAACTCACCACTATTGCCATAACAGGCACCAAAGGAAAGACTACTACCGTCGCTATGATACGCTCTATACTTCAGTGTGCAGGTATCAAGGCAGGTACTATAGGAACACTCGGTATAATCATCAACGATAAGGTATACAAAACCAACAACACAACCCCCGAGAGTTACGAGATTCATCAGGCATTCAGAAAGATGGTATCAAAGGGTTGCAGTGCTGTTGTTATGGAGGTTTCCTCTATCGGACTCAAACAGCACCGTACAGATAACATTCTCTTTGACTATGCGGTGTTTACAAACTTCTCTCACGACCATATCGGCGACAATGAGCATAAGGATATGGAGGAGTATCTGTATTGCAAGAGTCTGCTCTTTAAGCAGTGCAAAACGGGACTTGTCAATATTGACGACGAGAATTACAAGGCTTTGCTTGAGGGTAGCACCTGTAAGGTAGAAACCTACGGTTTTTCTCAGGATGCCGACCTTGTGGGCCACTCTGATACTCTCATCGCTCGTCCCGGATATATAGGTATCCACTTCGATATAAAAGGTGCTAAGGAACTTTCTGCAGACGTTGCTATTCCCGGCAGATTCAGTGCATATAATGCTCTGGCTGCTGTGTCCGTATGCCGTCATTTCGATATAAGCGACGAAGATATTCTCAGAGGTCTTGACACGGTTAAGGTTAAAGGTCGTGTTGAGGTCGTTGAGGTTCCCGGTAACTACACTTTGCTGATCGACTACGCCCACAATGCTATGTCTATGGAGAACGTTCTCTCTACTCTCAGAGAATACAATCCCACCCGACTCGTGACAATGTTCGGCGCAGGCGGAAATCGTCCCAAAGCAAGACGCTATGAAATGGGCGAAGTTTCTGGCAGACTGTCTGATCTGTCTGTTATCACCGAGGATAACTCCCGATTTGAGGATGTAATGGACATCATCAAGGATATTAAGGTAGGTATAGACAAAACCGAAGGTAAGTACGTTATCGTTCCCAACCGTGTGGCTGCTATCCGCTATTGTATCGAGAACGCCAAAGACGGCGACATCATAGTTCTGGCAGGTAAAGGCCACGAAGATTATCAGGAAATCGGCGGTGTTAAATATCACCTTGACGAACGTGAAGTCATCGCAGATGTTATCCAGTCTTTATAATAATTTTTATAAAACAAAAAAGCGGGCTGTATCAAATACAGTCCGCCTTTTATTTTGATTGATGATCAATCTACATCTAGATTAACTCGAAAAAATAAGAGAATAAAATTGTTAGCATAACCATCAAGAAACATACTCTCCCCTATGCTACGTAAAATAACCATAAGTAGAGCAAAAAACTCTTGACACACCGAGCACTTCGTGGTAATATATTTTAGTCGCTGAATGTGACACACAAATAGATATTGCATATAGGGGTATAGCTCAGTTGGTAGAGCAGCGGTCTCCAAAACCGCGTGCCGAGGGTTCAAGTCCTTCTGCCCCTGCCAAGTAAGTCTTACACAAACCCTCATTATTTCGCGAGAGGGTTCGCCGTAACAATACGGCTGTAAGCATAAAAAGTAGCCAGAGAATTTTTAAGTTCTCTGGCTTTTTTGTTTGTATAAATCTGTAAACAGTTAGGCTATCGATTTATCCGATATTAGTGTGTATAATTTTTCTAATTTTGAATCTATGCTACTTTCAAAAACTTCATACTCTTCTTTTGTCATATTACCTTCGCTCTCAATCAAATAATCTTCTATATCCATACACATACTACAAATCTCAACATAAAAATCTAAATCTTTATATTTAAAAAATAATGATTGTTTTCGCAAATTAACCATAGCCTGCTGTAGCTTCTCTGTTCCTTCTAATCTTCCTCCAATATGTACAAAATAAATTCTTGCTTTTGGTATGTCGAAGAGTAAAATTTGGTCAAATATTTTTTCGTAGTATTTACTATTAAGATTTATGTTGTTAATTCTCTTAGAGATGCCTATTTCATAAAGCACACAAGCCGCCGCTACAACGATAGCAATAATGGACAAAACATCCGATAACTCCATATATCCTCCGCTTTTAAAACAACTTATTCCATATATCTTTTGTCAGTTCTTCATTAGCCGTTACTATTGTAATATTATCTTCTATTCTTTGATATCCTATAATGTCAACCATTTCTGCAAAAAAACCTTGAACGAAAGACGAAGCTACTCTTTCAATGTGAGCAGGAAAAACAATTTCACTCGGTTCAAACAAATTTATTTTATCTTTCACTTGTTCTTTAAACACATCTTCACCATAAATAAAACCTGCTAACTTTGTTATTGTTTTATTAAATACCAATTCAACCGAATTACTCATTGTCATCCTCACTTTTCATTACAAAATTTAAATTATATGCAGTACCTGCAAAAAACATTTTTGACCTATCTATTAATTTTATATCGGGAATATCAGTAAAAAAGTTATTACTTTTATTAAATCCAATCCAGTCATTATTATAAGACAAATAATCTCTATTAAAAAGCAGAATGTTGTGCCCTGAAAAAACATAACAATCATCATTATCGCTTTTCTTCTGTAAAGAATTTATAAGATGAGTTAATCCTACCCCTCCAACTTTTTCTTTACGTTTGCTACCAGATATTTTGTTTTGAAAAACAGCGAAATTAAAAAAATCATCTTCTGTATAATTATCATCAAAATGCTTTTTATGATAATTATATGCTTCTAATAATTTCATATACCTTTCCACATTTGGTATGTTAAATTTGATTTTTTCTTTAATTCCATCATTCAACAATTTATCAGAAAAATTCAGAATGACAATATTAACCCCATAATATTTTGTCGATATATCAATACCATAGTTATCAATATTCTTGTAATAATTTGCATTTGTAACATCTATATCTATATAACAGTCTGATGTCGTATGCTCGCACGCGTTTCCAATCAATTCAGAAATAGTTTCTGACAAATCCTCTCTTTTGCTATCATTTATTCCTACGTTTCTTAAGAAATTATCAATGTCTGTATATATTAATGAAAGGTAATCTGTTTTTTCCTTCTCCGCCTCTGTAATCAACCTACAATAATGATTATCATATAGTTCATTTCTAAATTTATTAATAAATTTACTACAGTTACCAACAGTTAACAGATTCATAGGAGAACATTCTACCCCACGAGTTCTTATATCATGTTCATAATCTATTTTAACATAAACTGTATATCCATTTTCAATAAGATAATAGCAAATACATTCAAATAATATATATGATAATTTATCATTTATCTTAATCTTGTTCCTAAAATAAAAAACAATCGGAAATCCTTTTAAACTAGCATTTAAATTCTTAACAAAAGAAATAACCTGATTAATAACCCCTGCACCGAAATAGTAGCTATCTATTTGACAGATAATATTTCTCTTGTTTGTAAATTTAATTGGCTTTAGTTTTGGATTTACATTATTATATTTGAAAATATAGTCAAAATTATTCAAATTGCATTCTTCTTTGCTTTTTTCTACATTATATGATAAATAAAGCCAAATATCAATACATTTATATAAAGCTGTAAATATATATTTCATGGTTTCTATAGTCTTTTTTCTATAGAAGCCTTTTTTATTTTATCATCAACTTTTTATACAGGTTACTTATGTATGGTACAGGCTCTTTAGTAACCATCCTGTATAACAATTCATCAAAACTCAAGTCAGATTTAAGACTGTTATTAATCGAACAAAACTTATCAATGCTCTCGTTTAATGCAACTATATTTCCACTATCTTGAAGCCATTTCATCAAACGCCAATATACCTTTCTGGCATACAGAAAACTATATTCAACATGTTTCTTAACTTTAATGTATTCTTCATTATTCAACTCATTTAGATTATACCAACAATCACTAACAATAGAACTTCCATGTCTAATAAACTGTTTAACAAAACAATTTAGTTCATGTTTATTATCCTTTATAGCTTTAGCTTTAATCAATCCTATCTTCTTATTATTTATTTCAGTTGCTATAGCTATATATGTAGATTCATTACCTACCTTTGACAAAATACAACTAACCTCAACAACGCCCTCTAATTTACAGCTTAAATCAAAATCCAGTTTTGCACAGAAGATTCTATTAACCATATTCAAAACAGTTCTATAACTACCAATGCCTAACTCCTTCTGTAAGTCAACAGCAGACACCTCACAGCACTTTTCCGCAATCCACCATATTGCTTCAAACCACTTTGCAATTGAGATATGTGTATCCTGTAACAAAGTACCTGATGTTACAGTTGTCTGATACTTACAGTTTTTACATTTATATTTGTGACTACTCACTTCCCACATTTCATCACAATTACATCGAGGACACCGATAGCCATTTTCCCAACGTACACTATATAAATAATCAAGACAAGCATTATCTTCTGAAAACCGTTTTCTAAACTCACTTATATCCATAGTTTTGTCTCCTTTTACTGTTATTCTACTATACCCTTTTAGGTTCGTCAAGTGAATATTTCCCTTGTATTTAGTTATTGAAATTGCAATTGCAGGAGAAATATTTTTTCAGGGGGTGCCTATGAATGAATTTTTAGTAAGTAAAAAACAAGCACAAGAATTTGCGAAGCTAATTCTTTATGAAATCCACACATACGTTCAAGACCACTTGCAAGCATACGAGGAATTTCAACGTATGGAACTAAACAGTAAAATTAAAGGAGAGAATCACTATGAAAATTAACAACATTCCCGAAAGACTTAAACAACACAAATATTGGTGCGTATGGAAAGACAAGAAGATACCATACAACCCAAAGACAAACAATCTCGCTAAAACTAACAGTCCTGAAACCTTTGCAGACTTTGATACTGCTTGCAAAGCATATGAAAGTGGTAAATATTCAGGTTTAGGCATTGGAATTTTCGATGGTATAAGTGCTATTGATATCGACCACTGCATTGAAAACGGAGAACTCTCAGATATGGCAAAAGACATCATCAATCAAATGAACAGCTATACTGAAATCAGCCCTAGCGGTAACGGTATCCGTATTATTTTTACAACAAAAAACTTTGTCTATGACAAAGAAACTTACTACATCAATAACCATGAAAAAGGGTTGGAAGTATATGTTTCTAATTGCACCAGCAAATATGTAACAATAACGGGTAACGCTATCAACAACAAACCTATTGTTGATGGTACATCAGTATTACCTAATATTTTGAATACATATATGAAAAAGCAAAAGTCAACCAACGTTCCCTCCACACCACAAAAAGTATCCTGTACTTCTACTGATAGAGATTTTCTAAAAATCGGTTTAGCAAAGGATGATAAACTTATTTCTTATTGGCGAGGAGACCGCCCCAAGCAAAGCGAAAGTGAAAATGATTTGGGCTTTATGAGCAAACTTCTATTCTGGTGTAACAAAAATGAAGATTTGGCTTTAAGTGCATTCTTCTCAAGTCCTTATGTAAACCAAAAGGACGATGCACACAAAAAGAAATTAGAAAGAAAGGATTATATTATGAGCTTAATAAACAATGGTATGCCAAATTCAACTGCCGCAGAGAAACACGAGGAATACCTCAGAACGCATACAAATGCAAAAAAAGAAAAAAGTAAAGCTACCAACGCAAAACAGCCCAAAAAGCTATCTGTAATTTCCGCTAAGGAATTACAAGCAACAGATTATCCTCCCGTGCGATATCTTGTTGAAGATATTCTACCCGAGGGAACAAGCTTACTTTCTGCATCCCCTAAAATGGGAAAAAGTTGGTTTGTATTAGACATGGGACTGCAAATAGCTTCTGGTAATATGTTCCTTAACAAAGCGACTACTAAAACAGGCGTTCTGTATTTAGCTCTTGAAGATGGATATTCGCGACTACAGGACAGAATGAACAAAGTTCTAAATAATCAACCTGCCCCTGAAGGGTTCCATTTCTGTATTACTGCACCAACTCTTGATAACAATCTGTTGGACTGCATAGAGGAGCACATTAAGGAACACCCCGATATAAAGCTTATAATCATTGATACACTTCAAAAAATCCGAAGTGCTTCACGTTCAAGCGGAAGTATGTATCAGCAAGACTATCTAGAGTTAGGCACTTTAAAGACATTTATGGACAAGCACAGATTAAGCCTTATGCTGGTACATCACAACAGAAAGTTGAAAGACCCTGAAAACAAATTCAATATGATTTCAGGCACAAATGGCATTATGGGTGTTGCTGATACTATATTTGTTATAGACAAAGAAACACGCGAAGACCAAAAAGCCATATTAAACATAACTGGTCGTGATGTGCTTGAAACAAACACCGCCATACGCTTTGATACTAATTCTTGTCGTTGGGAAGTATTAGGTGATGCCAAAGTCATTGACCAGGAGGAAAGATACAAAAGATACATTAATAGCCCCATTGTGACAACAATAAAAACTCTGCTGAAAGAAAGCTTGCAAAGCAGTTGGAAAGGTACTGCCACAAACCTTATTAAAGAAGCAGAAAGAATTACTAAAGTACCAATCGATATTCCAGCAAAACACCTTGGTTCTTTGCTACAAAAAGAGCTACACTACGATTTATTAAAATATGATAAAATTATACATAAAGCAACATCTAATGGTAACGCAGGGAAAGTTCATCACTTTTACTATGCTCCGTTATTTGAAAACGATAATTCACCAAAGATTGATGTATCTCAATTGACAAATACAGATGATGAGGATGATGACGACATTGTAGAGTTCTAACACTAATCAAATATTGATAACATTGCTATCATTGATAAGTCAGCTAAGACAATGCTATCAATGCAACAATTAATCCATACAACCATAGTTAGAGTGGGAAACAAGGTGTATTTTTTCTGAATTTACATTATAACCACTCCAAAAAATTAAATTTATAAATAACAAAGCCAATGAACAGAAACGAGAATGTTCATTGGCTTTATCATTTATTCAGTATGATAGTGTAAAACAGGTTGAGAAAGTAAGTATTACAAGATACTCATAAACTTATATTCTGAATCTCCTATGTATATCACCGCAGTGTTTGCGTCAGGTTGAGTGCTGCTAATTGTAACTCCTGCAAGCTCAGGTATATCACGAAGCATAGCAACAACTGTTTGAACAGGCATAACAAGTTCATCTTCCCAAACATCAGCTGATGCTGTAATTCTTCTATTTAATCTTTTCATTGTTATTCTCCTATGCATTTTATTTGACTGTATATTCATCTCGGTTAGATGTAAGCCTGTATTGCACAGATAGCAAATGTTTTACTTTACTGAGCAAGCAGACTAATTACAGTAATTTTTCTGACTGTAAATATATAAGGTTAGATATAAAAATATCCCCCTGATATTTATCAGAGGGCATAGTAAACTATCTGTTATTAAAATCTATTATGATGACTTTTTCTTAGCTGTTTCCTTGTGGTTAAGTCGGACAAACACTTTGCATTGTTCTATACAAACATACTGTTGTTCGGGTGTTATACACCTAAATGCACGGAGCATTTCTTCCTCTTGAAAAGTGGTATTTTTACCCACATGAAAATCTAAGAGATAATCTATGGAAACATCAAAATATTTAGCAAGCATTTTTAAGGTGGCAAAGTCAGGCTCACGAGTATTCTGAACATAACTGCTGACAGTAGAGGGAGCAATATTCAGTTGAGACGCAAGTTCTTTCTGTGTAATATCTCGTTCTTCAATCAACATACGAAGTCTATCACCAAAGTTCATTATTATCACCTCGTATATATCATAAATGCAAATATAAAAATTTTTAAGATACATCACGAAACGTGTTGACGATTTACAAAATGCGTCTTATAATTGAACTAAAGGAGGAATTTAAATGAAAAGGATATTCTGTTTTTCTTTAGCATTGATTTTTTTAGTAAGTCTACTTCCATGCTTAGAATCCAATGTATCCGCTTATAGCACAAGTGGAAATTTTGGAACTCTCGAGTGGGTATTTGACGAAAACACTGACACACTTACTATTAGCGGGGAGGGCTATATGGAGGATATTTGTGAACTATACATCTATGGTGTGCCTATGGGTGATGGTGAGCAAATTTGGTATAGAGATAGAAATTTTTGCTCTTACAACAGTTACTGGTTGTCAACCCACTTACCATGGGGACATTTGTCGGATAGTGTAAAGACATTAATAATCGAAGATGGATGTAAAAACACATCCTGTCATTCGTTTGCTTATTTTTCTGAACTGGAAACTGTAATTTTACCAAAAACCATATCTTCAATTGGAAATTATTCTTTTTTAGGATGTTCAAAACTTACAAGTATAAATATTCCTGATAATGCTAATATCGGAGTAAGTGCATTTGAGGATTGCACTACATTAAGGGATATTACAATGGCAGAAAACTGGGATAGCGAGAGAACAATAGAAAGCAGAGCTTTTGTTAATACCGAATATTACAATGACAAAAACAATTGGGAGAACGATTGTTTGTACTCTGGCACATGCGTTGTTGCTTATTCAGGAACGGGCGAATGTAAAATCAAGGATGGAACCACTCGTATTGCCGAATCGGCTTTTGAGGATAACACTTCCATGACAAGTGTGGTTATACCATCAAGCGTAATCGAAATGGGAGATTATGCATTCTATAATTGCCACAATCTTAAAAGCATAGAGTTTGGAGAAGGATTAACCTATATTCCAAGTGGAGCTTTTTATGGATGCACTTATCTTGAAAAAATATCATTTAATAATACACTTGCAACAATAGGCGATGCATCTTTCTATGGATGTCGCAGTCTGAAAAGTGTAAATCTCCCTGAATCCGTAGACAATATATATAGTTATGCTTTCTATGATTGCATAAATTTATCAAATATAACCCTTCCTAAAAATGTAGAATACTTACGTGAAGGCACATTTGGAAAATGTTCAAGTTTACAAGATGTTAATATTGAAAATACAGTAATAAAAAGTATCGGTGACCGAGCTTTTGTAGACTGCATCTCTCTTGAAAAAATAGTAATACCCAATAGCGTAAAAAACATAGAAGAAAAAGCTTTTCGTGGGTGTACAAGTCTTACAAGTATAAATATTCCTGACGGAGTGCCTGTAATAGGCGATAGCACATTCAAGGACTGCACAAGTTTAATAAATATTAATATACCTAATAGCGTAATTCACATTAATGAAAGTGCTTTCAGCGGATGTACTAATCTTTCTAACATATCTATCCCTAACAACGTTACATATATCGGTTCCAATGCATTTATGGACTGTAAGATGTTAACGGGAACCTTAACTATTCCTCCTGGAGTGTTGAGAATAGAAGAAGGTACATTTTGCGGTTGCCAAAAAGTTAATATAGTTATACACAACGAAATTAATTACATTGGTAAAAACGCATTTAATGGTTGTTCAAATCTTGAGAACATCGTAATTCCAGAAGGAGTAACATTTATTGGTGATAATACATTTAATAGTTGTTCAAAAATCAATAGTATTATTCTACCCAATAGTGTTGAAAACATAGGTAAACAAGCATTTTGGAACTGTTCAAATTTAGAGAGTATAACTATCAAAAATCCAAACTGCAACATTTTTGAAGATTATAAAACAATTTCAGGTTCTGCTATTATATATGGTGAGCTAAGTTCAACGGCACAAAACTATGCCGCAAATTTTAACAGAAATTTCTCATTGATAAGTGCTACTACAGAACCAAATACAGACTCAACAATACCAACTACACCTGATGAAACTATAACTACTGAAACTCAAGCTACAGAGCCAACCGAACGAAATACAGATACAACAATACCAACGGAAAATCTGACAACAAATTCAACAGAACCCTCTTCATCTGTTTCAGGCGATGATAATGTGACTTTGGGCGATGTGGACGGCGATAACAAAAGAACAGTTAAGGATGCAACATTAATTCAAAAATATGTTGCAATGCTTGTAGACTTGTCAGACAAACAGAAAAATGTTGCTGATGTAGACAATGATAATAAAATCACAGTTAAAGATGCTACAATGATACAGAAAATAGTAGCACAACTTATAACAATCTAAATATATTAACAGGGCTTAAGAAACGAATCTTAAGCCCTGATTTTTATGTTTACAGGTATAAAAACAAACATCTCTTTTCGCTTATATTTTATATCTTAGTAAAAACATATGAAATCATATTAAATCTCCCCTAAAAGTATAAAAGAAACAGTTGACTACCTTTCGTTTATATCTTATAATAAATGTAAATATAACATCTGTGAGGTGTATGTTATGATTTACGGATATGCAAGATGTTCTACAAATGAGCAGTTGCAGGACATTAACCGTCAGGTCAGGGAACTAAATAAACAAGGTGTTCCCCTTGATGATATCTACTTAGAATATGAAAGCGGACTAAAAGAAAACCGAGTTGAACTTAACAGGCTTTTAAACTGTGTAAATTCTGGCGATACGATTATTTCTACCGAAGTAAGTAGAATTACCCGAAGCACCAAGCAACTATGTGAGATAATAGAATTTGCCAAAGATAAGCATATTAAATTGGTGTTAGGTACATTTGTTGTTGACTGCACAAAAGAACTTGACCCTATGACCGAGGGTATGCTGAAAATGATGGGTGTGTTCAGTGAACTTGAAAGAAACATTATCAGTCAGCGAGTTAAAAGCGGTATGGAAAATGCTAAAGCAAAAGGTAAGAATATAGGCAGACCAACAACTACCGCTGATGATATACCAAGCGTATTTTATAAGCACTACCCAAAATATAAAAACGGAGAGATAAACAAAAAGGAATTTTCCCGACTTTGTTCGTTATCTTACCCCACGATATATAAATACATAGGAATAGTTGAAAGTTAAGAGATATTAATCATGACATAAAAGGAGGTATATTGTGGCTAAAGATACATTGTCAGAATCATTTTCAAATATGCTAATGGATTTTCTGAAAGATAAGTTTAATAACACTGAATTCAAGGATGAAAACGAAGCAAAAGAATTACTAGAAAAAATCAAAAAGATAGATATTTCTGATTTATTTAAAAAGTTTTTAGACGACTTGGCTGAAGAAAACCTAAACGGATTTAAGTCAGATATGTATGAGTCCGTTATGAGTTTTAGGGCAATTGAACAAGAGTTTTTAGCCAGACAAGAGCAAAAGTGGTATAAAGCTTTTGTTGCCTCAGAAGCACTATACATTTTAGTAGTAGAAGCTGTCGAGGATTACAGTGCATATGTTAACAGTATGTCTGATGAAGAAAAAGAAGATAAAATATGGGAATACACCGCATTGCGATACATTCATGGACGTGCATTACAACAATATCTTGAGATTATCACACTAATGAAGAATGGATTTGCAGATGGAGCTTATGCCAGATGGAGGTCAATGTATGAGTTAGCAGTAATAAGCTCTTTCATAAATAAATACGGAGAAAAGGTTGCCAAAGCTTTCATTGACGCTTCTGTTACCGATGATAGATATGAATGGGCTAGAGAAAGTGGTATATTTACTAAAAAACATAGATACATTACTTTTAATGATATACAAAAAAACTGTGATATGAATTCTGACATATGGCAACAGCAATACGATTTAGCAAATAAAACTGTACATGCATCTCCACAAGGCACATTTAATCGACTTAGTACAATGGGTGATGTAAAGGTTATCCCAATAGGAAGAAGCGACTATGGAATTACAACACCTGCAGAACATTCTGCTATTTCCCTATCACAAATTTCCGCCTTTTTCCTTACAGTGTTTCCATACTCAACGAGTATAATAGCAATTAATAACATCAACGATTGGATAGATGTAATCCGCGAGCTATATTTCAAATGTCATGACGAAGTTTTCCCTGATGATGAACCATTGTGGGAAGACGATTCAATAAGTGACACATCTCAAACAAAAGATAACCAAAGCAAAAAAGGAAGCTAAAACTTATGGATGTTGTAATTTACGCAAGATATTCTTCTCATAATCAGCAAGAAACCAGTATCGAAGGTCAGTTAAAAGTATGTTACGATTACTGCGAAAGCAATGGTTACAATGTTATCAATGAATATATAGACCGTGCTATTTCTGGAACAACCGACAATCGACCTGCATTTTTACAGATGATTGAAGATAGTTCGAAGAAAAACTTTCAGGGAGTAATAGTATATCAGTTAGACAGATTTTCTCGTAACCGAAACGATAGTGCCGCTTATAAAGCTATTTTGAAAAAGCGAGGAGTACGTGTTATTTCCGCCAGAGAGAACATAAGCGAAGATGCAAGCGGTATCATTTTGGAAGGTCTGCTTGAAACTATGGCAGAGTATTTCTCTGTTGAGCTATCACAGAAAGTTAAACGAGGTATGAATATCAATGCTGAAAAATGTCTTAGTACAGGTGGTAACAGAACCCTTGGCTTTATGGTTGATAAAGACAAGCGTTTTCAGATTGACCCAGACACAGCACCAATAATAAGAGTTATCTTTGAAATGTATGCAGATGGTATATCTATACAGAAGATAACCGAACATCTTAACGAACAAGGATATAAAACTGTCAAAGGTCTTCCTTTCGGTAAGAACTCCATCAGAAATATCCTATGTAACAAAAGATATATCGGCGTATACACTTATAACGGAACAGAAACCCCTGGTGGTATGCCTCGTATAATTTCTGATGAACTGTTTGAGAAAGTGCAGGAGATACTTGCTAAAAACAAGAAAGCTCCTGCGAGGGCAAGAGCTAAAGTCGAATATCTTTTAACCACAAAATTGTTCTGTGGTCATTGCAAAGAAATGATGACTGGTTTATCTGGCACAGGACACCTCGGCAAAGTATATCGTTACTATGAATGTAAAGGTGTTAAGAAGCACGGATGTACTAAAAAGAAAGTTAAGAAAGAATATATTGAAGATTTAGTAGTTAATGAGTGTCGCAAGTTACTCACAACTAAAAACATCAATATCATAGCAAAAGAAGTTTCCGCTTTGTGTGAAAAGGAACGAGATACATATAATCTTAAGCGACTAAAAAAGCAACTATCTGAAATCAATAAAAAGCACGTTAATCTTATCAATGCCATTGCAGAATGTGAATATGAAAATGTAAGAAAATCGCTATATGAACAAGTTAATGCAATAGAAGAACAACGTACAGCGGTTGAGAAAGAGATTCAAAAAGAAGAAAAAACTCAACCTATGCTTACAGAATCTGAGATTAGATTCTTTCTTACTTCTTTGAAGAACGGCAACGCAGATGATATTGTGTATAGAAAAGCCTTGATTAACACCTTTGTTAATACTATTTATCTGTACGATGATAAAATTACTATTATCTTCAATATAGATGGAGAACCAGTAGTAATTACGGATGAACTCCTGTCTGATATTGGGGTAAACGAAGCGGAACAAAAGGGTTTGTTTAATGGTAACCATGCCCTGCCAATCAGAAAACGGCTTAAACACTGGGTTTAAGCCGTTTTCCTTTGTTATTACGCAGACCTTTCGGGGTCTGCTTTTTCATTTTGAAGCCGCAAATATCGCTATAAATGCCAATAAATCCAACCGTTTCAACCGGTACAGCATCATTTTAGCATCAAGAAATTAATATTTGTACAATCTACATAATAGATTTATTTTCACATACAGTTAATGGAGCTACTCCTGCAAATGTATATTCACTTTCATCATTTTTTCGATAATATAACTCAATTTGATAAAGTCCATATTCTGGAAAAGATACAGAATAATTAATATTAAATACACCGCCATAACCATTTGCCACACCTTCAGGCATTTTTAAGTCTATATTTTTTACAGATATAGGTTCCAATGCACTTGATTCACAATTCTCGCTATCCAAATGAAGTTTCTCTTCCATTATATCTTGGTACACCATCTTTTCAATAGTGCCATTTCCAAAATATACTATTTTACCTTTCAGTGTTATACTATTAATTGGTTCTTCTGAAATTAAAGAATATAAGATAGCTATTCTAAACCTTGTAAGTTTGTTAACTTCACAACATATAGTATCAAACACATCTAAATAGTTATCATTATCTGATTCTATGGAACAAAGCACAATATTAAAGTTGTCATTATTTACTTTCATCACTATTCACCTCAAACCAAGTCTGATTACCAATGTCTTTTGTACTAGAACGATCACTGGACAAAGATAATTTTTGTGACATTTCTTGTTGATTTTTATCAATATTGCTTACTTTTTTCTCCGTATTAGATTGAATATGTTTTATATCTTGCAATAAAGAGCTTATCTCTTTTGATGATTCATCTGATTTTTCAATACTATAAAAACTTACAATCATGGAAACTATTGAAGTAACTAAAGCTACCACGCCTAAAACAATACCAATAAAACCGCTTAGAGTATCTATTGTAGCATTATCAGTGCATATAGAAGCAATATACACACCTATTGATCCTATAACAACCACAACGCACACCACAACGACTGATACGCTTTTTATTATGTTTATTACTTTTTCAAAACGTGATATTTGCTTTGTATCATTAACTTCACTATCTATCATATTATCACCCTATTTGAAAGATGATATAAATATATCATAGAAATTCTTTCTTTACAATACTAACTTTTGATTTTTTGGGTAAAATTACAGATTTTCACGTTCACCGACAAAAAGATATTTAAAACTATTATGGCAAATACAATTTTAGCTACATCAACTACTAATAAGTAATGTTTGCTCACATCTCAAAGCTATCTGTTATACCAATGAGTTTTGAGCTGTCGCGTTTGACGTAGTAGAACTCGGTTATCTCGGATGTACTATGGCCGAGGAGGTCTGCTACCTGTCTTGGGGTAAGGCATTTTATACTGCCGTCGGGTTGTTTGATTCCGTTGACTAAGTTCGTTGCGAAAGTATGGCGGAGTGAATGCAGTCCCTTCTGCTCTATGCCTGCACCCTGAAGCACACGATAGAATCTTTTTCTGAAGTTCAGCGGTCGGGTGTATCCACCGTTCTCGTCACACACAAGAGGACTGTCTTCTCCGAAGTAGAACTCTTTTCTAAGCTCCTGCACCATCTCGATTGCAGTATTATTCAGCGGTACTGTACGCTTGCTCGTAGCACTTTTAGGTTTGCCAACCTCGATTTCACGTCCGGGGATTTTCTCAAAGCCGTCACGCTTTTGCACCTCTTTCACACCCTGACGGATATGAACCACCCTGTTCTCAAGGTCTATATCGCTGTTGAGAAGTCCCAGCATCTCCCCTGCTCTGAGCCCTGTGTTGAGCATAAATATGTAAGCTGCCGACTGCTGATACACTCGTTTTCCTGTGTCCCAGGTTTTAAAACACTCATCTTTAAGTTTCGCAATCTCCTCATCTGTGAACACCGTTATAGTATCGCAGGTGGGGATTTCTTCTTCATAGAAGTTCTTTTTCTTAATCATACTGACGCTTCGCATAGGGTCTTTGTCCAGAATTTCCTGCTCCATAATGTATCGGAAGTAGTCGTGGAACAGACTATGCATCTTCTTGACAGTTGAGTAAGAGTAGCCCTCGTCCTTCTTATCGTTGAGGAACTTTTTGATATCAACGGCTTTGATTGTATGCAGAACTCTGTCACCCAGGGCAGGGTAGATATGAACCCTCGCCATTGAATCCAGTCTATCGTAGGTGGTTCGCTCTACAGAAGGAGCTTTGAAACACTCAAGCCAGGTCTGCATGCTGTCTTTGAGTTTCATATATTTTTCGTTACCGCCTGTGACTGCCTGATTGAAATTTATAATGTAATCCTTGAACTTTCTCTTGACCTCTGCTTTGGTTTTGCCTGAGAAGGACTTTCGCTTGTCCACACCGTCCTCGTCAACGTAGCGGATTGTACCGCCGTAGCCGTTGGCTCGCTTGAAAATATTTCCTGTGGTTTTGATTCTTTTTTCTGACATTTAAGCTTCACTCTCCTTATCAGCACACAACACTACCACAAATTTTTGAGAATATCCAGACAATTTTTCAGCGCATAAAATACCGCTCAAAATGGATAAAAACACCTCAAAACGAGTCACGACACCCAGAGAAAGCCTGTGTTCATCGACACTTTCGGGGTTCACGACATCATTCGCATATAAAAGCCCCATTTACGCTACCCAGGTGTCACACCCTCAAAAACCGCTCTACGATCGGCACTGCCGTTCGAAGTGGTTTGCGAAAAGGCGACAAATGACGCCATCGCTTATTCCTGCAAAAAAATCGGACATGTATATCGCGCATATTCAGTACACAAATCCTTCTCTGAAAAAACAAATACAATGGTCAAACGACTCGTTTAAAACTATCCCTTGATTATAAGATGCCTTACTTCATCCAAAGTAATATCTTCAGCTTTTCTCCCTTTTCTTTTTTGATCTCTTATATATTCACAAAGTTTCGGAATATCAAACTTTAACATATTGTTAAAATCAACACCCTCACTAGAAGCTAACAATCTGCCACCTTGATAATCGTTCATTAAAAACACATCCAGTCTATATGTCATTATTAGTAAATCTCTTTACCTTCTTTATATGCTTTCTTGGCTTCATTCAAACTCATAATATTCTCCATTTTCTTATCGTCCATATATTTTTCTTGCAAAGGATTATGATTCCAATTACATATTGGACAATATTGATACCATTGAGTAAAATCAAATTTCCCACATACAGGGCATATACACTTTTCAGTCACAGGGTCACTCATCTCCTTAAACTTATTTTATTCATAAATAAAACCGCAAAGCATAATTTTATTAAACTACACCCTATGATTATACATCTTACACTTATATTGTATCAGGATCCTTATCCCAAAAAACGGACTCTGCATTTCATTGTTTTCTGTGTGCCAATTTTTGATATACCAACCTTACCCTTAGTGACGATAGTGACACAAGTTTTAGGCACC
This sequence comes from Ruminococcus sp., assembly GCA_045603105.1. Classification (GTDB taxonomy): domain Bacteria; phylum Bacillota; class Clostridia; order Oscillospirales; family Acutalibacteraceae; genus Ruminococcoides. The sequence continues at coordinate 49,617 of JAZULM010000041.1, forward strand.
CGTATTATGCGTCCCTTGCGGCACTTGCGTCACTGCACTTTGCTTCAATTCAACTTCATCTCATATATCTCACAACAATTCGGATCTGCTTTGTGGCGGTTTATAGCCGCACCCCAGGGAACATCAAACTCACGGACTATGTAATGGTTATTGAATTTTCTGGGTTGACCATTTTTACCAAGTCCTGAATCATTTATCTTTTTAATGAAACCTCTGTCCTCAAGTTCTTTCAGCTTTTTCTGCACAGTTGTTTTTGACATATCAAGCTGCTCGCTCATTGTAGGTATGCTTGGCCAGCATTCTCCCTTTGCACCTGCCCAGCAAACAAGATAGGCATAGAGTTTGAACTCATAAGCATCAAGTTGGATTCTGAACACATCATTTGGGAGTCTGAAGAACCCTTCTGACCTATCTACCGCTTTTCTTTCTTCTCTTGCCATCGCCATTCACCTGACTTTCAATCCATTCAATAAGTTTTGCCTTGGGAACCAGAATCCTACTCCCTGCTTTCACACTTGGAATCTCTTTTGTATGCACAAGTTCGTAAGCACTTGTTCGGCTGATTCCAAGCACCGCACCCAACTCCTTCACCGACAGCATCAGCGGAAGGTCATCGTAGGATTTGTAATCTTCGTGATTCATAAATTTCATCACCTTTCAAATTTATTTTTCATCTCTCTACAAATTTTACCATACGAGATTTGTAGAAATTTTGATAACCCTGTAATTTTGAGAAATAAAAAACCGCAAGGAATTTTGAAGTTCCTTACGGTGACAGTTAGCTTTACTTATTCAACACAACTTCATCTCAGCTCTCACCATCATACATTCAATCTTATATTTAGTTTTGTAATATAATTTTAACATCGAACAGATGTTTTGTCAAATATTTTTCAAAAATATTTTTACAGTCACTAAAACGAAAAATGCAACAATGCAAAGTAGATACTCTGCACTGTTGCATTTCTGATTTTATACTGTGTTAAGTGCCGTTGCCATAACCTCTACCATAAACTTTGTAGCTATGGTGAAGCCTGATATGAAGGCTTCGGTTTCGAGACAATCTGTAATCTCCGACTGACAGTCCTTGAACTTTTCAAAGGTTTCTTTTTGCTTTTCGCTGAGTCCCCGCATCAAGTCATCTTCGTTCTGACACAGAAGCTTCAGAAGACTATCAAGCTCACTGCCTCTGCGGATTGTCCTCTCACCAGGTCTGATATTCCCATACCATAAATCTTCAAGCGCGGTCATTGTTGCACCTCCTTCTTTAGCACAACAAACTACCACACTAAATCTCACAAGTCCAGATATACTTTTATGATTTGTAAAGAGACTCCCAATGCTCTTTGGTCATATAGTTTGTTTGACCTATGCGGATTTCGTTCATCAACGGAACCGGTACTTCGTTACAAGTGTGGTGATACACAAAACCCACCTTCTCCTGAACTCGTTTTGACTTTAAGTTTCCGTCATAGTAACCGCACCAGATTGTAGTCATTCCGAGTTCTTCAAAACCGAAACGCAGAAGTTCTCTTACGGCTTCGGGCATATATCCTCTGCCCCAGAAGGGTTTACCCAACCAATAACCCAACTCGCACTCATCGTCCCTATCTGTCATATCGGTATGGCCTTTCAGTTTGAGTTCAATTGCACCGATTGCCTTGCCGTTTTCCTTTTCACAGATAGCATAACACTGCTCACCTGTGAAGACGGTTCTGATAATCTCAAGGCTTTCGTCTACGCTTTTATGAGGTGGCCAACCTGCTATGGGGCCAACCTCGGGGTCTTTGGCATATTCATATAAACTTTCTGCATCCGCCTCAGTCCAGCGGCGTAATATAAGTCTTTCTGTTTCTATCATTTTCTGCCTCCAAGATTTACAAATCTATATCAATCTCATACTCATCATCAATTAGCACATAATCTACCTTGTGCTTCTGAGCAAGTTCTAAAAACCGTGCATTGTCTGCAAGCACACTCTCCAAAGTACACCCTTCATCATCCAAACGATTCTCAACTGCGTTTGCATATTTCTTAATATCGGCAAAGTGTTTTCTTATGTAGTCCTCGCTCATACACAGGCAGATATACCTGATGTTTTCAAGATACTCTTTATCAAAGTCCTTTGCAAAGTCAAAAGGAACATACACGCCCTCAACAATCAGATTTTGTTTGTTCTCAATAGCGGTTTTAATCATTTCACGAACTATCGGCCATAAATATGCAGTAAGGTCAGCATCATTGCTCATAGGAGTAAGAGATGTATTACCGCTTCGGATTAAACCCATTTTCAAATGGTCTATTGAAAGATATGGATATTTATATTTTTCAAGTAATTTTTGTGCCAGCACAGTCTTTCCTGTGTGGGATGCACCTGTAATTAAAACAATCATTTCCTTTGTCCTTATAAACTAAGATTTATTAACCTAAAGTTTCAGCAAAAATTCCCTTTAGTATATCTGTGGGAATCTCCTGATTTACAAAAATCTGCTACATTCCCTTGGGAGTAATTTTATATCCCGTGAGATTTTCTTTATGCTCTGTTATCGCATTTGCTTCAATGTTGATGTGGTCTTTGAAGGGTATCAATCTTACAAAACTTTCACCAACATAATAACTGGGCAATTTTGCCCACAACGTTTCGTTAGGTTCAGTAGATGTGCTGTCATAAATCAACTGCCTTAATTCACTGAACAATGTAATAACTTCACTTGGGAATTTTTCGATATATTCTTTAACTTGTTCGTTCATTTGAAAAGACACCTATCTCTTTTTATATACAACCAACTCAGGGTTTGCACCGTCTTCTTCATAAGTACAGACAAGCAAAAACTCCATATTAGCGGCAATACCGAAACAACGGTTACCACCAAACGCGCATTCCAGTTGATTTCCAAGATATGTTGCGTTGTCATCAAGGAATTTTACTGTTTGACCGTTTGGAAGATGGTATTCAAGATTTATGTATCCACCCACAAGAGCGTTAAGTTTTTCAACCTCTGGCATTCCCTCAATATGTAAATCATTAAACTCACTGATGAGCTGCCTTTTGAACTCCTCAAACTTTTCTGCACCGCCAAGGTATTTATACTGTTTCCAGTAATCCAGCTTCGGAAGCATTTCCTTCATATATGCACGTGCCTGTTCACAGGAAAACTGCTCGCTTGCCATATTCTTCACACAGACTTCAATTAAATCGTCCATATTGTGATACATATACTCACCATCAGCATAGCACCATTTGCAGTATTCTTCGTTAAAGAAACCGTCTGTTTCTTTACTGATATTACAGTCTTCAAGGGGCATACCGCAGCACTGGCAAATAAGCTCTCTTGGTGAGCCGAGAAGTGTGTTGATTGAAACATCAAACAACTTTGATAACAGTTTTAAGGTTTCGATATTCGGAGTAGTTTCACCGTTTTCCCAGCGTGAAACCGCCTGACGGGTTACAAATACTTTCTCTGCAAGTTCGTCTTGTGACAAACCACGCTTTGTTCTCAGTTCAAGAATTATATCTTTTGTTTCCATCTACTTATCACCTCATAATAATTATACGTCAGTGATTGTGGTTTGAAAAGCAACTTGCTGTTGCTATCAGTCGATAAATTGGAATTTACGGGTTAGCCACCCGTAGGGCAATTCCGCCTTTGAAAAAGTTTGGTTTAGAGTTAACACTCATAAACGGCGGAATCGGGTCAAGCGTCACGCTTGCAAATTAAAATTTATTAATCAGTTTTCTTCGTACTCTGCAAGCATTTTATTAAGTTCACGCACAAATTCGTTGTAACCCTTGGGGTAATTTGCAGAGCCATCGGCGTATATGGTCTGTCCACCGTTTACAGTAGCGGTGAAGTCAAACATTATCCCGTCCATCACATTTTTCGGGTGCTCGCCGTGGAATCCGTCCCAACGAATTACACTGCAGTTATTCATAAGCTCAATGAAATCTTTTGTATCACAAGTCGCACTTGCTTCAAGTTCAAGGATATCTTCTCCGTTTGAATACACTTTTCTGAAACGCCTGAGTTCTGTTTTTCCGTCGACCTCTGCGATTTCATACACACTGGCGCCTCGCATTCCCTGCAAGGTAAGTGTCATAGCTTCAACCGAGGTAACCGTTTTTCTGTAATCCCCTGCACAGCCGCACAGACCGATCAAAGTTGTAAACAACATAATTGTTATCAAGGTTATAAATTTCTTCATTCAGATACCCCCTTAATTAAAGTTTATCCATCTTAGCAAATTGGAATTTATCTAACTTCAAATTTGTCGATGATGGCACGATACATCAGTACGAGTCCTGCACCAAGCAAAGCACCGCCGACAATATCGGTAAACCAATGCACGCCCGAAACAAGTCTGCCAATTACCATAAAAATAATAAATATAGTAATTACAGTGGCGACACATCGTTTGAGAACATTGTTTTTTATACGGGCATTAAATTGCATGATAGCAGTTGGCATAACACACATTATGAGCATTGTTGTTGATGATGGATAAGATGCTTCCAAAATTCCACCAATCAACACAGGTCTGTAATTAATAACAACCACCTCAAAGAGAACATATGCTGCCATAGTGGCGATATAGAATCCGCCAAGAACAATGAGATTATAGTCCACTTTCAAGAGGTGCTTTCTCTTAGTCCACTGAATAAGTCCGAGCAATGCAAACCCTATGACAAAAGTGAGTGGCACCAAACCCAACCAATCCGTGATAGTATACAGGGACATATGCACACCTGTAAGGTTATGAACGAACTGGTTAATCGTTGCAAATCCAACAGATGACTCTTGCGGTCCGATTGCTTGCACATCAATAAAACGAACTGCTATCGTCCACATCACAAATGCAATAAGCATACATATTGCAAAGCAGAAGTTTTTCTGGTTTACTTTTTTCATTTGTTCAACCTACCTTTTTTGTATTTGGCTCTTGCCTAAACACATTTTAAGAGAGGGTATGAACAACCACAAGAAACGGGGCATCACAACGATGATACTCTTCGTATCATTTCCATTTTACGAGCATCAACACCTTTATTATTAAGAAGATGAACAAAAATGCTGCTGCATACGGTTGCGAACTAATGATAAAAAGGAGTGCTCCAGCTGCATTTAATGCTAACGATATTTTACTTTTATTCTTCA
>JAZULM010000042.1:0-3100 GCA_045603105.1 Ruminococcus sp.
GGTGCCTCCTCTACCTGGGGTTCCTCTACCTGAGGTTCCTCAACAACGGGAACAGGCTTCTCCATAGGAGTAGTACACTTGAAGAACATTGCACTCATAGGAGGAATGTTGATAACGATAGACTGGTCAAATCCGTGGCAACCTTCCTCAGAAGTCATAATGTCAGCAGGATTGTTTGCACAGTGATATCCGCCGTACTGGTCGTCGTCTGTATTGAATACAGTATTGTAGATGCCGTAGTGGGGAACACCGATGCGGTAATCGTGTCTGAACATTGGCTGGAAGTTACATACAACAATTACGTCGTTGCCGTCCTTGTCAAGTCGGCGGAATGCAATAATGCTCTGGGTATAGTCGTCGTGGTGAATCCAGTTGAAGCCTTCCCAGTTGAAGTCAATCTGATGCATACAGCTGTTTTCTTTGTAGAACTTGTTCATATCTGCAAAGAAGTGATTGAGTTTCTGGTGTTTTTCATACTGGAGCAGTCCCCACTGAAGTTCTTCGTTACAGTTCCATTCGTCGAACTGTCCGAGTTCGGTACCCATAAAGGTCAGTTTCTTGCCGGGATGTGCCATCATATAGGAATAGAATACTCTCACACCTGCAAACTTGGTGTCGTAGTCACCGGGCATCTTGTTGATGAGAGAACCCTTGCCGTAAACAACCTCATCGTGAGAGATGGGGAGCAGGAACTTCTCGGAGAAAGCGTACAGGAAACTGAAAGTAAGGTTATCGTGGTTGAAAGGTCTCCACAGGGGATCAATAGACATATAGTGGAGCATATCGTTCATCCAACCCATATTCCACTTATAGTCAAATCCTAAACCGCCGTCATAAACAGGGCGTGTTACCATAGGCCAGGAGGTGCTCTCCTCAGCGATCATCATAACTGTAGGATGATAGAGGTGAACAGCGGTGTTAAGTCTCTTGAGGAACTCAACAGCCTCGAGGTGTTCTCTTCCGCCGAAGCAGTTGGCAACCCACTCGCCGTCTTTACGGTTATAGTCAAGGTAAAGCATAGAAGCAACAGCGTCAACGCGGATGCCGTCTACGTGATACTTGTCAATCCAGAACATAGCGGAGGAAATAAGGAAACTGTTTACTTCGTTACGTGCATAGTCGAATACGTATGTACCCCATTCCTTATGCTCACCCTTGCGGGAATCTTCATACTCGTAGCAGTGAATACCGTCGAATCTGCCGAGTCCGTGAGCGTCCTTGGGGAAGTGAGCAGGCACCCAGTCGATAATAACGCCGATACCCTCCTGGTGACAGCGGTCGATAAATGCCATAAGCTGGTCAGGATTGCCGTAACGTGATGTGGGAGCAAAGTAACCTGTTACCTGATAACCCCAGGAGCCGTCGAAGGGATACTCTGTAATAGGCATAAACTCAAGGTGGGTGTAGCCCATTTCTTTGATGTAGGGGATAAGCTCGTCTGCGAGTTTATCATAAGAGAAAGTGTTTCCGTCAGAATATTTTCTCCAGGAACCTGCGTGCATTTCGTAGATGTTAAGAGGCTGTTCGAAGTGATTGATGCTGTTTTTGTGAGCATACCAAGCCTCGTCCTGCCACTGGTGATTACCGAGAGAGAAAACTCGGGAAGCATTGTCAGGTCTTGTCTGGCAGTGGAAAGCAAAGGGATCGGTCTTGAGAAGTTTCTCGCCCCAGGGAGTTTCTACGCAGTACTTGTAGATGTCATATTCATTGATGCCCTCAATGAATACCTCCCAGATGCCGTCGGATATTTTGTACATATGGTGGGCATCCTGGTCCCAACCGTTGAAGTCGCCGACAACAGAAACAGAAGCAGCATTAGGAGCCCATACTCTGAATACAGCACCCTGTCTACCATCCCAGTTTTCGATATGGGAGCCGAAGAAATCATAAGCGCGAACAGAGTCGCCGTCATAGAAAAGCTGAATCTGAGATCTTTCGTCATTAAAGTTATAATTCATACAGTTTCCTCCTGCCAAAATAAGATTTATAGTAGTTAAACCTACTTGTACTACTATATTATATCAAACATTGTTTTTCATTTCAATAAAAATCAGAATAATGATACACAAACTTTGTATGTAATATTTGGTGAATTTAACAGAAAAAGATGTAAAATAATGATAATTTTTATATGTACTGCTGTTAAAATTAAAATTCCATATAATATAGTAATCTTCATAAAAATATACTTATTTTATTATTTGCTCAGCCGAAACGAGTTTGTTAAAGAGAAAAAAACGGACGGTCATGCGACCGCCCGTTAAAGAAAGAATTATTCAGTTAATCAGTTCTGAAGATCCTTGTCAAGTTCTGCGAAGTACTTGATTGTTCTAACCATCTGAGATGTGTAGCTGTTCTCGTTATCGTACCAGGAAACAACCTGTACCTGAGTTGTGCCGTTGTCAAGCTGGATAGCCATAGTCTGAGTAGCATCGAAGAGTGAGCCGTATCTCATACCAACGATATCGGAAGAAACGATCTCATCTGTATTGTAGCCGAAGCTCTCGCTTGAAGCAGCCTTCATAGCAGCGTTGATCTCGTCAACAGTAACGTGACCCTTAACAACTGCTGTGAGAATTGTTGTAGAACCTGTGGGAACGGGAACTCTCTGTGCAGCACCGATGAGTTTGCCGTTGAGCTCAGGAATAACAAGACCGATAGCCTTAGCAGCACCTGTGGAGTTGGGAACGATGTTAACAGCGCCGGCTCTTGCACGTCTGAGGTCGCCCTTTCTGTGAGGACCGTCAAGAATCATCTGGTCGCCTGTGTAAGCGTGAATTGTGCTCATGATACCGCTCTGGATAGCAGCGTAATCGTTAAGAGCCTTAGCCATGGGAGCGAGGCAGTTTGTTGTGCAGGAAGCAGCGGAGATGATCTGATCATCAGCTGTAAGAGTATCCTCGTTAACTGAGAATACAACTGTCTTGAGGTCATTACCTGCGGGAGCGGAAATAACAACCTTCTTTGCACCTGCGTTGATGTGAGCCATGCTCTTATCTTTTGAGCAGTAGAAGCCTGTGCATTCAAGAACAACGTCAACACCGATTTCGCCCCAGGGGAGTTCAGCAGCGTTAGCCATTGCATAGATTTTAAGAGTTTT
>JAZULM010000043.1:0-2274 GCA_045603105.1 Ruminococcus sp.
ATAAAGATTTACACAAAGGAATGACAAAAATGACACCGTCAATTCTGATAACAGGCGCATACGGAGGTATGGGTAAAGCAACTGCAAAATTGCTGAGCGATAAAGGTTTTCGTGTTTTTGCTCTTGATAAAATTGTGCATAAGGCTGAGGGAAACGTTATCCCCATACAGACTGACATCACCGACGAGCAAAGTGTCAAAGATGCTTTTGAGACAGTCAGTAAACAGACCGACAACCTTTTTGCAATTATCCACTTTGCAGGAATCTATATGCTTGATTCTTTGGTGGAGATGGAAAGCACTGAGTTCGAGAGAATTTTCAAAGTAAACGTTGGGGGAGCGTTTCTTGTAAACAAGATTTTTCTACCGCTGCTGACTGAAAACTCCCGTGTAATTATCACAACAAGCGAACTGGCACCTCTTGACCCGTTACCGTTTACGGGAATCTACGCGGTGACTAAGGCCGCGCTTGATAAGTACGCCTATTCACTCAGGATGGAACTTCAGCTCAAAGGTATCAAAGTAAGCGTCCTCCGTGCAGGTGCTGTCACAACGGGAATGCTTGGAGTATCCACCAACGCTTTGGATAATTTCTGCGAAAAAACACAACTTTATACGTGTAATGCAGACAGGTTCAAGCAAATAGTTGAAAGCGTCGAAGCAAGAAGCGTCGCTCCTGAGAAGATAGCCAAAAAGACGCTTAAAATGCTCAGAAAGAACTCACCTAAATTTGCATACAAAATAAACCGAAATCCGTTACTGCTTATGCTTAATATCCTGCCCAAAAACCTCCAGTTTTGGGCAATAAAACAAGTGCTTAAAAGCAAAAAGATTAACTACATAAAATCAAAATAAACAAGCAAAGAAAAAGCACTGAGGCGACCCTATCGCTTCAGTGCTTTTTGGTGGGAACAACAGGGTGTGAGCCTGTGACACTATGCAGTCTAGCAGATGCTCTCCCAGCGAAGCTTCGCTCCCGTATGGTCGGGGCGACAGGACTTGAACCTGCGGCATCTTGCTCCCAAACGCATATATTGTTGTCTTATCTGGTACTGTTCACTACATATAGTGGTGTGTAGTACGGAAAAACACCCTCTCTGGCACTCTTTTATCCACTTAATCCATACACTCCAAACCCCACTGTGGAATACATGTGGTCGCAAAAACTCCCTGAGGTAACCGGGCATCTGAAATTGCTCACCCTCAGGGAGTTCTTTTTCGTTTGTATGTTAGCTTAGTATTCGATTAAAGTCAAGTCAAACTTTGCACCGCTGTAAACAAAGAAAAGGTGACATTTAAAAGGCAATGTGTTATACTGAAAACAAATATAATCGAAAACTGTAGTATTCGGGGATGTGTTTGTTTGATTTGTATTACCTACACTCAACTGCTCATTGCAATCAGCCTTGTGTGGGTTGTTGTGAGGGCGGTTTGCTCTATAAAAAACAGAAAATTTGACATCAAACGGGAAGCTCAGCTTCTGCTTGTTTATGTGTGCATCGTAGTGGTGGCGAGGTTTACCTTCTTCCCATTCTCAAAGGTTGACGGAGTGATTCAGCCCCTTGTGCTGGACTTTGATAAAATCATTCCATTCAGGCTTAATTTCGTGCCTTTTGTAAATGCTTTTGACTACCCCACAAAGAAGGAGATTGTCCTCAATTTAGTGGGCAACACCGCAATGTTTATCCCCTTGGGTATCGTGTGGCCTGTGGTGTTCAAAAAGCTTGACACACATCTTAAAGTAATCGGAGCAGGCGCGGGATTTTCACTTATCATCGAGATTTTGCAACTGCCGTTTTTCGACAGAGTATCGGACGTTGATGATCTGATTCTCAATTCTGTGGGCTTTATTATTGGCTACGGAATTTATCTTGTTGCAAAGGGTATAAAGTCGAAGGTTAAAAACAGGAGCAGAGTATGAGAAAACTTAAAGAAAGCAGGGCTTTAAGCTTTGCTGTGATTGCGGTAATTTACATACTTGCGACGATAGCAGGTGTGGCAACCTACAAAGCCCTCGGTTTTGATTGGTGGCTTTCTCTGTTGGTGGCAGATGCCGTGGCAAATACTGTGCTTTTCTTAGCTGTCAGCATACCTATGGCCGACGGCAAACAGTCAAAGAAAGAGAGCTTTGCCGAATACAAAAAGCAAACCCGAATGCTTTTGCCAACAAAAAAATAAATGAAAAACACATAGTCGCAAAAAACTCCCCGAGGTAATCGAGCATCTGAAATTGCTCACCCTCAGGGAGTTCTTTTTCGTTTGTATGTTAGCTTAG
>JAZULM010000044.1:0-19660 GCA_045603105.1 Ruminococcus sp.
TATTATACGAAAAAGCGATTTGAAAGAAAACTCCGCATTTTATTCATATATGTATAAAAACCCATCGAAAATAATTGAACCCCCAGTTTCGAATAAGTGGAGAACGATATCAATCACTTTATTCGTTGCTTCTCTTTTATCGATAATGGGTGCGTTGGTTTTGGTTGGGGCAGTATCAAATGCAAATGGGCTATTTGTTGAAAATATGTGGTTATTCTTTTTATTAACCCCTATTCCAATCGCGTCGATTATTTTTGGCTTTGTATTAAAATCAAAGGGATACAAATACAAGAAAAACATAATAGTTGGATTTATAATGACATTTTTTCTATGTATATACGGCTCATTCACCTTTATGTTTTAATGATATCTTTTTCGGCGCGACGAGCCAAATCAGATACCGCTGTTGATACAATCGTGTCAATAGCGGTTTCGTCGTTTTATCGTTAATTTATTGTGAAAAGCCAAGTAAATAAGCCAAAATAAAAAACAAGCGTTGCAGTTTGAAGGAGTGAATTGATACTCTCCCTTAGTTGCAACGCTTTTTTGCTGTGTAAAAATATGTAGTTTTATGCTTTTGCCGGTAATATTAGAAAACCTATCGTTAAATTGTAGGGGTATCGTTAAACTGCTGAATTTTTGTTTCAGCTCGACAAATTGGAATTTACCTTTTACATATAATGATTTCTTTATCAATAAACACTCCATCACCGTCATTTATACGGATAACCTTTACACCATGTCCTTCTTCATAAATACAGCACTTCTCTTCAAATTTCTCAAATCTCGAAAGAAACTTACTATAGTGTGGTAACACTTGAACATCTGTCAATGAGAGACCACTTAAATCTGTTAATCCTAAAAAATTCATTTCGGGTGAATAGCAATTTACTAATTCAAGTGTTGGTCCAAAAACAAAAGCGGCGGCACTCCAACCAATTAGAATTTTAGTTTCAGCAATCGTTCTTAAAATGTCAATTGAATTGCTACTTTGAATGGCGTGTAGCAAATAATATGGATTTCCTCCAATAAATTCAACCACATCATAATTCAGCAACAAATCAGCAGGCTGTTTATCCAAATCAAATATATCAACATTCAAGTTTAGAGATTGTAATTCTGCAACACATCTTGGAACGTGATAATTGTTTTCTTTGTATTCATTATCTGCTGTTACAACTAATGCGGCAGTCTTGTAATCAACCATTTTGCTACTTAGTTGTGACAGTAACATATCACTTGATAATCCGTTCGAACATAAAATAAGCATCTTAATCACCTCGTCAAATTCAAGTTTATCGAGTTGATTATATCACAACAAATAAAATGATATCAATATAAACTTAATATCTTTTACACCTCCACCTCACTCCCGTTCTTGAAGTGAAAAAATACGCTTTCATCTGCATTCACAACAACTTTATCAACTGTTGTGTGCCACAGAGGTGGAGTGAATTTGAGGTTGCATTTTTTGAGTTTACGAGTTATAAATATACTAGAAAGATATGTTATTCGGCTACACTTGATTTAGAATACGTGAATTGCGATCATTCCCTTGTAAACTGAATATAAATATTTTTGAAGCGTTTCATAAACTCATACAAATTTCTTTGAATATCTCCTATATATGGAAGCCATTGAGGCAGGAAATTCTACAAATAATGGTATTGAGGGAGCAGACTATTGGCTGAAGTATTACGGTCGTTTGCCGGATTATTATATTTCATATCCGCAACTCGAGGCTTTAGGTTGGAGGCAAGGCGATCGTCCATCTAAATTTGCTCCGGGTAAGATGCTAGGAGGAAATGTTTATGATAATAAAGACAGACGCCTTCCCACAAAAATTGGCCGGGTCTGGTACGAAACTGATATAAACTACACTCAAGGCAGACGAAATCTGCATCGTATACTGTGGTCCAACGATGGCTTGATTTTTGTAACATACGACCATTACCACACATTTTATGAAATTATATAAGGAGGTAAAATACATGAGAAGAGCAACTATTGATTTAACAGATTGCAAATATTTAATGGAACTGCACGAAAGAATAAAAGACGGCTTGAAATTACAAGACGGATACGGAAGAAACTGGAGTGCTTTTTGGGATGATATCAATAGAAATATCAAATGTGATTTTATTACAGTAAAAGGAAGCAAGACAGTTGCTGACGAGCTGAAAGGGTCCGTTGAAATAATGCACGAGTTGTTAGAAAAAAACAAACAATATTGGGCACACTGCAGTTCTCCGTTTGACTATGAATTTGTTGACTGAACCTGTAATTTTTATTCCATAAGAATGCAACGCTCGGGAATTTCCGTTCATTGTATAAATTAGCGATAGTTATGCCAAATGTGACTCCTCTATTGATACGGGTAGTGTCAATAGAGGGATCACTGTTTTATCGTTAAATTATTATGAGAAGCCAAGTAAATAAGCAGAGAATAAAAAACAAGCGCTGCAGTTAGAGGACATATATTGATGTTGTCCCTGATGTGCAACGCTTTTTTTCTGTGTAAAAAATGGAGTTTTATGTTTTTGTCGGTTTTATACCGATAATTTGTGTTTACTGATAATCAGGTTTCTTGTTTACTTTTATACTTATTCACTGTGGCCATAGCCGAGAGTAACAGCACCGCCATACACATCGGTATAACTAAGCGAACAACTGAGTCGCCTGTGTTGGGAGATGTGTCCGAGTTGTCCTTGTTGTCTGAATTTGTATCGGGTTCACTTGTATCAGGTTCAGACGGCTGAGTTTCGGGGGCTTTTTCGGTGACGATGGTCATTCTGTTTTGTGAAACTGCATACTCCTCGCCGATAACTCCGCCAAGATAATCGTTTATGTATATCTCCAGAAGTTCAACGTCGAGCATACCGTTGTTGCTGACGATTTCTGCATCGTCAAACATAGTTGCCCCCGAACCGTGGTCAAGAAGCAAATAGTTATGAGATGCAAGGGTATAATATTTTGATGGATCGATTGCCTCGTACTCTCCCGTTGTGCTGTTCAAAACTTTTACGTCAGAAACTCTGCGCTCGCCCTCAACACTGACAAAAGTCATATTTTCGTCGAACTTAACAGATGAGGGGATATATGAGTTGAGGGTATAGGCGAGCCCTGAAACGTGTTGAAACGATCCGTTTTCTTCGGGATAGAGGCTTACGCTGAGTTCAAGAAAATCGAGTATCTGCTGACCTGTGACACGTGCAACACAGACGGTGTTATTAAAGGGGAAAATGCTGAGTATATCATTAAAAGTAACCTCGCCTTTATTTAGCCCCGTACGGATTCCGCCGCCGTTCATAACGCCGATATCCGCGTTGGTGACAACTCTGAATGCATCCGCACAAAAATCACCTAAGTTTGACTGAGTATTACGTATGATTCTGTTTCCGTTTTCGTCTGCATAAAGAAGGTCATATTTGCTCTTACCTATAACGCGATTTCCAAGCTCACTGTATTCTTCTTTGATTACGGATATGTAGTTGTCAATATCTGCGTCTGTATTTGTATAGGCTTCTGTTTTCAGAAGTTCAGTTGTTATTTTATCATCGCTTATAGTAAGCTTGCCGATGTTCGCAAATTTTGTTCCCGTTGAGGAAACAATAACGTCATTTCCAAATTTATCTTGAAGCACCATACCTTCCAAAACACTGTGAGAATGGGCGTCTAAAACCACGTCAAAACCGGAAGTTTCTTTAACAAGCGTCTGTGCGCTCCATTGTTCAAAAACGTCTTCGGTACCCAAATGTGTCAAACCGATAATATAGTCGGCACCGGCGATTTGTGCACTGTCTATGGCAGTCTGTACTGTGGCATAGAGGGTTTCACTGCAGAAGCCGTAGATGTACTTTCCGTTTTCGTCCATAAACTGTATCGGAGAAGACGATGTCAATGTGTCGGGAGTGGTGACACCTATATACGCAATATCTATATCACCATAAGACTTCATAACATAAGGCTCATAAACAGAAGTGTTATCATTCAGACTGACAAAGTTGCTGCACACGGGTTTTGTGTCGAGTGAGTTGCATATTTCATCGAGTCGCTCTAACTTATAATCAAACTCGTGATTTCCAAGAGTTATAGCGTCATAGCCAACCATATTCATAATATTAACAATATACTCACCCTTGGAAATAGTACCCAGAGTATCGCCTTGAACGAAATCTCCGACTGAAACAACACCGACGTATTCGTGTGTAGTTTCGTACTGCTGTTTCATAGCAGAGAGTTTTGAGTATCCCGAAACATTACAATGTACGTCATTTTCATAGAGGATGATAATTTCGTCACTGTTTAATTCTTCTGCGACAACAGATAAAGGAGATATTGCGCAGAAAAGAAGAACGCATACCAAAAGCATAGAAACTCTAGTAAGTAAAAATGATTTCTTCATAACTGATTTCATATAATCACCTCACTGATAATATACCACAGACACACAGAATACACAAGAAAATTAGCCCCAGGATCACCTGACAACACTTCAGCAGGTTGAATTTATATATGTGGTGTGATATAATAGTCACATTATTAGAAAATAAAAGTTTTGAGCGAAGGGGATTGTTATGAAGGAGTTTTTTGCATGGCTTTTCAGCGAGAATAACAGCTCACTGCAAATAGGCTTATTTGACGTATGGCATTTTTTCTATTTGTTTTTGATTTTGGGCGGATCGGCAATACTCGCTTATTTTCTTCGGAACAAATCAGATAAGACAAAAGAGAAGGTAACCCGTATATTTGCCTATCTTACAATCGGAATGTACATAGCGGACTTTTTCATAATGCCTTTGTCTGACAGTTACAGTGGCATCAGCAAAGATAAACTTCCGTTCCATATCTGTACTTTTATAGGCGTTTGGGTGCCGTTTGCGGAGTTTAATCCCCGCTTTAAGCCGATTAAGACCGCGGTGGTATCGCTCTCGATGACCTCGTCTTTGATGTGGATGTGTTATCCGGGCTCGGCTTTGGGCGGTCAACCGCCTTTTTCCTATATAATTTTCCAGACCTTTATGTTCCACGGAGTGCTGTATACCTGGGGCTTTATGAACCTAGCACTGGGCAGAGAGAAACTTAACTTTCGCTATATGTGGAAGGAGTTTTGCATAGTTTTGGTTAACTTTGTGTGGGCGTGCTTTGGAAATGCGATATATGATGACCAGAACTGGTTCTTTATCAAGGAAAGCATATTCCCCTTCCTTCCCGACAAGATAATGCCCTTTATGGTAATTTTCTGTGTGATGGGCTCTTGTCTTATCGTGTATCTTGGATATTACCTTGTATCTCATATCATATCAAAACATCAGAAAACATTGCCGACAGAGAAAACTGTGGCAAAGGTGTAATCTGAATATTAATAATTAAGCAGGTAGCGACAATTCTACCTGCTTTTTTATTGTTATAAAAAGTATTATTATTCCCGTATTGAATTTCTGTTATTTTGTGATATAATAATATAAACTCACAGAAACTATAGATATGAAACGCGATAATTAGTCTCGAAGAATAAAACTTGGAGTGATATAGAATGACAAAGAAACCTTTGGTGAGTATAATAATCCCTTGCTATAACGGACACGATACACTTAATATGTGTTTTGATTCCGTCTTGGCACAGACCTACAAAAACCTCGAAATTATCACAGTAAATGACGGCTCTACGGATGATACCGAGGAGATAATACTTTCTTACACGTCAAAGTTCTCTGAGGCAGGTATGATTCATAAGCATATAAGTCAGGAGAACGCAGGTATCGGAGGAGCGATTAACGCCGGTCTTAAAGAGTTCACGGGAGATTATCTCTGTTGGATTGATAAAGATGACTTTATGATGCCTCAGTCTGTTGAACTTAAACTCAATTTCCTGGAGGAGCATCCCGAATTCGGAAGCGTAACCAGTAACGGCTATATGTACAACAGCGATGATCTCAGCAATCCTATCGGTAAGGTTGCACCCGATAAATATGATAACGAAAATCCTGAGCAGTTCCTGCTTTTACTCAGAAGTCAATCTGTTTTCTGTTCCGGATGTCATATGGTGAGAGCGTCTGCTTTTCTGGATGTTAATCCCGAAAGACATATTTATCCCTGTAGAAGAGGTCAGAACTGGCAACTTCTCTTGCCTGTTTACTATAAGTACAAGAGAGCGTTTATAGATGTGCCTTTGTACGGATACATAATTTACCAGACAAGTATGTCCCGTGGAGATGACACAAAAGAAAAGAAAATTTTCAGATTTAACGAGCATCTTGATATTATTACCAACACACTTGCGGCTATTAAGATGTCAGACCGTGAGCGTAAGAAGTATATGAAAGTATACAGAGGACTTTACTACCGTCAGATGTATGGCACCTATGCACTTTCAAAGGACTACAAAAATGCTTTGAAATATCTTTGGAAGATGTTTTTGTCCGGAGAATTTAACGTAAGAGATATAAGTCAGATTTTCAGGACTGTATTTTGTAAAGGTTCCAAGGCAAAATCTAAAAAATAATAAACGATATACTACGAAACCGACACCCTTTGCGGGGTGTCGGTTTTTTCGTTTTTGGTACGATAATATGGTTGTTTGGGGGAGATGCACTTTGCTGTGAGTATAATAATTTAACGAAATTGCTTCGGGAATTTTGAAACAAACAGCGAGGAGAGAGCCAAATGGATAAGAAGTTTATTTATTACATACTGAAGAGGATTTTCCTTGCGGCAGTGACTGTTTTTTTGGTTGTTACCCTGACCTTTTTTATTATGAACTTTATCCCCGGTGGTCCTTTTATGAGCGAAAAGAGTGTTTCGGATACGACAATGGCGGCACTGAATGAAAAGTTCGGACTAGACAAACCTTTGTGGGAACAGTATCTGAATTATCTCAAGGGTGCGGTCAGATTTGACTTCGGGCCTTCTATGAAACTTCCCGGCAGACAGGTGACGGATGTTATTATGGAGGGTTTTGCGTCCAGTGCGAAAATAGGACTTATCGCCTCCTTTGGGGCTATACTTTTCGGGCTTGTGTTGGGGACGCTGGCGGCGGTGTTTCACAACAAAGCACTTGATCGGATAATTATGATTGTGTCCACGGCTTTTGTGGCAATGCCTTCCTTTATAGTGGCGACACTTTTGCTTTGGCTTTTGTGTGTTAAGGTACCGTTGTTTCCCGCCAACGGACAGAGTGCTGAGGGATTGGTGCTTCCCGTTATTTCTCTGATGCTTTATCCAATGGCTTATATCATAAGACTAACGCGTTCCAGTATGTTGGACGTACTCGGTCAGGACTATATCCGAACAGCCCGCGCCAAGGGAGTGCCTCGCTTTGGCATAATATTCAAGCACGGTCTCAAAAACGCGGTTACGCCCGTTATCACCTATGCAGGTCCTATGGTGGCGTTTATTCTGACGGGATCGCTCGTTGTAGAGAGAATCTTTGCGGTACCGGGACTCGGCAAGTATTTTGTGTCGGGCATAGTAAACCGTGACTACACAATGATTATGGGTACAACTATTTTTCTCGCTTATCTTGTGGCGGTGATGATGCTTCTGTCAGATGTTCTTTACAAACTCTTTGACCCGAGAGTTGACCTGTCGTAAGGAGGGATAATATGAAAGAAATTCCTGAGAGAAAGTTCCGAAAAGATTTGCGACTGAGTTTTCACCTTGAGTCGGATATATGGGAAAAATTGAGCGACGAGGAGAAACAGCAAAAAGTGACTATGCGTGAAAGCGTGACTTTTTGGGAAGACGGTATGAGACGCTTGTGGAAAAACAAGGTTGCGGTAGTGTGCGGTTTCTTTCTTATATTCGTTACTTTGGCGGTAACTTTTGTTCCTATGTTTTATCCCTATAGTTACAGTCAGCAGTTGGGTGTGGCAGAAAAAGGCAAAACTCCCGACTCGAGTTACAATAATCTCGGCCCTATGGAATACGGCAAAACCGAACAGGAAAGAATTGATAACGGAGAGAAGATTTTTCCTCATTTGCTTGGTACCGACTCTCTGGGCAGAGATTACTTTATCCGTGTGGTATACGGCACGAGAATATCTCTTTCCGTCGGACTTTTTGCATCGGTTATCGTACTTATAATCGGCACTGTCTACGGATCGGTAGCAGGATATCTGGGCGGTAAGGCAGATCTTGTTATGATGAGAATAGTTGATATCATTTATTCTCTGCCCGATCTGCTTATGGTTATACTCTTTTCCGTAGTGTTTCAACAGACGCTGGAGCCTCTTATTAAGGGGACATTTCTTGAGAAACTCGGTACGGGAATGATAAGCATCTTCCTTGTGTTTGCGCTTTTATACTGGGTGTCTATGGCAAGGCTCATCAGAGGACAGATACTGATAGTTAAAGAGCAGGAGTTTGTGCTGACCGCCAAGGCTATGGGTGCTTCGGGACTCAGAATCGTTACCCGACATCTGCTTCCCAACTGCATAAGTGTAATTGTTATTTCCACAGCGTTGCAGATTCCGAATGCTATTTTCACCGAGAGCTTTCTTAGTTTCTTGGGGCTCGGAGTGTCTATTCCCATGCCCTCTTTGGGGTCTTTGGCGTCGGAGAATCTCTCTTATATTTACTCGGACGTGTACCGGCTTTTGGTACCGGCGCTGTGTATTTGTTTTATTGTGCTGAGTCTTAATCTCTTTGGCGACGGACTCAGAGATGCCTTTGATCCCAAGCAAAAAAGATAAGGAGAAAAGAGATGAGCATATTATCGGTAGAAAATCTTGAGACCTCTTTTTTTACACCTTGGGGCGAGGTCAAAGCCGTAAGGGGAGTATCCTTTCAGATCCCGAAAGGCAAAGTTGTTGGTATTGTAGGTGAGTCGGGTTCGGGCAAAAGTGTTACAGCATACTCTATACTTCAGATTCTCTCCGGCACGGGAGAGGTTGTCGGCGGTTCGGTGAATTTTGACGGGGAAGAACTTATCGGCATAAAAGAAAAGGGTATGGAGAAAATCAGAGGCAATAAGATTTCCATTGTTTTTCAGGATCCGATGACAAGTCTCAATCCCGTTTTTACTATTGGTCACCAGTTGAGTGAAGCGATAATGCTTCATACAAATCGAGGTCAAAAACAGGCAAAAGAACGTGCTATAGAGATGCTTAACTTAGTGGGAGTCAGCGCCCCCCAAAGACGTGTCAGACAATATCCCCACCAACTGTCGGGCGGTATGCGACAGCGTGTGATGATTGCTATGGCGCTTGCTTGTGAGCCTGATATTTTAATCGCGGACGAGCCGACTACGGCACTCGACGTTACCATTCAGGCGCAGATACTCGATTTGATGAAAGACCTGCAAAAGAAACTCGGAATGTCGATTTTACTTATTACACACGACTTGGGAGTGGTTGCGCAAATGTGTGACAACGTAATCGTTATGTATGCAGGGCAGGTCTGTGAGCAGGGAACAGTAGAGGATATTTTTTATCATCCTCAACACGAGTATACCAAGGGACTTTTACGCTCGGTGCCGACCGCGTCGGATGAATATACAAGGCTTCAGCCCATAGGTGGAGCAGGGGTGGATCTGACGAATCTGCCGAAGGGGTGTCCATTTGCGCCAAGATGCGGTGAGGCGATGAAAGTATGCGCTCGGATAAATCCTGCACTGACACTTAGTGGCGGTGAGCATTATTCCCGTTGTTGGAATCACATAAGGCACGAACTTGAAAACGGCACAACTACACCCGAGAGGATAAGAGAAGTTCAAGGCCTTGAGGAGATGGATCGAAGTGGCTGATAACAGATATATTTTGGAGGTTCACAACCTCAAACAATATTTTGATATTCCCTCGGGACTGTTTGGCAGCAGGAAACTCAAAGCCGTAGACGGAGTGAGTTTTTCGGTAGCAAAAGGTGAAACTCTGGGGCTTGTCGGGGAGTCAGGTTGCGGAAAAACTACTGTAGGCAGAAGTATTCTGCATTTATACGAGCCGACGTCGGGTAAGATTTATTTTGACGGAAAACTTATCAGTAGCAAAAAAGATGTAAAAGAGTTAAGAAAAAAGGCACAGATGGTTTTTCAGGATCCGTATTCCTCTCTCGATCCGAGAATGACGGTGGCGGATATTATCGGGGAACCGCTCGATATTCACCGCCTTTACAGTACAAAAACTGAGCGTAAAGAGAGAATTAGCGAACTTTTGAATCTGGTGGGGCTCAATTCGGAACATGCTACGAGATATGCTCACGAGTTTTCGGGAGGTCAGCGTCAGAGAATCGGTATTGCCCGAGCGCTCGCGGTGAATCCCGAATTTATAATATGCGACGAGCCCGTGTCGGCGCTCGATGTATCCATACAAGCGCAGATTGTCAATATGTTTGAAGATTTGCAGGAAAAACTCTCTCTGACTTACTTGTTTATTGCTCACGATTTGTTGGTTGTAAGACATATATCCGACAGAATCGCTGTTATGTATCTCGGGCATATTGTGGAGATCGGGGCTGCTGAAGAGATTTACAAAAATCCCTGCCATCCTTATTCGATTTCTCTTTTATCGGCAGTACCCGTACCCGACCCTGATTATGCTCGTAATCATCAGAGAATTGTCCTTCAGGGAGACGTGCCGTCGCCTCTTGATATGCCCTCGGGATGTCCTTTCAGAACAAGATGTCCGAGAGCGTCTGAGGAGTGTGCTGAGAAGATGCCTCCTCTGGCAGAGATATCCGAGGGGCATTTCTGCGCTTGTTGGAATTTGTAACGTATGAAATTTTGCAGGAGGTATATATGAAAAGATTTATTGCACTATTATCAGTGGCGGTTATGATAATTTGTATGGCGCTTGGCGGTTGCAGTAAAAAACCGACAGGAAGCGGAGGCTCCGAGGTGTCAGAGGAGATGACCATTTGTGTCGGATCATATCCCGATACCATTGACCCGGCGCTTAATTCTACCGCTGACGGCGCCACCTACATTATCCACGCGTTTTCAGGTCTTGTAGGTTATATGCAGTCAAACGACGGCACCATTCAACTTGTGCCTGACTGTGCGGTGGAATTGCCCGAGGGGGTAGAGGGTGATGACGGAAAGGTTTCGTATACCTATACTCTCAAAGACAACCTCAAGTGGTCCGACGGATCGCCTGTTACGGCTGAAGATTTCGTATGGGCGTGGAACAGAGCGGTATCTCCCGAAACGGCGGCGGACTATGAGTATATGTTCAGCGTGATTGACGGCTACGAAGAAGCGTCTGTCGGCGAGGGTAAACTTAACGTGACTGCCTCAGAGGATAAGAAATCTCTGACTATTGTGCTAAGTAGCGACGTGCCGTATTTTAACGAATTGTTAGCGTTTCCTGCCTATATGCCCGTGAAAAGATCTGTGGTCGAGGGAAACGAGTCCTGGGCTGTGAGAGCGGACACATATATCGGCAACGGCCCGTATAAGGTAACGGAGTTTACGGGAGGCAGACTTGTAATGGAGAAAAACGAAAACTACCATAATGCTCAGGCAGTCAAAACCCAAAGACTGATTTTCTCCTTTAACGAGGATGACAGTTCGCTTTATGCTAATTTCCAAAACGGCTCTTATATGTTTATCGACTCTGTTCCTAACGACCAGATTGAGTCTATCGCCGCCCGATATCCCGATGAGTACAGAGTAGCGGGCCAGTTGGGTACCTACTTTATATCTTTCAACGTAAACGATGACACGCTCAGAGATTTTACCGAAGAGGAGCGGGTATCTATCAGAAAAGCTCTTTCGCTTTTGCTCGAGAGAAACTATATCTGTACCGATATCGGCAAAGGCGGACAAGTCCCCGCCAACACCTTTGTTCCGATGGGGCTTACCACCGCAGACGGAGCGTCGGAGTTTATGGATGACGCAAACGGCGGTAAAGGGTACTTCAGCACAGAAGCAGGAGATTACGAGGC
Source organism: Ruminococcus sp. (assembly GCA_045603105.1). Lineage (GTDB taxonomy): Bacteria > Bacillota > Clostridia > Oscillospirales > Acutalibacteraceae > Ruminococcoides. The sequence continues at coordinate 11,881 of JAZULM010000044.1, forward strand.
AAACTGCGAGGAGGCAATGCGACTTTTTGAAGAAGTTTCTGAATCATCGGGACTTTTCAGCGTAAACGGGGATGTGCTTTCGGGCTTTCCGACACTCACTTATATTACCAACGAGGGTACCACCCATCAGCAGATTGCTACCTATATGAAAGAAGTTTTCGAGAACTACGGCATTAATCTGAAGATTGAAGTTCAGGAGTGGAACACCTATCTGAACACAAGAAAAGCGGGGGACTATTCCGTTGCCCGAAACGGATGGGTGGCGGACTACAATGATCCTATATGCTTTTTAGAGATGTGGGTAAGCACCTCGGGTAACAACGACTGTCAGTTCGGAAAAGGCGAACACAAGGACTATAAAGGCTACTCCTATGGCACGCAGGATAACCTTACCTGGGAAGAGTCCTACGATAAACTTATTGATGAAATAAAGAGTTGCAAGGATACCGCGAAGAGGTATGAACTTATGCACAAGGCGGAGGATATGGTGATGTCTACGGGGGCGGTGTGTCCTATTTATTACTACACCGACCAGTATATGTGCAGTAGCAGTATAGAGGGCTTTTTCTCAAGTCCGCTTGGATATAAATACTTTATTTATGCCTACTCGAACGCTTAATTTTATGTCAAGGGTTATAGTCAGGGCGTGATTTTTGGATTGTCCTTAGGGCAAAACCGCCAAAACACAGTAAAACACTTGTATTTTTCAAATTCCTGTGGTATACTGTTTACAGTTGAATAATGTATTAAGGTAAGGAGTAGGTCAAGGGACCTGCTCCTCACTTGTTATGGAGGGATAATTTTGGCAAAGGACAATAAGCAAAAAGGTAGCGGTGTGTGTGACACAGTCCGTGCTCTTGTTGAGCCAATCGCTAAAGAATGCGGTGTGGATATCTGGGACGTCAGATACGTCAAAGAGGGCGCTCAGTGGTATCTGAGAGTTTTTATTGACAAAGAAGACGGAATTGATATCAACGACTGCGAGGCAGTTTCCAGAGCAATTGACGAGCCTCTGGAGAAACTTGATCCCATTAAGGAATATTACATTCTGGAGGTAAGTTCCCCCGGAATTGAGCGAGAACTTGTGAGAATGGAGCATTTTGACCGCTTTATCGGAGCGGATATTATGGTTCACCTCATAAGACCTATGGAGGTGCTGGGCAGAGATTTCTGCGGAGTGCTTGTATCTCACGATAAGGATACGGTTACCATCCGTGACCACTCGGGAGAAAACGAGGTTACTATCAATAAAAAAGACGCCGCCTGGATCAAACTCGATGACTTCGGCGACTGATAATTCAGGTTATAAAAAAATTAACATATATACAGGAAAGGAATGGTTATTAAAAATGATTAACAAGGAATTATTTGAGGCATTGGCTCTTCTTGAAAAAGAGAAGGGTATCCCCGTAGAGTATATGATCGACCAGATCAAGAGAGCGATCGTTGTTGCTTGTAAGAATCTCTACGGCAACGAGAACGTTGAGGTAACACTCGACGGCGAGAAGCACAGCTTTACAGTAAAACTTTTCAAAACAGTTGTAGAAGAAGTAGAAAACGAAGCACTTGAGATTTCTCTCGAGGATGCAAAACAGATCAGCAAACGCGCAGCAGTAGGCAAAGAGATCGCAATCTCACTTGATCCCAGAAAGTTCGGCAGAATCGCAGTAAGCGCTTCCAAGAACGTTATCCACGGCGGTATCCGTGACGGCGAGAAAGGTCAGGTGCTCAGAGAGTTCCAGTCCAAGTTCAAGGAGATTCTCACCGCGACCGTCGAGCGTATCGACCCCAAGACAGGCGCTGCTACTATCAAGTTCGGCAAGGCAGAAGCAGTTCTTCCCCGCAGCGAGATGATCGGCGACGAGATTCTTGAGGAGGGCGACAGAGTTAAGGTATATGTTGTTGATGTTAAGGTTGGCGATAAAGGTCCCCGCGCCATTCTTTCACGTACACATCCCGACTTCGTAAGAAAAATGTTCGAGAAGGAAGTTCCCGAAATTTTCGAAGGTATTGTTGAAATCAAGTCTATCTCCCGTGAGGCAGGCTCCAGAACAAAGATGGCTGTTATCTCTAACGATGAAGAGGTTGACGCAATCGGTGCTTGTATCGGTACAAAGGGCGCCAGAGTCAACACCATTGTTGAGGAACTCTGCGGTGAGAAGATTGACATAATCGTTTATGATGAGGATCCCGAGAAGTACATCGCTGCTGCTCTGTCACCTGCATCAGTAGTTAAAGTAGAACTCAGCGAAGACGGCTCAAAGAGTTGTAAAGTAACAGTTCCCGACGGACAGCTTTCACTTGCAATCGGTAACAAGGGTCAGAATGCCCGACTTGCCGCAAAACTGACAGGTTGGAAGATTGACATCCGTCCCGAAAGCGGTTTCTTCGGCGAAGATACCGAGGACTAACCCCCACAAAAATTAATTTTCAGGAGGGATAAAATGAAGCAAAAAAAGATTCCTATGAGGAAATGCACAGGCTGCTGTGAAATGAAGCCTAAGTTTGAACTTATCAGAGTTGTCAAGGCTCCCGATAAGGTGGACGAAAATGGCGAGGTGATAGAGAAAGGCGAGATTTCTCTTGACCTGACTTCCAAAAAGTCCGGTAGGGGTGCATATATCTGTCGGGACATAAATTGCTTCCAGTCAGCACGAAAGGCTCGCAGATTCGAGAGAACTTTCGGCTGTACGATACCTTCCGAGGTTTACGATTCTATGGAGCAGGAGCTGAAGAAGAGTGAATGACAGACTACTGTCTTTTCTGGGAATTTGTCGCAGAGCGGGTAAACTGCTCATCGGTAATGACCCGGTAAGAGAAGCCATAGAAACCGATAAGGCACTGCTTGTAATTATGGCACAGGATATATCAAAGAGCACCGAGAAGAAAATTCATTCGTCGGTCAGCTTAAAGGGAAACGTTCCCTTATATACCATAAACCGCCAAAAAGATGAACTTAGCTTCAGTCTTGGAAAGGCGTGTGCAGTACTGGCAGTTACAGACAAGGGCTTTGCAGATAAACTTACAGAACTTATTCTGGCAGAGCAGAAAAAGGAGGATAACTTATGATTAAATATAAAGTACACGAAGTAGCCAAAGACCTGGGTATTCAGAGCAAGGCGGTCTCTGACGTTGTAGAAAAATATTGTGGTACAACAAAGAAGTCTATGACTGCGCTTGAGGAAGAGGAACTTAACGTAGTATTTGATTTCTTTACACAGGAGAATGCAGTAGAGAGCCTCAGCGACTATTTTGCAGTTCGTGACAAGGCTATCGCAGAGCGTGAGGCTCAGTCAGAGGCCACTCCCGAGGAACCTCAGGTTCCCGCAAAGAGTGAGGCTAAGGCAGACTCAGAGAAAAAGGGTGCAAAGAGCGAGGCGAAAACACAGCCTGCACAGAAAACTCAGCCCAAGGCACCTAAGCAGGAGTCAACGTCAAAGCCTGCACCTGCAGAGGCGCCCACAGGTGCTATCAAGAGCAAGCGCGGTGAGGGTAAGGTTGTAGATACCAGAGCAGGTTACGTAGACGTAGAGCGTTACAACGAAAAATACGACCGTATGGCATACGATAAGGGACGTTCTGACAGCACAATGTCCACCCATAAGCAGAAGATTTCTCAGCGTTCTCAGCAGAAGGGTAAACACAGAAGCGGAAAGCGTGAGACCGAACAGCAGAGAATGGACAGAATCGCTCAGGAAAGAAAGTCAAAGCCCCTTACCATCAAGATTCCCGACGAGATTACCGTTCAGGAACTCGCACTTCGTCTGAAGGCTACCGCAAAAGAGGTTATTACCAAGGCATTCCTTATGGGAACAATGGTTACTATTAACGATACGGTTGACTTTGATACCGCTTCTCTTATTGCGATGGAATTCCACGCAAAGGTAGAGAAGGAGATCGTTGTTACTATTGAGGAGCGTATTATTGACGATAGCGAAGACAACGACGAAAACCTCAAGGACCGTGCTCCCGTTGTTGTTGTAATGGGACACGTTGACCACGGTAAGACATCGCTTCTTGACTATATCCGTCATGCCAACGTTACTGCATCCGAGGCAGGCGGTATTACTCAGCACATCGGTGCCTACAGAGTAGATGTTCAGGGCAGAGATATTACCTTCCTTGATACACCCGGACACGAAGCATTTACAACAATGCGTGCAAGAGGTGCTCAGGTTACAGATATTGCTATTCTGGTTGTTGCCGCTGATGACGGTATTATGCCCCAGACAATTGAAGCAATCAATCACGCCAAGGCAGCAGGCGTGTCCGTAATTGTTGCTATCAATAAGATGGATAAGGTTGGCGCTAACCCCGACAGAGTTATGCAGCAACTTACCGAGCACGAGGTTATCCCCGAGGAGTGGGGCGGAGATACACCCTGTATTCCTATTTCTGCCAAGACAGGTATGGGTATTGACGAACTTCTTGAGATGGTTATCCTTGTGGCAGATATGAAAGAACTCAAGGCAAACCCCGACCGTGCCGCTAAGGGTACAGTTGTTGAGGCTCGTCTTGACAAGGGCAGAGGTCCTATCGCAACAATTCTTGTACAGAACGGTACCCTCCACGCAGGCGATATCGTTGTTGCGGGTACTGCAGTAGGTAGAGTCCGTGCTATGACCAACGAGCGTGGTGAGAAGGTTCAGCAGGCAGGTCCTTCTGTTCCTGTTGAGATCACAGGTCTGGCAGAAGTTCCCTCCGGCGGTGACGTATTCAACGCTGTTTCTGACGAACGTCTTGCCCGTGAACTTGTAGAGCAGAGAAAGTCTCAGAAGAAAGAGGAACTCTTTAACTCACGTACAAAAGTTAACCTTGATAACCTTTTCGACCAGATGAAGATGGGCGAGATCAAGGAACTCAAGATTATTGTTAAGGCAGACGTACAGGGTTCTGTTGAGGCAGTAAGACAGTCACTCGAGAAACTTTCCAACGAGGAAGTTCGTGTTGCTGTAATCCACTGTGGCGTTGGTGCAGTTAACGAATCTGACGTTATGCTCGCAAACGCTTCAAACGCCATTATTGTAGGATTTAACGTTCGTCCCGACTCTGTTGCAACAGTAAATGCAGAGCGTGACGGTGTTGATATGAGAATGTATACCATCATCTATGACTGTATCGAAGAGATTGAGTCCGCTATGAAGGGTATGCTTGCTCCCAAGAAGCGTGAGGTACAGTTAGGCTCAGCCGAGTGCCGTAACGTTATCAAGATCAAGAGTGTAGGTACTATTGCAGGTTCCTACGTTAAGAGCGGTAAAATTACCCGTAACGCACAGGTTCGTGTTGTTCGTGACGGTATCATTATTGCTGAGGATAACATCGCATCCCTGCAGAGATTCAAAGACAGCGTTAAGGAAGTAGCCGAGGGCTACGAGTGCGGTATCGGTCTTGAGAGATTCTCCGACCTTAAGGAAGGCGATATCTTCGAGGCGTTTATCATCGAAGAATACCGCGAGGACTGATAATTACAGAAAATCCGCAGATACTACACCCACTATCCCTCGAGGCGATGGGTGTGGACTGTTTGCAGGAGGTTGAATATTATGGCAAATCATAAGCTTTCAAGAACAACAGAAGATATAAAGCGTGAACTGACAGCTGTTTTTCGTGAACTCAAGGACCCTCGTGTTCAAGGCGCGTTTATCTCTATCATTCGTGTAGAGGTTACCAACGACCTGAGTTATTGCACTGTGTATATCAGTGCTATTGAGGGTATGGACAGAGCACAAGAGGCGGTCAAAGGTCTTAAGTCAGCAGCAGGATTTATCCGTTCGGAACTGGCACGAAGACTATCTATCCGCCACGTACCTTCGCTTATCTTCAAGGCAACCGATTCTATTGAATACAGCGCCAATATATCAAAAATTCTTAACGATTTGGACAAGCAAAAACCCGCTAATTCAGAGAGTGTGGAGGACTAAGCAGATGACCGACTTAATTTCAGTTGCAAATCTTCTGAAATCTCACGACAATTTTGAGATACTCACACATCACTATCCTGACGGAGATACTCTGGGCTCGGCATACGCTCTTTGTCTTATGCTTCAGTCAATAGGCAAGAATGCAAGAGTAATTTTAAGCGGTACCGTAGCACAAAAGTACGCTTTTCTCAAAAGAGGTGTCAAAGATCAGAACTTTGATCGAGAGTACGTTGTAAGCGTGGATGTTGCTGCGGCGGAACTTCTGGGTGAAAATAAGCAGGAGTACGAAAGTATCATAGACCTGAGTATTGACCACCACGGCACCAACTCTATTAGCGCAAAGGTATCTTACGTAGAAGAAAATTCTGCCGCTGCGAGCGAGATTATCTATGAACTCAGCAAGGTTATGGATATTACTCTCACTAAGGAAATGGCGGCTTGTATTTATACGGGAATTTCTACGGATACAGGATGTTTTCGCTATTCCAACACAACCCCCAGAACTCATCTTATCGCAGCAGAACTTATGGAAAAAACTTCTGACTGGTTCGATATAAATACAGAGATGTTTGAGATTAAAACCCGAGAGAAACTCCGCCTTGAGAGAATGGTGTATCATACTCTTGAGTACAGTTGTTACGGCAAGTGTGCGCTTATCTATACAACTTTGGAGATGCAACACAGAGCAGGTATCACCGACGATGAAATGGAGGGACTTGCCTCTATTCCCCGACAGATTGAGGGCGTGCTTCTGGGTATTACCATGAGAGAAAAGGAAAACGGCGTGTTTAAGGTTTCCGTTCGCTCTAACAAGGGTGTGAATGCGGCTGAGTTCTGTGCTCAGTTTGGCGGCGGCGGACACATAGCGGCTGCAGGCTGTACTATGGAAGGCACTCTTGACGAGGTGAAGGCAAAACTTATCTCTGCGGCGGAAAAGATACTATGAACGGCGTTATAGTTGTAAATAAAGAAGAGGGCTTTACATCTTTTGACGTGGTAGCGGTTATGCGGAAAATCTGCGGTGAACGTAAAATCGGACATTGCGGTACGCTTGACCCCAATGCGACGGGTGTACTGCCCTTGCTTTTGGGAAGAGCCGCCAAGGCTCAGGATATTCTTCCCAATCACGACAAATGTTACGAGGCTACCTTCGTTTTGGGCAAGGTTACTGACACCCTCGATATATGGGGCGAGGTACAGTCGCAGGAGAAAACCTCGGTCAAAAAAACACAGCTCGAGGCTGTGCTTAAAGATTTCACAGGAGAAATCGAGCAGATTCCCCCTATGTATTCGGCGGTGCAGGTAAACGGCGTTCGTCTTTACGATTTGGCAAGACAGGGAGTCGAGGTAGAACGTAAACCAAGAAAGATTACGGTCTACTCGCTTAAACTTGTCGAGTTTAACGAAGAAACTCAAAGTGGTACTTTAAGAGTGTTCTGTTCAAAAGGAACCTATATCCGTACTCTCATCGACGATATTGCAAAGAATTTTTGCATCGGCGGATGTATGACTTCTCTTATCAGGACTTCTGCCTGCGGATATACTCTTGATAAGGCGTATACTCTGAGCGACCTCAGAGAACTTGCTGAAAAAGGACAACTCGAAAGCGCGGTATTGTCTACAGAGAGTCTTTTTGAAACATACAAAGAGATAAAGGTATCCTCTCCTCAGGCAAAGCGCTTTTCAAATGGCGGAGCCTTGGACACAAAAAGAGTTCAAAATAAACCCGTAGATCTTTTGGATAAGGAAATACTCCGAGTGAAAACTTATGATGACAAGTTTATCGGACTTGGAATTTACAAGAAAGAAACAGAAGAACTCAAAGTATATAAACAATTTTCAGATTACTCTGAATATAA
>JAZULM010000045.1:0-4442 GCA_045603105.1 Ruminococcus sp.
ATAATCAACTGCTGTCATCCCAACGCACTTATGACGCTTACCGAGTATCTTGTCGACTATGCAAGTGACAAAACAAAGGAAATCGGCTTTGCTCTTATTGAAAAAGAGCTTGAGAAAATAACTAATGAAAAGGTCAGAGCAATTGCCAAGGAAAACATAGAGAATATAAAGGCTTCCAACAGAAGAGATTTCCGCTTCTGATTTTGAAAGGAGATTTTTATGGGACTTAATGAAACAGCATCCGCGGACCGTCTGCACATAGGTTTTTTCGGACTTAGAAACGCAGGCAAGTCCAGTCTTGTGAATGCAGTCACAGGACAGCCTCTGTCACTTGTATCCCATATTAAAGGAACAACCACCGACCCTGTCAAAAAAGCGATGGAACTTCTACCCTTAGGACCTGTTGTTGTGATTGATACTCCCGGTCTTGATGACGAGGGTATGCTTGGTGAGATGAGGGTAAAAGTAGCAAAACAGGTGGTGAATTACTCTGATATTGCCGTTTTGGTAGTGGATGTAACAAGAGGGATGGATCCGTTAGATACAGAACTTATAGAACTTTTTGACACTAAGAAAATTCCCTATGTAATCGCCTATAACAAAGCAGATTTACTGGAAGATATTCCTACACCGACAAAGTTAAATGAGGTATACGTCAGCTCGCAAAACGGCTACAATATAGAATTGCTTAAAGATAAGATCGGCTCTTTGGCAAAGGACGACGGTGAGAAAAGGGTAATTGTCTCCGATTTGGTAAAGGAAAACGATACGGTAGTACTTGTTATACCAATAGATAAATCGGCACCCAAAGGAAGACTCATACTTCCTCAGCAACAGACCATACGTGATTTGCTTGATAATGGAGTGAACGTTCATCTGTGCCGTGATACAGAACTCAAAGAGGCACTGGGTAGTCTCAAAACTCCTCCTGCTATGGTTATAACTGACTCCCAGGCTTTCTCGCGGGTATCGGCTATTGTCCCCGAGGATATACCGATGACCTCTTTTTCCATACTGTTTGCAAGGTATAAAGGCAACCTCAAAAACTCCGTCAAGGGTGTGGCAGCACTTTCAAAACTTGAGGATGGAGACAAAATTCTTATCTCCGAGGGGTGTACCCACCACAGACAATGCGGAGATATAGGTACAGTAAAACTCCCCAAATGGATAGAGGAGTACACAGGCAAGACTTTTGAATATGATTTCACCTCGGGCAAAGGTTTTCCCGAGGATCTGGAAGAATATAAGTTAGTTATACATTGCGGAGGCTGTATGCTCACCGAAAGAGAGATGCAGTTCAGAGCCTCTCAGGCACAGGACAGTCAGATACCTATGACAAACTACGGAATGGTAATAGCCTGTGTTCACGGAATTTTACGCCGTAGTCTAAAACCTTTCCCCGAGATTCTGAATGAACTAACAGACTAATAAGTTTATAAAGTTCCCGACAGGGTGCATATTTCATCAAAAGATACCGACACTGAATATATACTTATCGGAGGAAATATGATGAAATCTCTTTGGGAAACAGATATAGAGTGCAAAAAGTTCGCCCCGCTTAATGACAATAAAAACACCGATGTTTTAATAGTCGGAGGCGGTATCGCGGGGATATTGTGTGCATATAAACTGACGAAAGCAGGAGTCAGTTGTATGCTCACAGAGGCGACGGAAATATGTGGCGGTATCACAAAAAACACCACGGCAAAGATAACTTTGCAACACGGTTTAATTTATCAAAAACTTATAAAACGTTTCGGCGAACACAAGGCAAGGGCTTATTTACGGGCACAACTCAGCGCATTGGATGAATATTTTAGTATATGTCAAAGTATTCCCTGCGACTATAAAACCGCAGACTCTTATGTTTATTCTCTTAACAGCCCAAGAAAAATTGAGGAGGAAGTTGACGCGTTAAACAGACTCGGTATAAGCGCAGAAATTTCGGATACACCCGAACTTCCCCTTAAGGGGGCCTTGGCAGTACGTGTGAGAAACCAAGCACAGTTTCACCCTTTGAAATTCATATATGAAATTGCAAAAGATTTACCTGTTTTCGAACACACCAAGGTCTTGGAGTTGTTACCTCAAAAAGCGATAACAAATCACGGCGAGATCACATTTAATAAACTGATTATCGCTACTCATTTTCCGATTCTTAATAAGCACGGAGGCTATTTTCTGAAACTTTATCAGCATCGTTCCTACGTTCTGGCTCTGAAATCTGCACAGAACATACAGGGAATGTACGTGGATGAATCGGACAGAGGGCTTTCTTTTCGAGGATACAAAGATATTTTGCTCCTTGGCGGTGGCGGACATCGTACGGGAAAGCAGGGCGGATGTTGGCAGGAACTTGAGCGATTTGCGAGTAAACACTACAAAAACGCCAAAATAGTAGGCAGATGGGCAACTCAAGACTGTATGACTCTTGACGGCGTTCCCTATATTGGGCAGTATTCGGGAAGCATGCCCTCAGTATTTGTGGCAACAGGTTTTAACAAATGGGGTATGACAAATTCTTTGGTGGCAGCAAATATCCTCTGTGACCTTGTACGGGGTAACTCGAACCCTTATGCAGAGGTGTTTTCACCATCACGTAGTATTCTTCGGCCACAATTCGCCGTTAATGCCTTTGATTCGGTGGTGGGACTGCTGACACCCACAGTTCCACGATGTCCTCATCTTGGATGTGCACTAAAATACAACGTGGCCGAACACAGTTGGGACTGTCCCTGCCACGGCTCGAGATTCAGCGAAAACGGAGAACTCATCGACAACCCCGCAACCGACGATATCATTTTCAAAGAAGATTAAGAAAGTTTTTTCGCTGACTTTATAACAAAAAACTCCCCGAGAAGCTGAGCGTCTCAGGACGTCCGATCTCGGGGAGTTTTGTTGTATGTATAATGTTTTAGATTTAGAGATTAGTCGCGATTAACCTGCACCTTCCCGAGCAAAGAAAAGATGACATTTATATTCTGATATGCTATACTGATTAAAGATAACACGAAAAAAAGGAAAGAATCGGAAAGAAGTTGATTTGATGGAAAGACCATATATTATCTGTCATATGACCGCCTCTATTGACGGCAAAGTTACGGGAGATTTTCTCTTTCGTGATAAGTGCAGTGAAGCAATCGAGGAATATTACGAAATCAACCGCGCGCTTAAATGTGACGGCTTCATTTGTGGCAGAGTAACTATGGAGAGCAGTTTTACTCAGAATTGGTACCCTGACCTTTCATCCTTTACACCCATAGACAATAAAGCAGATTATATCCCCGACAATCTTTCAGACTTTTATGCCATAGCGTTCGACACCAACGGTAAACTCGGTTGGAAATCAAACAAAATTATCGATCCCGACGGAGACCCCGGTTATGATGGTGCACAGATTATCGAGGTGCTAAGCGAGAACACAGATGAGCGTTATCTCGGTTACCTCCAAACTATGAAGATCCCTTACCTCTTTGCAGGCAAGGATAAAATTGACGTTAATATTGCTCTTTCTAAATTGAAGGAATTATTCGGTATCAACAAACTGCTCTTAGAGGGCGGTAGTATTATCAACGGTGCCTTTCAGCGTGCAGACGCAGTTGATGAACTGAGCCTTGTTATAGCACCTGTTGTTGCCTCAAGCGACAGCAAACCTCTGTTTACAGACAGCACCGAAGCCTGCTTTATTCTTACAAATTCATACAGCAAAAATGATGTACTTGTACTTCAGTACAAGAAAAAATAATCGCTTGGTAGAAGTCTTGATATACATAATCTATATGAAAAAACTTAGTTTAAAGGTGATATTATGAACTTTACGCAAATCGCAAACAACAGGCAGTCCTGCCGAGCATATAACCCCGACAAAACGGTAGAGAGTGAAAAACTTCAGGCAGTTTTAGAGGTGGCAAGGCTTTCGCCATCTGCCTGCAACGGTCAGCCTTATCATATTACAGTCTGCAAAGGAGAGGTTGCCAAAAATGTTGCAAAGGCTACTCAGGGTATGGGTATGAATAAGTTTGCGAGTGATGCTCCCGTGATGCTTGTAATCTCCGAGATGCCCTATGTTAAGTCAGCGGCGGTGGGTGCAAAACTCAAGCACAACGACTATCGCTCTATTGACATCGGAATCCTCTCTGCCTACATTACAGCAGAAGCCACTGAACAGGGGCTTTCCACTTGTATTCTCGGTTGGCTTGATGATGCAAAAATTCGCGAGATTTGTCATCTCGACGGCACAGTGCGACTGGTGATTACCCTCGGTTATGCAAAAGATGACGACAAACTCCGCAGTAAAAAACGCAAGGATATCGATGAACTTGTGAATTTCGTTGGATAAAGAGGACAGAAAATGAATAATTACAAAAATGAGGTAGCAGAACGTTTTGGTAACACCGATGCCTACAAGGAGTTTGAGAGTAAAACCGCAACCTACACCGAGG
>JAZULM010000046.1:0-4028 GCA_045603105.1 Ruminococcus sp.
TGACGGTGTTTACACTGTAGCAGCAGTTGACAGCGACATCAAGATCATCGTTGTTGTTGTTGAGAATGCAGAACCCGAAGTTATGGAATTCACCGTAACATTCACAGACAAGGACGGCAACGTTCTCAAGACTGAGACAGTAGTATACGGCGCACCTGCAACAGCTCCCGAGGCTCCCGCAGTTGACGGCTATACATTCACCGGCTGGGATACCGAGTTCGATTACGTAACAAAGGATATCACAGTTAAGGCAACATATAAGAAGGACGCAGCTCCCGTTGTTCCCGCAACAACAGGTAACCTGAAGATTGAAGTATCCGCTGGTTTAGGCTTCACAATCGCATTTGGCGAGGGTACAGCAAGAACTCAGGGTCCCTCTTATTACAACACAAGTGCTCCTGTTGGTGCAAACGTAACAGTTACTGCACTTCCCTATGTTGAAGGCGCAGAGTTCATTGGTTGGGTTAACACTGCAGACGGTAAGATCCTCTCTACATCCGAGTCTTACACATTCGTTACTACTGGTAATGACTTTATCAAGGCTATGTACAAGGCTACTGTAGAAGGCGTACAGATGGTAACATTCTATGCAGATAAACTTAACCAGCAGTGGGATGTTCAGTACTACTCAGCTACAGATTCTATTTCCTTCCCCGCAATTAACCCCGAGTTCCTCGGCTTTGCATTTATGGGTTGGAATATGACAGAGGCTGAGATTCAGGCTGAAATCGCAGCAGGTAACGACGTAACAGTTCTTCCCATTTGGGAGAGAGTTGAGACCTATATTACTATTAATGTTACTAACGGTACAGTAACAGCTGGTACAGAGAAGGACGGCAAGTATCTCCTGAACGCTTCTACAACAGTTACTGCAGACGCAGCTGAGGCTGGTATGGTATTCGCATACTGGACAGACGGTGACGGTAACGTTAAGAGCTATAAGGAATCTTATACATTCTTCCCCGTAGGTGACACAGAGCTTATCGCTGTATATGTAGATGAAGGCACAGAGATCGAGTATCAGACTCTTGTTTCTGTTGATGCATTTACACCCGGAACATACGGTACATTTAGTATCAGTTGGTTCGTACCTGTAGAGCAGAACGGTTACGAGTTCATCGGCGCTGGTATTGTTGCTGTTAATAAGGCTCAGTACAACGAGTCCACATTTGTACACGGTACAACTGATACAAACGTATGGGATAGAACAGCTTCTACAGTAAACTCTGACTCCTCTTACGACTGGACTGGTCCTGTAGCATCAGGCCAGACATGGTATGCTAAGTGCTGGGCACAGTACAGAGTGAATAACGAAGTTGTAACAGTTTACTCCGATATGTACGAGGTTACTAAGGACTAATTAATTCACAAGAATTGATTATTAACCTTATCAGTAATTTAGTTATCTGAGTTACGACCCCACCCTGATTTTTCAGGGTGGGGTTTTCCCATTTTTATTTATCAACACAATAAAGCTGTGAAAGTAGAAACAATGAAAAAATAATAATAATTTCTTAAATAAATACTTGACAATATACTCGATAAATGATATTATACATATGAAATATTGATATAGGAGGTGAATTTGAAATGAAATATGTAGCACCTGAGATGAACATCGTTATGTTCGAGGCTGAGGAAGTTATCGTTGCTTCTAACGTTGAAGTAGTTACAACTACAGTTTCTGAAAAAGAAGGCGGCATGTTCTAATTTTTGATGAACAAGGAAAAGCGTTAGGGCGGAGTTATCCGCCCTGCTTTTTTTCTCTATTTGTTTTGATTATAATGTAATTTATATATAGATTTGTGCTCTACGAGGTGAGTAACGTGAGTAATGATAATAAGTTCAAGATGAAGTTAAGACCTGCTTACTTTGTCCCTGATATTTCGGACAGATTCAAGGATAACAGACGTGTTCACGAAATATCATATGGTAAATGTAATTATCGTTGCGAATTCTGTTCTTTCGGAGAATGGAAGGTAGATGCCTATCCGGAGTTTACTCCCGAGACTTTTGAGCATAAAATATGGGAATTTCTCAGATACAGCAAGAACTTTAAGTTCAGCGGTGGAGAGCCTACCTTAAATCCCTTACTGCCTGAACTTCTTCGTATTACCAAAATATATGGTGCTCAGAATTTTCTGGATACCAACGGCTCTAACCCCAAAAAGGTAAAACAGTTTATTGATGAGGGACTCATAGACATTGTGGGTATATCCCTCAAGGGCCTCAACCCTCAGGATGCTACTGTTACTGCAAACATTAAGAACACCAAGCTGTGTTGGGATAATGTATGGGAGACCATCAAAATGTGTTCCGAAGCAGAGAATGTGCATCTCATTGTTACATATGTTGCCTGTGACGGATATTTTACAGAAGCAGACCTGGATAAATTGGCAGAGCTTTTGGCTCCTTATCCTGATGTTACTCTCAAAATCAATAACTGTTACCTGGAGCAAAACATAGATTACAGACGCAAGGGTCTGGACAAAACCGAGATTTATGCAATGGTAGAGCGCTTTGTTGAGCGTTATCCTGAGTTTAAGGGCAGAACAGTTCTGTTCAGAGACCACTCTGCCTGTCTCGACCAGACAAAAGCAGTTTACTTTTAATTGAATATAAAACTTATAAAAAACTTCCTTTTATTTTGAGGGAGTTTTTTTATTTGATTCTATATTTTCTTCTATACTGTATCTTAATTGGACTGTAAAGGTACTCTTATTTGGCGTAACTAGGCAATATTAATTTATTATTGTAATTCTTGCGTTTATGATGTATTATAGATTTAAACTGAGGTGATGATATGAGAAAACCTGCTGTCGGACTATTTTTTGCTGATTATAAGGAAATAGATTTCAGCGTCGAAATTTTACTCAAACTCTGTAATGCCATTGGTGCGGACGTCGTACTCTTTGATAAAGATAATATATGTTTCGACCAAAAAATAATGAAGGTTCGCGTTTGGACCAGAGATGGATTTGTTGAGGAAGTGGTCGAGTACCCCCATTGGATATATCTTGGGGCAGAGAACGGCGAACTCAGACAGTATTTCAGAAGCGATGGTGTTTTGCTCGATGACTTCGTTCTCGATAAAAAGGATGTTAACGATGAGTTGGCAAAGAGTAAGTTTGCCTCGATGAATATTCCCTCAATGTATACCCATACCATGACGAACGTACTCTCTTTTGCTCTGATGTGGCCTGAGATTATCATAAAACCTCTGGTTGGTGCTCGCGGAGAGGGGATCAATTGCCTCAAAGCTACAGCAGATGGGGGATACATGCTGACGAATGCTGATGGCAACACTATGGAGTATGACTATGCCGGGTGTTTGGCAGAACTGAAGGCACTCTATGGCAGTAATACGGTTATCCTGGAGCCGAGAATGAAGTTTCTCAACAAAGACGGGCAGATTATGGACTTCAGAGTTAATGTACATAAAAACGGCAAAGGCGAGTGGGAGACAATGTTTATTATACCTCGTACAAGTCGCGATAAGATTGTGTCTAACTTCAGCGCGGGAGGATATGCCTCTTTGCTCGATGTTACTCTGGAGGTTGACTACGGCGAGAATGCAGAGAAGGTCCGTCACGAATTGGAGTATATTGCAAAAGAGATTCCTCCCTTTATGGAGGAAAAATCGAAGTGCAAGATATTATCTCTCGGTATTGATGTGGGCATTGATGCGGATACCCTACAGCCTTATATTATAGAGGTAAACTATGTACCGCAATTGACATTCCATAAGAGCAAGTATCTCAGCACTTGTGCCGATTATTTTCTGTATATTACCAAACAGCTAGAAGAAGTAAAGTAATCAAAAAACACCCTGACCTGATTCAGGGTGTTTTTTCTTTTATATGGATGCTATTGTTTTCTATTTCTCAAATATTGTTGAAAAAGGTAAAGTTTTGTTGTATATTATATGTGAGCGGATTTTTGAGGTCCGATTTGGAATTATAAAATGAGGAGTTAATATGAAAAATATAAAGACTTTAATCGCACTTTTATTATGTGTACTGCTTGTG
>JAZULM010000047.1:0-59239 GCA_045603105.1 Ruminococcus sp.
ACTGTCTCAGTCTTGAGAACGTTGCCGTCCTTGTCTGTGAATGTTACGGTGAATTCCATAACTTCGGGTTCTGCATTCTCAACAACAACAACGATGATCTTGATGTCGCTGTCAACTGCTGCTACAGTGTAAACACCGTCAACAGCTGTGAGAATATCAGTGTTAGCGATAACTGCTGCTACTGTGTAGCCTTCTGCTGCCTCTACAGTGAATGTATAGTCAGCACCAGCGTTTACAGTTGCGTCACCGATAACTGTGTAGTTGCCCTCGTCCCAAGTAATGTCATACTTGAGCTCGTCAACCTGGAAGTAAACTGTGCCTTCGCCCCACATACCTGTTGCAACCCAGATTGTGAGTACGTCACCAGCCTTAACCTCGTAGGTAATGCTGTCGGGATTCTCGAAGGAATCTGTGTACAGTGTGATAGGCTCATCCCACTCACCAAGTACGGAACTACCCATTACGGAGAGTGTCCAACCGTCAGCATTGAGGTTGTTCATCATATCGAATGAGAGAACCATATCAGCCTCAGCTGTGTAGGTGTAGTAGTATGTCATATTCTCAACGGTGGGTTTAGCCTCGTTAAGAACGCCAAGCTCGAGAGCTACGGGATTCTCTTCTCTACCTGTTGTGTCCTCGGGACCAGCAGTCTCAGAGATAGTACATACGTTGTCTACTAAGGGATTGAAGCCAGTGTTCTCGATTGTGAACATTGTAACACCTGCAGCCATATATGTAGGTGTAACGCCTGTAGCTATAGTTGTACCCATCCAATCCATTTCAACAGGTGTTGTTGTACCGTCAGCATTGAGAATCTCGAATGCGAACTGATTCATTCTGGGATTGTATCCGGAGATAGCAATGTCAAGAAGCATTGTGTTGTCGCCCTGATACATGAAGTATACCTTCTCGCCTACTGCGATTTCGGGGAGGGCATTCTCGCCAAATACGAGAACATAAGGATCTTCTTCTGTACCTGAACCTTCAAGCTCTGCAACAACCTTCTCTTCGAAGAATGCCCAGAATGTTACGGAGTTAGTCTGCTCTGACCATGTAGCAACCTTGATGATGTACTCAACGCCAGCCTTAACATCATACTCAACAGATGTAGCCCAGTCGTTAAGCTCAGCACCGTTCCACATGTCAGTTGTGTCTTCAACCTGGAGCCAGATATCCTGTCCGTAGTGCTCGAGTGTGAGTGTACCGTCAACTGCAGGGATGTAGGAGTATGTCCATGCATCTGCCCATACGTCGAGTTCATCGTTACGTACGTAGTTAACTGTGTACATCATATCAACTGTGGGATCGAAGGTCTCGGGCTCAGCTGTTGTAACGCTGGGTTCCTCGGGATCCTCGGGCTCAGTTGTTGTAGCCTCTGTAACGATTACGAGAAGCTTAATGTCATCCTGTACGTCAGCGATTGTGTAAACGCCGTCAACAGGAGCAACGATTGCCATATCAACAACAACTGCTACTACCTTGTAGCCTTCTGCTGCTTCTACGGTGAATGTGTAATCTGTGCCTGCCTCAACCTGAGTGTCACCAACTACTGTGTAGAGTTCGGACTCATCCCAAGTTGCTGCGTACATTACCTTATCAAGCTCTGCAGTAATTGTGAGCTTAACCTTACCTTCTTCGTTCTCATAAACTGTGAAGGTGTATGTGCCGCCTGTAGCTACGAGAGTAGCGTTGCCAGTGTCTTTGAGCATTGTCCATGCGTCACATGTATTCTCAATTTTACCGCCGTTACCGAACCAACCGTCCTTGTTATCAAATACCTTGAACTCGTATGTGCCGGCTTCGATACGCATTGATGTAGAGAATGTGCCATCCTCGTTAGCAACGAGGTCTGTGCTTGCCCACTCGCCTGAGAAGTTGCCGTGAACGCCGTATGCTACAGGTACTTCTACGGGAGTAGTGGGGATTTCAACTTCGTCACCGGGATAGGTTACGTTGAGCATAGAGTTGTCAGTGCCAAATGCGAATACGTACTCGCCTGCTTCAACTGTTGTAATTTTTCCATTACCGCCGCTGGAGCTGAACTGAACATTTGCAACAGTACCTGTGATAGTTGTTGCTGTCTTAGGACCAGTCCATGTGCCGTTACGCATTACCTTGAACTCGTAAGTTGTGTTTGCTTCAAGTGTGAGAGTTACATAACCGTATGCATCGCCCTCAGCATTGAGTACAAACTCGTTAGCTGTTGCACTCCAACCATTGAAGTCACCAAGCAGATAATTGTTAGTTGACAGAGGATTAGGTGCGGGTACGTCCTCGAGAGACTCGTACCATGCACCACCCTTGATGTCATAGTACTGACCGTCCTTAGCTGTAAGGTTACCTGTCTGTTTGCCGGTATCCTTACCAGCATTGAAGATAACATTTACAAAGCTGGAATCGAAGGAGAGAGCATATACGTCGAAGCCGTTAACGGTCTCGTCTGTCTTCTCCATCTCAATGCCGGGCCATGTGTTATCTGTGCCGTTGCCGTCCCAGCCATATGCATATACTGTATCCCAACCTGCGGAATTGATAGCGTATACTGTAATTACTGTGGGAAGGTCGGGCTCGTCGTCAGAAGCTACAGGAGCATCTGTGGGATCCTCGGGTGCCTCTGTGGGAGCGTCTGTGGGAGCATCTGTGGGCTCCTCTACTACCTCGAAGGTGTAGATTGCATAGTAGGGATCTTCATCTGTGATGTAAGCGCCCTGACCATCGCCGATCTCTGCTGCAGGAATGTTAACTGTCTGAGGCTGACCATCGCCACCGTTGAAGATAACGTAGTCAACGTCTGCGGGAACTTCGATGGAGTATACGTCCTGACCATAATCGTTGGTCTCAACGTAATTCATTTCTGTACCGGGCCATGCGCCGAGTACATATTCAGCTGTCTCTGCATCTACCTGATACCAAGCGTAAGCATAAGCAATGCCCCAGCCCTCTGTATCGGAGAAGTAGATTGTCTTTGTGCCAACTTCGGGCTCGTCGTCAGAAGCTACAGGAGCGTCTGTGGGAGCCTCTGTGGGTTCTTCTGTGGGTTCCTCAGGAGTCTCAGAGGGTGCCTCTGTGGGCTCTTCGGGAACTGCATAGTCATATGTGCCACAAGGCTTGGTGTTTGTATCAGCATCATATGTCATGTAGTAGCAGATACCCTCGTACCAACCGCCGTTGATATCAAGGCTCTGCTCGAAGCCGTAGTCACCTGTACCGCTAAATACAATACCTGTTAAGTCTGTAGGAATAGTATACTTATAGATAGCGTAGCCCTCGCTGTTCTCGCCAACCTTTTCAGCTGCAACGAACTTGTGACCAGGCCATGTGGTATCCTCCTGAACGGAGCTACCAAATGTATGGATAGCAGCATCAGGCCACTGCCAGTTGTTCTCGAAGTAGATGTTGATGTACTCAACTTCTGCCTCTGTAGCATCGCTGAACTGAGCGTTAAGCCAGTTAATTCTGGAGATTGTCCAGTCGATTGCATACTGAGCCTGGCCTTCGAGTGTGTTCTTGTCATAACCACGAGTAGAAACTGAGAGCTCGTTTGTCTCTGCATCATAATCATACATCTTAAGACCGGAATGATTTGATACCCAACCGTCTACTACCATATCCCACTTGCCGTAGTTCCAGTTACCGGAAACTGCGAGGCTATCAAGATATGTGTCAGCACTCTGGAGTCTGCCTTCGTCGTTGGTAGCAGAGCCATCAAGGATAGCTGTCATACCTGCGAAGTCTGCTGCCCAGATGTCCTCAACTACTGCCCAGAACTCTTCCATCTCACAGAGAGCAGCGAATACGCCAGCCTTACCTGTGAAGTTAGAGTCATAGTGCATAAGGTCTCTTGTGTACCAGTTTGCGGGGGACTTAAGGTCGAGAGTGTTGCCGTCAGCATCTTTTCTGTCAGCAACGTCATTAGAGTTACCAAATGCGTTATCATAGTCCCAAACGGGAGAGAGAACGAATTTCTGTGTCTCGTTGTTGTATACAAAGTATGTGCTGGTAACACCTGCGTCCATATTCTTTGTAACTTCGTTTACAAGGTATGCTCTTGCAAAGTCGTTGATGTCAACGAGCTCAGAGAGTGTAGCGAAGTCGCCTGTGTAAATAGCGTCTTCAACTTCCTGATACATCTCGAGCATCCAAGCTGCCTGAGCTGCATCGGGAGAATCAGGAGTCTTGAAGGTCATAACCTGCTTTCTGGAAGTCGTACAGGTCATATCGCCTGAGCTGTCTGCATTTTTCTTTGTATCCATCTCGAGGATGAAGTCAAAGTCAGTTGCAGCGTAGCCTTCCTTACCTTCTTCTACCTCAACCTCTTCGAGGTCAGGCATTACAGTGTTCTTACCCATCTCAATCTTCTGAGTGAGCTGGTAGGAACCCATATATCTACCGTTTACGAACCAGTCAACAAACTTGGAGTCACATGCATAAACCATGCCAACTTCGTATGCGAGGTCGTAAGCGATGCTGTTTCTGATAAGAGAAGGATCCTGTGCGTTAGCAAGGAGTGACCATTTCTTACCCTTCATGCCGTCAACTGTGATGTTCTCTTCGTAAGTGATATTGAAGGGCTTCTTGGAAAGGTTCCAAGTGGAGTTACCACGGCCCTTGATCTTCTTAACGATAGAAGTCTCGTCGTCTGTGTAGCCGTTAGCGTCAGCAACAGCACCACCGAGGTACTTCTCAACTTCACGGTTCTTGGAACCGCCTGTGAGGAAGCCGTAGAGATCGAAACGAGCTGTTACAGCTGTTTCTGCATCGTTATCGTCAGCATTGATAGCTGTAGCGCCATCTTTGTTGTTGATAAAGAGAGTACCCTCTGCGTCAGATACGTAGATAGTAACCTTCTGAGTAGTTGCACCGGAGCAGGTGTACTGTGTGCCTGCCTCGTAGGGAACTACTGCATAAGTTTCGGGAGCGATTGTAACACCGTTAACAACTACATCCTCAGCATATGTGCTGTAAAGGAGAACGTTCTCAGCGTCAGCACTCTGGGGGAGGTAGAATACGCGGTTACCGCTTACTGATGTCCAGCGCTGCCATGCATCCTGGCCGGGCTCTGCATCTTCTGCAACGAGACCTGCGTATGCATAGAGACCGTCAGCCTCTGCCCACCATACATAGTGAGTAGCATCATCGGGCTCAATCACCTCAACGGGATATGTTACGCCAAGCTTGTGGCTAGAATCGTAAGAGAATACATAGTTACCAGCGACAGTGGTTGTAATCTTACAGTTACCTTCGGATGTGCTGAATACCCAACCGGAGATATCATCTGTAATTGTACCGTTGTTACCGTACCATGCGCCACTCTCAATTACCTTGAACTCATAAGTTGTGTTAGCTGCAAGCTCAAGAGTTACATAACCAGTGGAACCACCCTCAGCCTTGAGCATAAACTCGTTAGTTGACTGACTCCAGCCGTTGAAAGCACCAACTAAGAATTTGCCGGTAAAGAGTGCGGGGTTAGAAACAGGAACGTCACTGAGAGAATCATACCATGTTGCTGTTGCCAGGTCATAGTACTTGCCATCCTCGAATGTGAGGTCAGCAGTCTGTGAACCGCCACCGTTATTATTGAAGATGATGTTCTCATAAGACTCTGTTGTGGAGATAGAGTAAACTCCATAGCCGTTACATGTCTCCTCAGTCAGTGTCATGGTCTCGCCGGGCCATTCTGTACCGGCACCACCCTGAGTCCACATGTGAGCTGCCATTGCAGACCACTCTTTGGAGTTGATAACATAAGCTGTACGAGTAGCAGGAGCCTCTGTGGGAGCCTCTGTGGGTTCCTCGGGAGCTACAGAAGGAGCCTCAGAAGGATCCTCGGGAGCTACAGAAGGAGCCTCTGTGGGCTCTTCAACTACTTCATCTTTCTCAAAGAGAGCGTAGTATGTTGTTGTTGAACTACCTACTCTGTAGGTGTATGTAGCTGCATCAGAAACAACTGTGCTACCATCTGTTGACCAACCAACAAATGTATAGCCTTCGTTTGCAGAAGCTTTGAGTGTAGCTGTTGAGCTACGAGCAAGAGTTACAGATGTACCTGCTGTACGAGCAGCTGCTGTAGTTGCTGCGGAGAGGTAGTAACCCTCAACAGTTGCTGTACCTGCAGCTGTATCCTCAGCATAAGCTGTGGAACCGTACTCAGCAGAGTAAACTGCTGTTTTATTGGTGATGTTCATACTTGAGTAAGTTGAAGAATTACCAAGATAAACTGTAGAGGGTGTTGCACCCTTTGCTACGTCAGTAGCTGTAACAAGATAATAGCTACCGGAATTAAAACCATACTGGCTATGATCTGTAGTATAGTTTGTAGCATTTTTAAGATTGCTAGGACCCCAGTTACCGGAGCCCCATGTGCCGCTGTTACCAATAACTGCGTGGTATGTTGCACCATCCCACTTGGGCATATCGTAGTAATACAGATTTGTATTGGCAATTTTAGTCATAGTATAGGTTGATGTATACGAATTGTGTCCTATACAAAGCTGAATAGTACTTGCTGTCCAGGAAGCAGGTTTTTCGAAATAAACTCTACCACCGGTATGGTTTACAGCACCAGTCTGTGCTACGTCAACGTTTGCTGCGGAAGCAGTAAAGCCAACTGTTACCAGAGAGAACAGCATCATAACTGCGAGAACTGCAGACAGAAGTCTTGCAGAAATACGCTTTGATGAATTCATAAATTTTTTCCTCCTTGAAGATTTTTAATTTTTGAAAAATTAAATGAATATTGTGAAATGCCATAAGTCTTTGCCTACCGTCTGACCACCGGAGGTTCGGACAACCTATACAATACGCGAAGCACCACAAAAGCACTTCCGCGCGAAGCAGAAAGTCCTTCCATACTTCGCACATTGTAAAGGTTGCCAGGATAAAGCCTCGGCATTATCTACCTATATAATAATGTATAGCTGTCGACGTACACAGAGCATGTAAGTCTATACTATATATAATGTATACGTACAAGCCATATCGGATTATGAATTCAATCTCCCTTTTTGAGGAATTTCTGTCCGACTGCAAACTAAAAATTTGCACAATTAGACAGTTTCGCTATTTTATACATACTAATTATAACACGATTTGTAAAATATACAACATTTTTGTAAACATAAAACCTACCAAAAATAAACTAAAACTTTTGTTAAACTCGACAATTGACATCCTATATGTTGAGGGAAATTGACAATAATCACAAAATAAGCGGTTTACTTCAGCACGATAAACTAATTTTTCCTCTGTAAAAGAACACAAAAAAACAGGGACGGAAAAACTCCGCCCCTGCGTGATATTGAAAGAATATGAAATCTATATTAAGGGGTTATCTCACAGCCATTACGCTGTACTGAACTCCCTCTTCGTTAAGGCAATACTTTACCCTTTCGGCAGAGTCTGTTTTGTTCTCTACTACAACAGAGCCCCCCTTAAGAGAAACTGCACCCGAAGCACCTGTGCCATAGAGTGCTTTGCCACTATAAACCTTTGTGTATCCGAGTGCACTGTCGTATACTGCCGATGGTTTGTTCTGGGCGAATATCACCACCGCCGATGCAACTACAGGCAAGGTCACGGTGAAACTGCTGTCGCCTGAGCCAAGGTACGATGTATTGACAACGGGGGCTTTTACCCTTGCCTTTTCTGCAGATGTAAGGTGGATGTCCCCATCCTCTGTATGGGACACTATATAGTCCTCTAAAAGCAGATTATCGTTGTTGAAATCGGCTCGTTGAGGACGATCGGTCTCCGCCCATTGATTGAGACCTATGGTTTCTGTTTTATTTGTTGATGGCATACTATCTCTCCTTATATGGTATACATATCAATTTCTGACCAGGTCATCGAGGCGCTGTCCATCTGCTCAAAAGTAAGAGATGAACTCTTTACATCTGACCAATTAAACCCGTCAAACGATACGCCTATGTCAAGATGTGCAGGCAGATGCCCCTTAAGCTGACTGACTATGAAACTGCGCTCTGAGTCGGTGAGGTTTTCTGTCAAGACTACGATGGATATCTGCTGAGTCCTCGGGCTTTCGTGAACCTCTGCCTCAATGCCCAACATATTGAGCACCTTGTTAAAAGAGGCTACCGTAAAATCTGCGTCCGATAACGCAAGTCTCTCTCTGAGCATTTCCCGACGGGTATCTAAGGGCACATTTATTCGCTCGCTACCCCACATTTTCTCGGGAATACTGAGTCCGTAACTCTCTGCCGTAGCGTAGAAATTCTCGCGAAGCAGAGTGCTGAGGGTATCCCTGAGAATATCAATACCAACTGCACAGGCGCTGAGTTCAGAGTAGACGTTACTCTCACTACTCAGGCTATATATCCCGAACGGCGACATCACTTGACACATTCTCTCAAGCGTACTCAACTCAATACCCCCTCGTAAACTTTTATGGAATGGGGTAAGGGATAGTAGTCATCGGGACATCTAATGCTTTGATTGGATGCCATAGGGAAAATATACTCCTTGACACCGTCGATGTGGTATATTCTCTCACCCGCTTCGGTCAGAAGTACATTACCGCCTACTCCTCGGCTGATGATGTATTCTCTGAGCGCACTTATACACTCCTCCTTAACGAGTGAGAAATCGTAGCCGTCTTTGACGTCGATATTGAGCGTCATTGTAATATAACACGGAGTTGCAGGCTGTACCAGTACGTCTGTATTAACCTCGCGGAGTTCACTCAGAGTATCCTGTACCTGAGATAAGGTTTCTTCGGACACCTGCGTTCCCTCGCCTGCTACGTACACGTCCACCGTGCCTGTACCTCTTACCTTGGGAACTACTCCTGCACTCTGGACACCGTCTATTTCCATAGCGATTTTCTTATAGTAAGCACAGTTGGCGCCACTCGGAGCAAATCTGAGACTTTCTTCGATTCGCTCTCTCAGATATTCGTCACTCTCTGCGTCTGTGCCCGAGGTGCAGGGGTCAGGGTTTGTTACCGACTCCACTCCTGCAACAGGTGTTACCATAAGTGTAATCTTGCCTGCTGATACGTTGTATTTGCTTCCGCTGTGCATAGCCTTTATCGGAATATGTACTGCTGTATTACCTGTGGCGATAACGCCCTCCTCCACTGTTTCAAACAGCAAAGGCTCCTCACCTTTGGTAGACACCACACTTCCCTTTGGAATAACGATGTTGTCTGTTACCGCTTCGCTCAGGGAGAATATCACCTCGCCCACGGAAAATGACGCCTGTCTGCGACTGAGTCCGCGCTCCTCGGCGTGGTAATCGAGATACTCTCCCTCAGCAGTACTCGGGAACATCTGGCGAGTAATCCACTGAGCGTTTACCATAGCGCTGTAGATCTCCCCCGCCAAGACCTGAAGCCTCACTCCGATATCGGAGGTATCTGCGGGCGCAATGCCTGTCAGTTCCCTGTATTTTTCTTTCATTTCTAGAAGTATTTCGCTGTATGTTTTCATTATATTATCACCTCTGCCGTTGATACTTCCTCACCGTAGCCGAGGCTGAGGTGAAGTTTCTTGCTACCGTCTATCAGTTCCTCGGCACCGATAAGGTAAAGTGTGGCTCCTTTTACGGGTGCTACCGCCTCACGAAGTTGCGCTTCGAGTTTTCTCAGTTCACGTTCTCCCGATATACCGCACACCGCTTCGAAGCCAAGATCTTTGTTGTAAATAAATCCGCCTCGGGGCAGAGTTATGAGCATCAGCATCTGCTGAAATGCCTCCTGCGCACCCTCTATATATATCGCTTCTCCGCTTGGAGTCAGCGCTATGTCGCCATTTTCGATTTTTATATCCATCAGGCACCTCCGAACTCGGTACCGTTAATAATAACCGCACCGCTGTTTTTTAGTACAAGGGTTGCGCCTCCTGCTGAGCGAAGCATAATCTCCCCCGGTCTGAGGTCATCTATGCCGACACTCAACACTCCCACCAGAGCCTGCCCCGATTCTGTGGGAATCAGCACACCTTCGCTGCCTATTGCAGGTACATAATACACTCCGTAGGGAGCCACCACAGGCACGTTTCTGTTAAGTCGGGAGGTGTCTATCTCTACCTTGCCTGTCGCCGTGGCGGTTACGCTTCCTGTAGAGGCAGATTTGCCCTTGTTCTGTTTAGTTATTAATGATGTCAGCCACATTCTGAGCCTCCCTCCTCCTCAGCGTAAGCCGGGTGGACTCGCCCTCTGAGGATAATGTGTATTTTATTTCTTTTACAGAAAATACATCGCTGTTTTTGAGATGCCTCGACTGTATTGTGACGTCCTTGCTCAGACTGTCCACAAGACATAAAGGACAAATCGCAGTCACAGAATTGTACTCTCTGTTTGAGGATGCTATGGCAGTATATGCATCTTGCAAAGGTGTAGATGAATACAAAGTAGCGTTAAGGTAGCGGTCTCGCTTGACTCTCTTGTCTGCCGCCAAGAAATTGCCCACCACGGTAGTGTATCCACCGCGCACCTCTGTCTTAGCGAGAACTTTTGATATAAGTTTATATCTTCGGGTGCTGTACTTAAGTTCTGTGTAGGGTATGCCCTCTCCAGAATCAGACAGCACCAACGATTCCTTTGACGCGTTATCTCCAAAAATCAGGGTTTCGCCCACAACTTCGGGAGCCTTGCCGTAGACTTTAAGACAAAAATCCTTGAGAGCAGTATAGCAGGAACTTCCTTTTTGTACTTTGTACTCACCGTTTCGCACCCTGTCCTCGCCACGGAAACTCACAAAGCCCAAGGGTTTTGCGTAATATCTGAACATAAGTTCCGCGGATGGATCAGAAAACGTTCTTGGCTGAGCCTCATTGTCAAGAAGCACCGCCACTTTGCTTCGGGCGATAAGTTCGGTGACAGTACCATCGTTTATAATGAGATTCTGCTCATCCACTATGCCCTCAAAGATACACTTGCCTTCCCTTGTTACCGTAACATCCGCCAACTCCTCATGAATAAGCGTTGGGAATACCGCTTTCAGACTGTCTGCGGGAACGTCCTCTTCCCTCGAGATAACAAGTGATAAAGGTGCGGGCAAAATTAAGACTTCGCCGTCTGTTTTTGTGGCAGTAATTTTTACCACAGAGCCACCCTCTTTCCTTTATCAAGATTAAGAGGATCTCGCACCCAAGGGTTGAGACTTACAAGTTTATCTACCGTAGTTTTCGCGCTATGGGCTATATCAAACAAGGTTTCACCCTCTTTGACTATGTGATAATCAAGAAGTTTTTTCTCTTTGTTCACAGGCTCGGTTTCCACAAACTCAAAACTGTAGAATATAAGGTCGGGGGTGGCCTCACCCCAAAGAGAGAATTTGCTGAAATATGCGTAAAAAGGTCTGTATCCCGGGACGGTCAACAAGCCTTTTTCTCCTGATAAAAAGAGGCTTTCAAGTTTCTGCGATACTTCTATGGCACCCTCCCCCACAAGTTCTCCCTTACCGCTTATCACACGGCAGTTCATACCCATCGGAGTCAGTCTTTCGCCCTGAAAAGGGAGTGACTGAGAATGTATCTTTCTTTTGTAATCCATCTGTATTTTCAGAGGATTATGAAGCCAATTGAAGCCGTCAAAACTCATTGTCGCCAGTATCATCTCTCATCCTCCTCCGATAAATCAAGTAATTGCTCACGCCGTCTGCTGTCACGCTGAAGTATCAGACTGATATTTTCGGTCTGAGACTGAATTGTTGTATCATAAAAATCATCTTCGTACATCTCAGTTATCACTTCCTTCGTCGTACACCCGAAGACCTGCCTCAAGTGTGTATACATAGACAACTTCCCCAAGGTTATTCAGACTATGCTGTGACTTTTTTAGTTTGCAGTCACCGTAAAATCTGTTTGTCTGCATGTTCTCTATGGAAATAACCGAAACAGTATTATCTTCGAGTATGTATAAAGGTACCGAGGACTTAATCTCCAGAATCTTTTCGCCACCCAAAGGCAAGACCTTGCCTGTGATTCCGCCCAGAAACTCCTTTACGGGGTAGTACTCTGAGGTATACTTTTCTTCAAAGGCTATTATTCCCGATACATTACCGTCATTTATTTTAAGGGCAATATCTCTCTCAGCAGGCTCATCCTCGGGCTCTTGCTCAGGAGGTTCTTCAGGAATTTCCTCTTGCAGGTATTCTGCACGTTTTACTACCGCAGTTACTCTCTGGTACTGGGTGCACATTTCTGAATCATACATCGCCGAGGCTACCCTCAGTTCCGTTATGAGATTCTCTGTATTACACTCCTCAAGCGAAAGATACAGTTTATTTGACAGCTCAGAGAGTTCTCTCCTGCCCGAGTTTTGTGGTGCATACACCGTAAACTCCAGTTCTGCAGATTCCTCGTATCCGAGAGTCGACATTACACGCTGAGTTTTGCCCACAGAACACGCCACAAGAAAACTCTTTACAGGCTTTTCGGCAGGAGTAGTCTTGCCTGAGTGAATAAACCTTACATCTAAAAAATCGGGTTTTTCTTTTATGCATCTGACAAAGCCGTCAAGTATATCAATAAGTATCATCGTAATCATCCTTTACAGCAGGTGTGCAGGGTGTCAGCACCGCCCATATATACAGGTCTGTGTTATCTGCGCTGACTACTTCGCTACGCTTTATTGTGAAGCGGTTTTCTCGATAGGTAATTATTGTATTGCGATAGTCCGAAATCTCGATATCTGCAGGTGCAATCATCTGGTAATGACCTCCGTCAAGCCAACCTGCGTCGCTTATCGCTCCGCCGAGATACATCTTGTTTTTATACAGCATCGGCTGAATAATAGCCTTGCTCTTGGTGACTTCACCGCCACACTCTATTTCTATGTCGTCGCCGTATCGCATAATCATCGGGGTAATAGACTGAAGCACGCTCATATCCTCACCCTCCGAAAGCAAAACGAACTCTCATCACAAAGCAAATCTGCTACTCCTTTGCGCTCTTGTTCCCACATAAGCCTTGCATGTTCAAGAGTGTTGTCGTCTATATTTACGCTGACACTCCCTGCTGTGAAAGAGCGCACTCTGTCAGCGGTATTGTAAAGACAGTACTTATAGTAAGCCAGTACTCCCGCACAGTTAGAAAGTCTCAGCGATGCGCCCTCTTTTTTCTCGGCGTCGGGCAGGAGCTGAGCACTCAGCTCCTGCATAGCGTCAGAACACAGTACGCTCCACTTGGAAACCTCTGCATCCTCAAGACCCGAGACAAGGGTAAATCTGTTAATTACTTCGTTAAGTCTCAAGTCTGTCACCTCTTATCAGTAAGTAAGTTTTACGCCGGCACCTGTGAAGATTTTTGCGAAACCTGCAATACAACTGATTGTTGCACGCTCAAGCTGACGGTCGATGAGTTTATCGTAATCGGTGATAATCTCGCCTGCCTGAACCATCTCAAGAGCATAGTTCTTGTCAAGACCGATAACCGTACCTGATTCCATATTGCCTGTGTGGATAAGCTTTGCGCCCAAAGGAGTCACCATAGAGCCGCTGCCGTGGAAGGTCTGACCTGCAGTGCTGTCTTTGAGTTCTGTAATTGAAAGAAGTTTACCCATCGCGTCGGTGGGTGCAATAACCGTAGTCATATTGTAGGGTGAAAGTTTTGTCCAAAGGGCCACAAGGTCACTATAAGAAAGTTCGCCTGTATTCACAGCGGTAATGCCCTCGCAGGGGTTTGAGTTACCGTCACCGCCGATAAGCACATCGATCGCGTCCTTAAGCTGTGCTCTGGCAATATATGCACCGATCTGTTTCAGAGTTACTGTGAACAGGTCAAGGCGCTGGAATCTCAGAGCTTCGTAAGAAGATACGAGCATTCTGCCTCTCTTGTGAAGCTTCACAAGGTTCTCCTGAGTGGACACTTTTGTCTGAGGAATGTATGCACCCTCGGCTACCTTAACAAGTGACTTCTCGTCATCTGAGGGAGTGGATGTGATACTTCTGTAATCCATACCTGCAATAGAGGTCTTTGTAGCAATAATGTCAGAGAGCACGTCTGCTTCTTCCATACCCTGTCTTACGGCACGACTGACATACTCGGGGAAAAGTGCTGCAGAGTCCGTGGTCTGAAAGAACTTCTCCACAGCGTCAGATTTCTGACCGCTTACTCTGATGTCAAAACGCTTGAGCTGACGTGAAAAAGCGTCCAGCCCCTCAAGGTCTGTACCTACGTAATTCGCAGAAGGGTCTAACTCCTCCAGCACGTCTGTCATGCTCTTTGTGCTTGAGGAATACATACCCTTCTCAAGGGAAATATTTTCATAAAATGCCATAATATTATCTCTCCTTTTTTCTATTAAAGAATAATGCCCACTGTATCCTCGGATGAGGAAACAACAAGCATTTCTCTACCGCTGTTATCCTGCTCGACAGTACCGTTTGCACCTGCGCCGATGTACTGATAACCGCAGTCAATGGTGTCAGCGCACTTGAACTCTGCGTAGCCTTTGAGCTGAATTGCGGCATAGCCGTCTCTGACGTTTACAGCCACACCGCAGATTTTGTCGCCTGCTTCACAAGGTGCTGCTGTACCCTCAGCGGTAATCTTCACGGGTACACCTTTAGTAAGTGTATCCTCCGCCTGAAAAGTCACTGTATTTTCGCCGAAGCCCATAAAACTGATATTCATAAATTTTAACCTCCGTTAAATCTTAAATTCTTTGTTACCCTCGGGGGTATCTGCTGATTTCTTTGGTGCTGTGTTGGGTTTTGCACAAATCTTTTCCTTTGCTCTATGGCCAAAGGACTTTGCAAACTCCTTGAGTTCACTGATGCTAAGCCCCTTAAGGGCGTTTTCCATAGCACCCGTAGAAATCATCGGCTCTGCAAGTGCGGACATTCTCAGCACCTCACTTGTCAGTTCCTGTCTGTATATCTCGCCCTGATGTGCCTTCTGAGTCAGATCCTCTATGTACTCACAGAGGATTTTTGCATCCTGCGCACAAAGGGTTACGCTCTCGCCCAAAGAGAGCGTCTTTAATATTTCGTTCATATCCGAAATCTCCTTATTATCTGCTTGGTAGTTTTTGATAACTCCTGCCTCTCTCTGTGCAGGAACAGCAACGAAACTCCACTCGTAAGCATCGACTATATCCTGAAGTTCATAGTAGCAAAGTTTACCTCCGTAACTCTGACCTGCTCTATGACCGCAGGGTGATACAGTTTTGTCCGAAGAACATACGGAACACACCGCTTTTTTCGAGGCACATCCGATGCTGACTTCTTTACGGATACCGCTTTCTATCTGAGTAATGATGTTTTCATTTCCCTCGCACTTCGGCATATATGCCTTAGCAACAAGTCGGAAGTAATCATCCCCCGTTGCTGTTTTTCTGCCCTCTACCGCCTCAACGTTACACATATATATTCTTGCACATTGATTCTCTGCTTTTGGGGTATGGTCACAGATTCCTGTTTTGCCCACAAAGAGTTTTTCGAGCTGAAAGAGAGCCTCTACCGTAAATCGTTCGTAATCTCTGTCTATGTCGTTGTCACACAGCACCACAGAGAATGTGTATACCTCCCCCGCCTCAAAAGGTCTGCGGGTATATTTGTTGATAAGGGTAAGTTCTTCCTCTGTGGGTGTGTTCCTGATACTTTTTATTATCTCGCCTGTTCTCACACTGTCACCTCCATACCGCTTTCAATCTTTTGTGCCTGAGCGTTCTTGAGCCTTGCCTCAGCAAGTTCCACCTCGTCCTGAAGCGAAATATTACTCCACTTTATATCAATCTCAGAATCTGAACCGAGAAATCTCAGTTGAAGTCTGCAGATTTTTCTGATAACAGGTTCAAGAATCGATCTGTAATACTCCAGTTCACTCGTGAGGATATCCGCCTGGACAGAACTCATACGCTCGGTACTCGACCAGGAAAGTCCCAGTAAAAAGGGCGGTATGCCCAGTTTCGATACAATCTGCTCGAGGATGTGTTTTATCGGTACGTCGCAGTCAAGCACCTGACTGTCTGCGCCAATAACCTTGATAGACACGTCGCCCACTGATACAAAATCGCATACTCTTGAGTCATCTCTCATAGCCTTGCTCCACTCTTCGGCTATGTCCTTGGCCCTTTGACGGGCATTAACGGAAGCACCGTCCTGAGGATTATAGGTAACAGCATATCTGATGTTACCTGCTCTTTCCCAGTTGTTTCCGATTGAACCGAAGATTTTGAGAAGTATGGAACTCACAAAGGGAAGTCCCTTAAGAAGTGACTTACCCTGAACAGTACCCGGAGTGGGATCTAAAAGAGAACAGAGTATCATCTCCTGAGAGGGAAACACCTCACAAGGTGTCTCGCGACTTACCACCAACACCTCAAGGGGACTGTCCCCCTGCACTACGGAAACATCCCGAAGTGACGCGTTGTAAAGAGCACCCACACCGGATAAATCTTTGTAGGGAACAATCTCGCCCACGGCGGTACCGTAGGTCAGAAGTTGGTCAAGATAAGTACTGATAAAGGACTTAAGCCCTGTATTGCAGGGGGTAACGTTCACATCGTGCAGAAATCTGTCCAAGGGTAACTGAAACCTTTTGTCCTCTACCGAAACCTCAAAATCTCCCACAAGTCTTACAATCTTGTTTATTGCTCCGTCAATGAGAGGAATAGCCTCTCTCAAAGAAGAATATAAAGAAAGTTCCGCCGAGTTTTTCAGCGAGTATCTGTTTATATCAGAGAAAGGGTGTACTCCTGAGAATGCCTTGGGAGCAGTCTGTACGGGAGTAGGCTGTGTTTTGTTTTTCTTAGAAAATAACTTCACAGTTTTTCCTCCTGTCGGCGGCGAAAACCATAAAATCTTCTCCGCCGTCGTCTAAAATTGTTGTGACGAAATATCTAATATCGTCCATGGCGTGGTCATTCTCTTTGACGGGTGCCTCGGCTCCCTCTTTGTCATCCCAGCGATAAAGCGAAAACTCCCTTACCGAATCTTCACAACAGTTACAGATACGTATTCTGCCGTCTTTCAGAGCAGATGATACACGCCGAATACCATCCACCACAGAATTTTCGGCAGGAACAGGCTGAAACCGTCCGTGTCGCTTTATTACCTGAATGAAACTTGCCGCGGAGGGGTCTACCACCACTACTCTGACTTCGCGGTTTCCCACCAAATCGCACAGTGCCTCGTAGTGTTCCTCGTCGGTACGTTGCAAGCCTTCCTGACGAGAGTCGTAATAATACTCGTCTATTCTGTACCACACCCCTGACTGTCTTCCCCAAAGCCCGAACGAAGCGGGATTCACCGTACCGTAATCGCAGGACACAGCATACTCCTCAAAAATTCCTTTTGGTACATCACAGAAAGCCTCCGACTTGTCCATAAAGGGATAAACAGCGCCTTGGGTAGCGCTCCACTCTCCCTTTACAAATCGTCGGTAAAAACTTCCCGAATACATATTCTCATACCTTTGTCTGATTTCTTTTGTCAGAGAGGGGTTGTCGTCCATAAGAAAATGAATATACAAAGCGTTTTTTTCTTTGGCCTTTTTTATCCACTCCTTATAAAACCAATGAGCAGGATGCTCGGGGTTACAGTTAAACCAGAATGTAGAACCCGCAACCGAACATCGGGCGAGAGATTGCTCCACAAAAGAACGTGGCATCAACGCCACCTCATCAAGCAGTACCCCCGACAAGGTCATACCCTGAATCAGCGACTGTGAGGACTCGTCCTTTCCGCCGAAGAGATAGAATTTGTTTTCTACGTTTCCGAGGCGGATTTGCAGGATGTTGGACGAGATGTTTTCCTTCACCTGAAAACCGAGTTCTTTGAGTACGGGCAGTATGGGGGTCGTCACATTTCGTCTGACAGAACGTATTGTTTTCGAGCATATTGCAAAACTTGAGTCGCGAAACTTCGAGAATGCCCAGAATATGAATGATAAACTCATACAGAAGGTTTTTCCCGACCTGACCGCGCCGTCGCAAATAACTGCATCACAATCTTTATACTTTGACCCACTCGACCACCACGTAAGCGAGAGGAGTTGTTTTTTGGAAAAAGGCTTAATCTTCATGGATATCCCCCGAGGGTTTGCTTTGACTCAAAGCCTCGGCACCTCTTAAAATCGCTTCGTAAAAAGGAGCAGCCCCTCCCTCACTTTCGCTTTTTTCAGAGAGTTTTTCCAAGGCTTTCAGCCTGTCAAAAAACTTTATTTCCATAGAGCCGTCACGAGGACGTTTTATTTCTGCTACAGAAAAAAGGTCCATCTTCTCAAGTTCATTAACCGAAGGGTTATCCATATACAGAAGCGAAACCGCGTCAGCAATACTGCCGAATGCAAGTCGCTCGTATCCTACTCGGGACAAATGCGAAAGACGTGCTTTTTTTAGTTCACACAGTCTCTCGATCTCTCGGAAAATTTCCTTTCTGCTCAGAAGCTCCTGTGCGTGTTTTTCGGGATACTTCTTGTACCCTGCGCGAACCGCCGCCTCTGTGCCGTTTCCCGAATTGAGATACTGTCTGCAAAAATCAAGTTCTCTGGGTGTAAGTCCTCTTTTTCTCATAAAATCCTCCTTAAATCTCTCAAAAAGCCTCTGCCTAAGAACTTTATTTTAGGACTGAGACTTTCCATACGGGTTCTACACCTATCCCCCTTAAACACAAAAAAATTGCATACTTTCATGCAATTTCTTGGGAAACGATATGTTTTTTGCTTTCAAAGGAACGTACTCGATGTATAACTTTGGAATTAGAGGATAAAATATCGGTGGGTGAAATATATGCTGACTAAATCTTATGAACATAATACCGAACTTCTCGATAAACGTCTGAGGGCTGACGAAAGTTTCGATATTATCCGACGTGACATCGAACTCCTCAACCGAAAAGCCCGAATTTACTCCATTGACGGACTGGTCAAAGATACCGTAATGGGCAAGATGATGATTTTCTTCTATGGGCTCAAGGATGAAAACGTTTTCTCGGATGCAGACACTTTTTCTAAAAACTGTGTACCTTACATCGAAGTTGATACAGAAAGCGACACCGACACCATAGTTTTCAATATCCTGAGCGGTATTTCGGCGCTGGTTGTGGATGGCTTTGACAAGGTTATCCTGATGGATACCCGTACCTACCCCCAGAGGCAGACCTCGGAGCCTGACAGCGACAAGGTTATGCGAGGAAGCAAAGACGGTTTTGTTGAAACAATCATCAGCAATATCGCTCTTATGAGACGTCGAATTCGTGACGTAAACTTCACGGTCAAGCCTTTTTCCGTCAGCAGAACGTCAAAATCGGACGTGGTGCTGTGCTATATGGAAAACAAAGTCGACCATAAACTCCTCGACGCTATTACTAAGCGAATAGAAAGCGTCAAGGTGGACTCACTCGCTATGAATCAGCAAAGTCTAGTGGAGGCTATTTACCCGAAGAAATGGCTTAACCCGTTCCCGAAAATAAAGTATACCGAGCGTCCCGACGCTGCCGCCGCCAACGCCATAAAAGGCAACATAATCATACTTGTCGACAACTCCCCCTCGGCACTTGTACTTCCCACGTCGATTTTCGATATTACCGAGGAGGCCGACGACTACTACTTCCCGCCTTTCACAGGCTCATACCTCAGACTTGCAAGATTTCTCATAGTTCTTGCCTCTGTGTTAATAACCCCTGTGTGGCTTTTGATGCAGCAAAACCCGAACCTTGTCCCCGAAATGTTCCGCTTCATTATCACCACCGAGGAATTCAACGTCCCGATATTCTGGCAACTTATAATTCTGGAACTCGCCATAGACGGCCTGCGACTTGCATCCCTCAACACCCCCACAAGCCTGTCGGGTACAATGGGTATCATAGGTGCTATTGCCCTGTCGGAATTCACCATTGACGTAGGGTGGTTCTCGACAGAAGCGATTCTCTATATGGCATTCGTCACCATAGCGGGATTTTCTCAGCCCAACTATGAACTCGGCTACTGTGTCAAGTTCATCCGAATTATGCTTTTGATTCTGACGGTACTGTTTAATCTGTGGGGATTTATCGCAGGTATAGCCATCACCGCCGTACTACTGCTTACCAACAAAACAGTCTCGGGCAAAAGTTATCTTTATCCTCTTATCCCCTTTAACGCCAAAGCTTTTCTCAACAAAGTATTACGACTTAAGTAGCTTGTCAAAGTGAGAAAAAACCTCAAAAAATCTGCTCAAAAAACTGAGTATAAAAAAATGTCTCCAAAATGGAGACACAGGTTAGGATAGGTTAGGATAGGTTAGTATAATATATACACTGCAAAAAAATGTCTCCAAAGTGGAGACACAGGTTAGGATAGTATAGGTTAGGTTAGGTTAATATATATACACTGTCAAAAAAGGTGACAAAATTTTTGCTCATCTTAAAAGAAAGCTCCCTTTTGAAAAGGGAGTTTTTTTATGTGTAAAAGAGTCTGACTGTCAGCACTGACATCACCATAGCGGTAAAATCAGCAGAAAGTCCCGCAAGCAGGGTGTGTCGTGTTTTCTTGACACCTACAGCAGAGTAGTATACGGCTATGGCATAAAACGTGGTTTCCGTAGATCCTGCCATTACCGATACAATTCTGCCTGCAAAACTATCAGGTCCGAGTGTATCAAATATGTTTACAATCAACGCGGTCGAACCGCTTCCCGACACAGGCCTCAAAAGCGCTACGGGTACAATCTCTGCAGGAAAACCGAGTCTGCTCGCCACAGGAGTTATCAATTCGGTCAACATATCAATTGCCGAACTTGCTTTGAGCATTGTAACTGCGGTAATAAGCCCTATGAGGGTGGGTGCTATGCTGCAGGCGGTTTTGAGTCCTTCTTTTGCACCACACAAAAAGGCATCGAAAACTCCCACTTTCTTTACAAGTCCGAACACAATAAACAATACAATTATTACAGGTACAATTAATGCCACCGACTTATCTCTCCCCCGATTTGCTATGAGAAAACACCTTTGCGACCACGAGTCCTACCCCCAATGCACACACCGAGGACACCCACACACAAGGCAAAATATCAAAGGGTGAGGTACTTCCGTAGTTTGACCTGTAGGCAGATATGGTGGTCGGAATCAACTGAAGCGACGCCGTATTCATCACCACAAACAAAAGCATATTGTCCGAGGCTCGGTCGTGTATGGGATTTATTTTTTGAAGTTCCTCCATAGCCTTAAGCCCAAAGGGTGTCGCTGCGCTTCCGAGTCCCAACAAATTAGCGCTTATATTAAGACTCATATACTTCATCGAGGGTGAGTCGCTGTCAATATCTGGAAACAAAAATTTAAGTATCGGAGCGAAAAGTTTTGCCAGTAAATCACACATTCCGCTGCGCTTTGCTATCTCCATAAGCCCCGACCAAAAGCACATAATTCCCACGATTCCGATCAGCAGTCCCACAGCTTCGTCGGCACCCTCTGTCACAGCGCGGGAAAGTTCAGGCCCTCTGCCCGTTATCAAAGAAAAAACGAGGCTCAGAATTATCATCCCGGCCCATATATAGTTCATCATTTTCTGCCACTCCTTTTTTCATTTTGATATATAAAATAAAGCCTTTTGCAACAAAGTCGAGTATTGACATATTTGGTACTTTTTGGTAGAATAAAGTCATAATAATAAAGGGGTGATTTTTAATGAAAGCAGCAGGTTATCTCGTTAGAGTTGACAACCTCGGACGAATTGTTATTCCCGTGAAAATCCGCCGTGCGATGGAGCTCGAGCGTGACGCTTGTCTTGAACTTTTTACCGAGGATAATCAGATTATTATGCGCAAATATCATTCATGCTGTGTATTCTGCAATTCAGAGGATGATCTTGTAGACTACAAGGGCAAATGTATATGTGAGCAATGTCTTCACGAATTATCAGAGTAAATTACATACAAAAAACTTGACAATACTCTATAAATATATCATTATAGAAGTGTAAATATGATATTACAAAACTCTAAATCTCAGGAGGATTACGTATGGTACGCATAGATAAGGAAAACTACTATCTCGATATAGCCGAGACCGTTCTGGAGCGAGGCACCTGCCTTCGCCGTAATTTCGGCGCTATAATCGTAAACAACGACCAGATTGTATCCACAGGATACGTTGGCGCTCCCCGCGGCAGAAAGAACTGCATCGACCTCGGACATTGTGTCAGAGAGAAATACAACGTTCCCAGAGGCGAGAGATACGAACTCTGTCGTAGTGTTCACGCTGAGCAAAATGCTATTATCCACGCCTCCCGCGAGCGTATGATCGGCGCTACACTGTACCTTGTAGGCAAGGATGCTGTCACAGGCGAATACGTAGAGAACGCCAGCGCCTGCGCTCTTTGTAAGAGAATGATAATCAACGCAGGTATCGCCCGTGTTGTTATCCGCAATTCCAAGGAAAAATTCACCGCCTTATATGTAGAGGAATGGATCGATAACGACGAGACACTCGAGGCACAGACAGGCTACTAATCAAAGTGTGTAATATACGTGTAATATAAAAGAACAACCGCCGAAGGATAACCCCTCGGCGGTTTTATTTAACTTATCTTTATTCTTTTAGAGAAATATACAGAATACGAGATAAATTACTTTAAGCCTCTTTCGTAAGACTCGATCATCTTTTTAACCATCTGACCGCCAACAGATCCTGCCTGGCGTGATGTGAGGTCACCGTTGTAGCCCTGCTTGAGGTTTACGCCTACTTCTGCAGCTGCTTCCATCTTGAAGCGCTCGAGAGCGTCCTTTGCCTCGGGAACTACGATACTGTTCTTAGACATAGTTTCTTCTCCTTTTCTTAGACTTATATAAACATTTTCGGTTACTAATCTTCGCCGCAATATTATTATGTGATTATCATTCGTATATATAATAAGTAAAAATTAGACTTATAGTTAATAAATGGGCATAGATTAACAAATAAAAAAGTCCTGCTTTTTTTTGTAAGCAGGACTTAAATTATGTATACTCGTTATTTTTCTATGGGACAGACTTTGAGGCACATATAGCACCTTACACAGAGTTCATCCGATACCTGAGGATACAAAAAACCTTCTTTGTCCTCAACCATAGTTACCGCTCCCGTTTTGCATATATTTGCACAGGCAGAGCATCCGCAACAATTTACTTTTTCTTTAACTAAAACAGGTAAATCTTTCATATAATTACCCCCTGATAAGTTTGTAGAGTTTCTTCTTGATGCGAATTGTAATCGGATCCGCAACAATTTTTCCTACCGCTTTTCTGACACTCTTATATTCGGTGTCAAAGAATTCTTTTCGTTTCGGATGAGGCTTGCAAGATTTCTCTACTGCAGAGTTAGTTCTTCTGACAACTTCCTCGGGAATATCTTTGTAAACTAAGTTTTCGCTTTGTGACATTATCATATCGTAAACTTTGTCGCTACGAATCAGCACAAGGCTTGTACCCTTATCGTCAAAGAGTTCGGGATACTCTCTCTGAACACCCCAGAAATCTGCCAGAGTAATATCGCTTACGCGGTCAAATCCGCGGAAACTGCATTCATAACAAGAGGGCCTCAGGTACAGATTCTTAAGAAAGCCCGATACGAAGATATCCTCCTCTAAATTCTTTCTGTATGTACTGCCGTCAGCGTAGTCAATTTTGAGAGAGAACACCCTCCAACCCTGAGTTTTGTCGCGGAAATTAACAGATACGATTTCCTTTTTCTTTGACATCTCGTCTATGTACTCTCTCCATATACGTCTCGAGGGTACACCGTGGCAAATAAAGTCAACGGTGATGAGATTTTCGTAGTCTTTTTGGAGGTATTTACGCAGAGCGGAAATCTGGCAGGGAGTACCGCTAAAAAGCACTTCTCTACCCTCTTTGAGAAATTTTTCCGCGTCTTTGTATGCAGTCCCTACGTCGGACTGAACGTACTTGCTCTGCATAAAAGCCTCTATACCCTCCGCGGTTTCGGTATAGCCGTG
Source organism: Ruminococcus sp. (assembly GCA_045603105.1). Classification (GTDB taxonomy): domain Bacteria; phylum Bacillota; class Clostridia; order Oscillospirales; family Acutalibacteraceae; genus Ruminococcoides. Next base: position 23,871 of record JAZULM010000047.1, read on the forward strand.
AACAACCTGAAAGTCCTCGTCAAATTTTGCTCCGAACACAACACCGCCGAGAGCAACTACCTGATTGGCGAGAATATAAAAAACTCCGCCGGAGGAACTTTTTCTCCTTATCTGCTCGTCTTTGTTATTTATAGCGAGAATTTTCATCCGAAAGACCTCATTCCCAAAAAACTTTGTGATTTGATTATAGCATATCACTTTGGAAAATAACAGTCCTATCTTCAAAAAACTTATCAACTGCAATATTCGTTAATTGTGTCCCGAAGTTCCTGCTCCGAATAAAATTTCATCCCCGCATGTATCCTCTGCTGAACATCTTTCGGTAGCGAAGACACCGCCGTTGTAGTCTCGATAAAAGGTCTCCCTGCTCCCTCGACGTAGGCCACTATTCTGTCATCGAGCGACGTGAGAATATACACCTTTTCGCTTTGCTCTGTTGCTTCGCTTTGAGGCTCTGTTTCAGAGGTGTTTGTGGTCATAACCGTTATCACCGAGGAGGCTATGACACAGGCTATTACAATCACCGAGGTCACGTAAAACAGCCTTTTGATTAACTTTTGAAATTCCATATTCTGACGGCTCCTGTCTTTAACACGCTGAAATTCACTTTCTCAATGTTATTCTTACACAAAAAAAACGCTATATTCATATAACATACTGACATATTATAAGAAAAAATAAATTTATATTAAAAAAACTTTAATTTTACTGTTATTGGTGATATAATAACAATGTATTTATATAATTAGCGGTACTGTTAGTTTTGGTTAATACAACTCTTTTAATGGCCAAAATAACCATCTCTGATTCCGCAGTTCAAATATTCCCTTTCTAAAAAAGCGAGGAGGATGTTTATATGCGTAAAACCGATATCAGTAATTACAAAGACAAAAGCGAAGCCCGCAGCAATGCTCCCGAAGTAGTAAAAGGTCTGATTGCAGGACTTTTCAAGGCGATCCTCACCCTACTTCTGGTCCTCTTTGTTGCAGGTGTAATAGTCTGCTTCAACGTTTTCTTCTACGTTATGGAGTTGGCGGCTCAGCCTTCGGGTATCGACCTTGATGCCAGAAGCCTTAACCTGTCAAGTTTCGTATACGTACAGGATAAGGAAACCGAGGAGTTCTACGAATACGAAACTCTCTACGGCACAGAAAACCGCGTGTGGGTAGATTATAACGAAATGCCCAAAGCAATGGTAGATGCCATTATTTCAATTGAGGATAAACGATTCAACGAGCATAACGGCGTAGACTGGTTGCGTACAGGTGAAGCTATGCTCAATCTTGCAGGCGGCGACGATTCATTCGGTGCCTCTACCCTCACCCAACAGCTTATCAAGAACCTGACCGAGGATGACGAGGTAAGCATCAACCGTAAAATCCGCGAAATCATCAAAGCTCTTAAGGTTGAACAGGAATACACCAAAGACGAAATTATGGAGGCATACCTCAACGTCGTTAACTTCGGCGGAAGCTGTCAGGGTGTACAAGCTGCGGCTCAGCGTTACTTCGGCAAGGATATCTCCGAGTGCAGTATAGCCGAGTGTGCCGCTATTGCAGGCATTACCCAGAACCCCTCCAAGTGGGATCCTCTGATGTATCCCGACAATAACTACATCCGCCGTGAGGACGTACTCTTTGCTATGCATAACCTCGGAAAAATTACCGACAAGGAATACGAGGCCGCTATGGAAGAGTCCGAAAATATGACTTTCCGCGACTACTCCTCAGATACCGACGAAGAGGATACCACACCCATTAACGTTCAGAACTGGTATTTTGACGAGTTGGTATATGACCTGAGCGAAGATCTGTCACAGTATTATAACATCAGCACCTCTGCTGCTATGGATAAAATTTACAGCGAAGGTCTCAAGATTTACTGTGCTATGGATGTAGATGCCCAGAAGATGATAGAAAAGGAAGCCCTGGCAATTGACAAAACAAACAATCCCGACCTCGAAATTGCTATGACGCTTATGGACTACACAGGCAGAGTTATCGCCTCGGTAGGCTCCTCCAATGTAAAAGACGGCAACCTTGTTTTTGACCGCGCTACAATGTCTGTTCTACAGCCCGGTTCCTCTATCAAGCCCGTTGTTGCTTATGGAAAAGCAGTAGACAGCCGTCTGTATCATTGGTCCTCTGTTGTTTCCGACAAACCTCTCGATAGTTGGATTTACGCAGACGGTACCAAAGGCCCCAACAACTGGTACGGATATAATCACAAGAACGGACTCTTCCTCGTAGACGCTATAGAATGGTCCTCAAACTGCTGTGCAGCCAATGCTGTTGTCAACATCGGCGGACCTCACGTAGCCTATGCTCACGGTACTTCTTACCTTGGCTTTAACCACCTTAACGAAGAAGAAGACCAGTACAACACAGCCGCCTTCTCAATGGGCGGTATGAACGGCGGTGTTACAGTCCGCGAAATGGCTGCCGCCTACACTTATATCGGCAACGGCGGTATGCATTATGAGCCCTACACCTACTACTACGTTACCGACCGCAACGATAAAATAATTATCGACAACAGAAACAACATCCCCATCCAGGCATACAGTGCAGAGACTGCTTCCATTATGAACAGACTCCTCAACTATAACGTTGAAAACTGTGCTCACACTACCGCTTGGAACGCAAGAGTTTCGGGTTGGGAAATCGCAGGCAAAACCGGTACCACCAACGACGATAAGGACAGCTGGTTCTGCGGAGGTTCTCCCTATGCCACACTCGCAGTATGGACCGGTTTTGATGATCCCCATCGTATCTCCTCACCCGGTACCGCTGTTGCGGCACAAACCTTCTCCTCTGTAATGAGCAAGTACCTCGAGGATAAGGAATACAAGGAATTTGAACTCTCAGATAATATAGAAGAACTCGAATTCTGTACTCATACAGGTAAACTTGCAGGCAAAAAGTGTAAAGAAACCGATAAAGGTTGGTTCTCTAAAACATTCCAGCCCTCTGAGTGCACTTCACACTCAGGCCCCAATATAGGCAAGGGCGGTGCAGATACCGGTGATGAGGAAGAAACCACCGCTCCCACCGAGTCAAATACCGAGGAATCTGTTTCCTCCACAATTCACATCGAGATTGACGTCCCCACCACTCCCACTCAGACGGATCCTCCCGAAACAGCGGGAACTATAGCGAATCAGGACGCTGAACAGACTCCGTAATTTATACACAAAATTCTCACAATATATTTTTTACAGACTGCAGGAGCATTTATTTTCCCAGCCTGACTCAAATAAAAATGCTTAATGCTAATCAAAGGGGTTTACAACATGATATCAGTAGCATTGATGGGTCATGGTGTAGTAGGCTCAGGCGTAGCCGAAATACTTAAGACTCATAAACAGAAACTCTTCTCCTCAATAGGCGAAGAAATTTATCTCAAACACATTCTTGATCTGAGAGATTTCCCCGACAGTCCCTACAGCGACAGATTCACAAAGGACTTCGAGGTTATCGCAGGTGACAGAGATGTACGAGTTGTAATCGAAACAATGGGCGGAATCAACCCTGCCTATGAGTTTACAAAACGTTGCCTTTCTATGGGCAAAAGCGTGGTAACAAGCAACAAGGAACTCGTTGCCCGTCACGGCGCAGAACTTCTTCAGATTGCCAAAGACAACAACGCAAACTATCTTTTTGAGGCAAGTGTTGGCGGAGGAATTCCCATTCTCCGTCCCATAAACCAGTGCCTCGTTGCAAATAACGTGGATGAAATCGCAGGTATTTTAAACGGTACCACAAACTTCATCCTGACTATGATGATTAACGAAAATATGCCCTTCGAGGATGCACTCAAACTAGCTCAGGATCTCGGATATGCCGAGCGTAATCCCGAGGCTGACGTAGAGGGACACGACGCCTGTCGCAAGATTTGTATTCTCGCATCTCTTGCCTATGGCAAACACGTTTATCCCGACAACGTACATACAGAGGGTATCACAAAAATCTCCCTCGAGGACGTAGAGTATGCCTCAATATGGGGCGGTGTTATCAAACTCATCGGCAAATGCAAACTTCTCCCCGATGGTATGATGGATATGGTGGTAGCACCTATGTTTGTTCCCTGCACTAGCCAGCTTGCAAACATCAACGACGTATTCAACGGCATTATGGTCCGCGGTGACAGTACAGGTGACGTAGTTTTCTACGGCAAGGGCGCGGGTAAACTCCCCACCGCTTCTGCAGTTGTTGCCGATACGGTAGACTGCTGTAAACATCTCAAAGCCCGCAAATATCTCTTCTGGTCCGACACCACCGAGGAATGTATTGCAGACTACAGACAGTCCCTCACCAAGGTTTATCTCCGCTGTGAGGCAGAGGACACCGCAGATGCATATAATAAAGCACAGAATCTTTTCTCGGATATTTCTCCCCTTGAAAAAGCAGATGCTCCCAAAAATGAATTTGCTTTTGTTACAGGTACCGAGATGACCTACGGCGACATCCTCAAAGCAAAAGACGAACTTGAATCTCTGGGTGTCAGAGTTCTCTCTCTGATAAGACTGGGTAATCTTTAATTTCGATTACTCCCGGTTAATCTATAAAGAAAGGTATTGAAAGAAATGAGTTTAATCGTACAGAAGTTCGGCGGTTCCTCAGTTGCTGATGCAGACCGCGTCCGCAACGTTGCAAGAATCGTAACCGACACCTATAAAAAGGGTAACGATGTGGTAGTTGTTGTATCTGCACAGGGCGACACCACTGATGACCTGATTGAAAAGTATAAGGAAATCGATCCTAACGCATCAGGCAGAGAAAAGGATATGCTTCTTGCAGCAGGCGAGCAGATTTCCATCTCCTTACTCGCTATGGCAATTCAGAGTATGGGCTGTCCCGCAGTTTCTCTCTTGGGTTGGCAGGCAGGCTTCCTTACCTCCTCTAACCACACAAGCGCACGTATTCAAAAGGTCGATCCTCTGAGAATCCGCAACGAACTTTCCAAGAAGAACATCGTAGTTGTAGCAGGTTTCCAGGGACTTGATAAGCACGATGACATCACTACTTTAGGTCGTGGCGGTTCAGACACAAGCGCCGTTGCCATCGCTGCTTCAATGCACGCAGATTTGTGTCAGATATTCACAGACGTTGAGGGCGTTTACACCGCAGACCCCAGAAAAGTCCCCGGTGCCATAAAACTCTCCGAAATCTCTTATGACGAAATGCTGGAACTCGCCACTCTTGGCGCACAGGTTCTCAACAACCGTTCTGTAGAACTTGCTAAAAAATACGGAATCGAGCTTGAGGTACTCTCAAGCCTTACCAATAAACCCGGTACCATTGTAAAGGAGCATACTAAAATGGAAAAATTACTTATTTCAGGCGTTGCAAAAGACGAGGACATCGTTCGTATTTCAGTTACAAATATTCCCGACGAGCCAGGTCTTGCATTCAAGCTTTTCTCTATTCTCTCTGCAAAAAACATCAACGTAGATATCATTCTCCAGTCTATCGGCAGAGATAAGACCAAGGACATCTCCTTCACCGTTAACAAAGAAAACGGTCAGGTAGCAGTTGACCTCCTCACAGAAAAATTCGTCAGCCGTCACGAGGGTGTAAATATTTCTATGAACGACAACGTTGCAAAGGTATCCATCGTAGGCTCAGGTATGGAAAGCCACGCAGGTGTTGCAACAGATATGTTCGAGGCTCTCTTTGACGCAAACATCAATATCCATATGATTTCCACAAGCGAAATCAAAATCTCTGTACTTATCCGCAAAGAGTACGCTGACAAGGCTGTACGTATCCTCCACGATAAATTCTTCACAGAGGCTTAATTTCTAAAAAACAAAACAAAAGGACTCCTCTTATCTGAGTGGAGTCCTTATTATTTACAGGCAGATTTTATCTATTACGGGTTTAGTTACAAAATTGTTTAATTTTCCAAAAACTATTGACATCATCTTAAATTCACAATAATATGTTTTTAGTGTCAGGTTTCTGACTCGTAAAATTTAATAACAGAAAGGTTGACCTTAATGGAAAGTATCAAAAAGTATGTTGCTGAGTTTATCGGCACCTTCGTACTGGTTCTCTTCGCTTGTGGCACCGCAGCAGCAGTTGGTTGCTCTACTTCAGACGCAAACACCGCTTATCTTCTGACAGCCCTTGCTTTCGGACTTGTAATCGTTGGTATGGCTTACTCTGTAGGTAACGTGTCCGGTTGCCACATCAATCCCGCTGTTTCAATCGCTATGCTCGTTGACGGCAGAATGTCTTTCAAGGACTTCATCGGCTATGTTATCGCTCAGTTTGCAGGTGCTGTGGCAGGTGCTGCACTTCTCACTCCCCTTCTGGGCAGTGACTGCGGTTACGGTGCAAATGGTCTTTATGAAGGCAACATCTGGCTTTCACTCATTATCGAAGTTATCCTTACTTTCGTATTCGTATTCGTAATTCTCGGTGTTACTTCCAAGCCCGAGTATTCCAAGGTAGCAGGTCTTGTTATCGGCTTTACACTTACCCTTGTACATATCTTCGGTATTCACTTCACCGGTACATCCGTAAACCCCGCAAGAAGCTTCGGTCCTGCTCTGTTTGCAGGCGGTGACGCTCTCGCAAACGTTTGGGTATTCATTGTTGCTCCCCTCGTTGGCGGTGTACTCGCAGCTTTGGTATTCAAATTCTTCAAGTCCAAGGAGGCTTGATTATCAAGTCAGAAACAGACTTCGTTCTGTTTTTATAAAGGTGCCTGTTGTACACAAATCTAAAGGCACCCGTATTTCAGGAGGCGTTTATCATGGTTTTAGAGAAAGTAAAAGTTATTCTCGCAGATCAGTTTGACATCGAAGAGGACACACTCACACCTGAGACAAATCTTCAGGACGATTTGGGTGCAGACTCTCTTGACGTTGTAGACCTGCTTATGTCTATTGAGGACGAGTTCGAAGTTGAGATTCCCGACGAGGAAATTGACAACATCAGAACCCTCGGTCAGTTGGTTGCTTATATCGAAGCAAACACCTGATTAAAAGAATAGAAGAGCTTATCTATTATCAGACTACCGACTGCAATGTATTTTGCAGTCGGTTTTTATTTTTGAGACAGATCGTATATGCCCCAAAATCTGAAAAAGACTTGAAATATATCGTATTTGTATGTATAATTACCTTATGTATATTATCCTACAAGAGGTGTTTATATGGCAGACAATAAAAAAATGGTTGAGGCTATCACAAGCCGAGACGAGGACTTCGCAAAATGGTACACCGATATAGTCAAGAAGGCAGAACTTGTCGACTACTCGGGTGTTAAAGGCTGTATGGTAATCAGACCTTACGGCTACGCTATCTGGGAGAATATCCAGCGCGACCTTGACAGACGTTTCAAGGAAACAGGCCACGAGAATGTATATATGCCTATGTTCATTCCCGAGAGCCTTCTCCAGAAAGAAAAGGACCACGTAGAGGGCTTTGCTCCCGAGTGTGCCTGGGTAACTGTCGGCGGAAGTGAAAAACTCACAGAGCGTCTTTGTGTACGTCCTACATCCGAGACTCTTTTCTGTGAACATTATGCAAAGATTATCAATACATACCGCGACCTGCCCAAACTCTATAATCAGTGGTGTTCTGTAGTTCGTTGGGAGAAGACAACCCGTCCTTTCCTGAGAACCTCCGAGTTTTTGTGGCAGGAAGGTCACACTATGCACGAAACTCAGGCTGAGGCTGAGGAGGAAACACTCCGTATGCTGAAAGTTTACGAGGACTTCTACCGCGAAACTCTTGCTATTCCCGCTGTTGTGGGCAGAAAAACCGAGAAAGAAAAATTCGCAGGCGCAGAGGCTACCTACACTATTGAGCCTATGATGCACAACGGCGTTGCTCTTCAGGGCGGTACTACCCACTACTTCGGCACAGGCTTTGCGGAGAGTTTCGGTATTACATTCCAGGGCAGAGATAACAAACTCCACTTCCCCCACCAGACATCCTGGGGTGTTTCTACCCGTATGATCGGTGCCATCATTATGGTACACGGCGACGACGACGGGCTTATCCTTCCCCCCAGAGTTGCTCCTGTACAGGTGGCTGTTGTTCCTATTGCTCAGCATAAAGAGGGCGTTTTGGATAAGGCATACGAGGTTGCAGAAATCCTTAAGAAAAACTTCCGCATTAAACTCGACGCGAGCGACAACTCCCCCGGCTGGAAGTTCTCTCAGTACGAGATGCAGGGTGTTCCTCTCCGTCTTGAACTCGGTCCCAAGGATATCGAGAAAAACCAGTGTGTACTTGTACGCAGAGATACACGAGAGAAGATTTTTGTGTCCCTCGATAATATTTCCGAAGAAATCGCAAAACTTCTTGATATTATCCACGATGATATGTATAACCGCGCACTCGAAAATATGAAGGCAAAGACCTTTGAGGCTACATCTTACGAGCAGTTCCTCACCACCGCCAAGGAAACCCCCGGATTTATCAAGGCGATGTGGTGCGGCGACACCGCTTGTGAGGAAAAAATCAAAGAGGAAACAGGCGGCGTCAAGTCCCGTTGTATCCCCTTTGAGGAAGAAAACCTCTCCGACACCTGTGTATGTTGCGGTAAACCCGCAAAGCATATGGTATACTGGGGTAAGCAGTACTAATCAAAAAATAGGAGGCTGATTTTATGGCAGAAGATATGAAGAACATTCCTCTCGACGAGGAGGAAGAAGATGGCCTTGTAATGGTACTTGAGGACGAAAACGGCAACAACGTTGAGTTTGAGTTTCTTGACGTTATTGAGTACGAGGGCATTGAATACATCTACCTTTTCCCCACCGAGGACGAGGATGCAGGCGAGGTTGTAATTCTTAAGATTACTTCCCTTGACGATGAGAACGAATCTTACGAAAGCATCGAGGACGAGGAACTTTTGCAGACACTCTTTGATATTTTCAAAGATAAGCACAGAGAAGAATTCGACTTCGGCTGATAGATAAAAGACAAAATTAAAACGCTACGGACAAAATCCGTAGCGTTTTTTACTTGTTATTCTTAAACAAAGGTAATTTCTTCAGAAGAAAATAAAAAGGAATTCCAAGCACCACACAGACAATTAACTCGCCCAAAGCCACAAGACCTGCCTGAATTAAGAAGCCTGTAAAGGTAAACGCACCCTCGATGAAGAAGATTTCTAACTCAAGTCCGATTATTATGCCGTTGAATATTACAGGCATAAACAGTGCCGGAATCGGAATTGACCATAACTTCACGTTGCGCAGGTAATAGGCACATACCGCCGCCAAAAGTGTCGCCAAGGTACCCAGTACCATATCCAAAGGAAGTACTCCCGTCGATATTATATTGGACAAGAGGCATCCGACAGTCAGTCCCGGAATCGCTGCCGGAGTAAATAAAGCCAGCGTGCAAAGAAGTTCGCTCAGCCTCAACTGAACGGGACCGATGGTTGAGGCAGGAACTATCAGTTCCTGAGCATAGTTCACCGTAACGTACAGCGCCGTGATAATCGCCGCCTGTACCATATACAGCGTGGTGTTTGCGCTTTTTGTTTTCATATTAAATTCCTCCGTAGTTTTGTTGGGACGTAAGTCCGATCAGGATATTGCGAACTGATCTGTTCCGACAAGCGGAACACTAAATTGTATTTTACACTAAGCAGGTGTAACTTTCAAGTCTTTTGTGATGATTCGAACGGCAAATTTGTTGTCGCGTAGGAGTTTTGAGGGCTTCGTGATGTGTACGCTTCTAAAAGCAAAAGTACCGCTTGATATACAAGCGGTACCTCTGCTTTTAGGTTTTGATTAAACGTGAAACGAAGTAATCGTCGATAGCATAAATTATGCAGTCTTTGTTCCCAAATCTCCGTAAAGACCGAATCTGAACAGTCTGCTCTCATCCTCGAGATTGTCACAGAGGATGTAAGCCTCGGAAATCTTTCCGCCCTCGATCAGCTGTGTTAAGCCGATGAGCTGACAAAGCTTGCTTTTAAGGTTGAGGTGGTCTCCCTCACGGGTTACAAGATATACATTGCCCTTGCAAGTGTCAAGCACGGTGAGGAACTTATCGACTTCGATGTTGTGTAAACTTATGACTGTGTTCATAAAGTTTCCTCCTTTTACAAATATAAAATTTCGTGCTGCCATTTACCATTTGGCATGTTCCTAAAAAGTACTGATAATTTTGAGATTGTGTAGCATCAGTACATCAGGTGGACTAATGACCTGACAATTACATTATACTCAATTTTTCGTTATTGTCAATAATTCCGAGGCGTTTGTTTTGTGCAATATGACATCTCGCATATAATAATCACCTATTATCTCACGCTTTTTATGTGCAGTTTTCACAAGGTTTTTATAGACTAAAGTTAAACTGCTTTCGGACTGTTAGTCACTTTGTACCTAAAAACCACTTAGAAATGCATTTGTTTATTGAAATCAACGAATATAGCAAAAATCACTTTTTAGACTCGATATATGGACTTGTGATACTGATAAAATTAATGTATAATATGCGTATATAGTGAAACGGAGGACTAAATATGCTTAACGATTTCTATAAACAATTTAAAAGCGGTACCGATATCCGCGGTGTTGCAAGCGAAGGCGTCGAGGGTGAGGCGCTCAACCTTACAAACGAAGCCGTCAAAAATATGGCAGGCGGTTTTGCTATGTGGCTTTCTGAGAAAACAGGCAAAAAAGCCTCAGATCTCAAAATCTCTATCGGTCGCGACAGCCGCATCTCGGGAGAGAGAATCGCCGATGTGGTTATGAACACTCTCAAAACTTTCGGTTGCTCGGTTATTTACTGTGACCTTGCCTCCACCCCCTCTATGTTTATGACAACGGTAAAACTCGGTTGTGACGGTGCAGTACAGATTACCGCCAGCCATCATCCTTTCAACAGAAACGGACTCAAGTTCTTTACCCGTCAGGGAGGACTTGAGGGCGCTGATATAACAAAAATTCTTGAGTTTGCCCAGGATGAAAAGACTCCCGAAATTACTCAGGGAGGTACTATCGAAAAAGTAGATTTTATGTCTCAGTATGCAGAGATTCTCTGTGAACTCATCAAAAAGGAAGTTAATGCCGACAACTACGATCTGCCTTTGGAGGGTTTCCGTATTGCAGTTGATGCAGGAAACGGCGTAGGCGGTTTCTATGCTGAGAAAGTTCTCGCTGTACTTGGTGCCGATACAAAGGGCAGCCGTTATCTTGACCCCGACGGTATGTTCCCGAATCACGTTCCCAACCCCGAAAGTCCCGTGGCTATGAAGGCGATTTCCGAGGCTGTTATCTCCAGTGAAGCAGATCTCGGTGTTATTTTCGACACCGACGTTGACCGCGGAGCCGTTGTAGATAACAAAGGCAGCGAAATCAACCGCAACCGCCTTGTGGCTCTTGCATCCGCTATTGCTCTCGAGAATACTCCGGGCGGTACCATCGTCACCGATTCCATTACATCTGACGGACTCAAAGAGTTTATCGAGGATACTCTGGGCGGTAAACATTACCGCTATCGCAGAGGATACAAAAACGTTATCGACAAAGCAATCGAACTCAACGCTCAGGGCATTTCTTGTCCCTTGGCAATTGAGACCTCGGGCCACGCGGCTATGCAGGAAAACTACTTCCTCGACGACGGCGCTTATCTCTGCACAAAAATCATCATCAAAGCCGCTCAGCTTCGCAAAGAAGGTAAGACAATCTCTGACCTTATCAGTTCGCTCAAAGAGCCCCTGGAGCAAAAGGAAATCCGTATAAAGATTTTAGAGGAGGACTTCCGCAGTTGCGGAGAGAGAGTTATCGCTCAGCTTCTCAAATTCGCTGAAGAAAGAGATGACTGGCATATTGCTCCCGACAACCGCGAGGGTATCCGCGTTTCCTTTGACAAAAATAACGGTGACGGCTGGTTTTTGCTTCGTCTTTCCGTTCACGATCCCATTATGCCCCTCAACATAGAGAGTAACTCCTCGGGCGGTGTAGAGATTATCAAGACACATCTTGACAGTTTCTGGAAGACCACAGAGGGACTCGACATCTGATAGATAAAGTAAGCCTGTACACTTTTTAGTGTGCAGGCTTTTTATTTTTATACGGTCATTTTTTCTCTGAGCAGTGAGAGAATTTTCTTTTCCCGACGGCTGACCTGCACCTGAGTCATACCCAACACGCAGGCAGTTTCGGTCTGTGTCTTGTTGCCGAAATACCTGAGGTGTATGAGCATTTTGTCATTTTCCGACAGTTCGTCAATCACCTGGTGCAAGGTTAGTTTCTCGGTGAGTCTTTCCTCCTCGCAGGGAACCGCCACGTCATATTGTGCATCTTCTTCCTCGTTGCTAAGAGATAAAGAAAGCGGATACCTCGAAGCCTCCATAGCCTCTGACACCTGCTCCTTTGAGATACACAGAATCTCGCTTATTTGAGAAATTGTAGGTGCCGTTCCGTTTAATTTTTCAAACTCACTTATAACGCGACTTACCTTAAGGCTCAGTTCCTTAAGGCTTCGGCTTACTTTGACACTTCCGCCGTCACGGAACATCCGCTTGATTTCTCCGAGAATAACAGGTACGGCATAGGTGGAAAATCTGAACCCCAGACTCTCGTCGAAATTATCCGCCGCCTTGATAAGCCCTATGCATCCTCCTGCATACAAGTCCTCGTACTCTATTCCTCGTCCGCTGAATCGTGTTGCACAAGCGTGCACAAGCCCTGTATTCTCCTCTATTATGCGGTCTCGGTCTTTCATTTAACCCTCTTTGCTCAGGTTTTTCTCAAACCTTACTGTGGTACCTTTTCCGGGCTTTGACCTGACGGACACCTTGTCCATAAAACTCTGCATTACCGCAAAGCCAAGTCCTGCTCTGTCCTCGCCACCTGTGGTGAAAAGAGGTTCCATCGCCTTGTCAATGTCCTCTATTCCGCAACCTTTGTCCCTTATACGGATAATCACTTTCTTATTTTCAGTTATCCGTACGTTTATGTATACTGTACCCACGCAGTCTTTGTATCCGTGAACAATACAATTTGTCACCGCCTCTGAAACAGCGGTTTTTATATCGCTTAGTTCACATACAGTCGGGTCAAGGCTCATAACAAATGCCGCCACCGCCGAACGTGCAAAACCCTCGTTGATACTTTTTGCAGAAAAACTCAAATTCATTTCGTTTTGCAAAGTCATTTACATTACCCCCAATCTCTGCAACCCTGACAAGGTAAACATCTTCTCAAGATGTGCAGGTACGTTCACTACTTTAAGCCTGCCCCCAAGCATACTCATCTGTCGGTATCTGCCCATAACAAGTCCGATACCCGAACTGTCCATAAACTGCACCCCGGAAAAATCCAGACACAACACTCTTGGGCGTTCCCTCTCAGTGGCGGAGTCTATTTTCTTTCTTAAAAGGGCGCACCGATGCTGGTCGAGTTCTCCCGTAAGCAACGCCGTCATTACTCCCTCTTCTCTTTGAAGTTCAAGCATTTTCTCACATCCTAAAAAAATATGTCCATACCTATTGTAATAAGTATGGACATAAAAATTTGTATTATTCAGTTGTCACAAGCTGACGAATTAAGTCAGTCACGTATTTTTTTCATAGCATATGGTCGGATTTCGCCCGCAAGGTACAGAGATCCGCATATACACAGGTGAACACCCTTTTCTACTGCCTCGGCATAGGCTTTGTCAAAAGCCTCCTCTATGCTTTCTGTAGAGATAACACTCTCAAAGTAAGGCTCACAGACCCTTGCCATTTGCTCGTGAGTCAATGCTCTGGGGTTATTGATAGGCACTGTATACACCTTCAAAAAAAGTCCCTCTATATATTTTACCGACAAGGCGGAGTCCTTATCAGCGAGCATTCCCATAATGAGGATACCCTTATCGCCACCAAAATGCTTTTTGACCGCCGACGAAAAGGTACTCATTCCGTCGGGATTATGAGCGCCGTCTAAAATCACCACGGGACTTTGTCCCAAAAGTTCAAATCGGGCGGGGTTTTGGGTATTGAATATACCCTTTGATATTGCATCGGCGGTAATTCTTTCAAAGCCTGAAGCAGACAGTTCCTCTACAACACCCAAAGCGGTTTTTACGTTTTCAATCTGATGTTCACCGACAAGGTGCAGATGATGTTTAACTCCCAAATAAGAAAAGACAGTTCCCGATAAATCTGAGGAAATCACCTGAAGCGGTATATCATCAGAAAAGCGAAGTCTAACATTCAATTCCTTGCAAGTGTTTTCAATCACTGCTGAAACTTCAGCATGTTGCGGTGAGGATACAACCTTTGTTTTACTTTTAATAACACCGCATTTTTCATAGGCTATGTCTGAAATTGTTTCGCCGAGAATATCCGTATGGTCAAGCCCGATTCGGGTTATCGCCACACACTCGGGACTCGGGATGACGTTTGTACAGTCAAGCCTACCTCCAAGTCCTACCTCCAGCACTACAATATCGGTATTCATACGTCTGAAATATTCAAACGCAACACTTGTCACGAACTCAAATTCCGTTATGATAATTCCCTCTTTGTTCAGTTCATCGACAAAAGTAAACACATACTCCGCCACACTCACCAGGTCATCGTGAGGAATAGGTACTCCGTCAATCTGTATTCTCTCGCAAAAATCTGTTATATACGGAGAGATGAACAGTCCCGTCTTGAAACCCGAAAACTTAAGCACAGACGCCACCGCCGCCGACACAGAGCCTTTGCCGTTGGTACCTGCTACATGGACATAGCGAAGCTTATCCTGAGGATTGCCGAGTTTTTCGAGAAGTTTCTCTACTCTATCAAGTCCGGGACGAGAGCCAAATTTATTTAGGGAGTGTATTTTTTCTAAAATTTCGTTGTAAGACATTATATCAGTTCCCTGTAAATATCGTTTTTCTTAACACCCGTTATGGCTGCTGCGTCCTTTGCCGCCTGGGTGGGTTTTGCTCCCTCGTCAATTAGTTTTTTTGCAAGAGCGACTGCATCCGAGAGAGAGTATTCCTCCACGGCACTTTCGCCTGCACCCTCGAGTATCAGGACAATCTCACCCTTAAGAGAACCGTCACCGTACATCTCAAAAGCCTTAGCTGTATCGGTACGGATAATCTCCTCGTGAAGTTTTGTCAGTTCTCTCGCGATAGTGAGTTTTCTCTCTCCGAAAGTTTCCAGAAAATCCTTCAGAGTGTTCGCAAGTTTATGAGGTGCCTCGTAGAAAATCATAGTCCGCTTCTCGTTTACAAGCGACTCAAGATGTTCTTTTCTGCTTTTCTTGTTAACAGACAAAAAACCCTCGAAAGTAAACCTGCCTGTTGAGAGTCCCGACACACAAAGAGCCGATATAACCGCAGAAGGACCGGGTACAACCTCGGTTTTTATGCCACGCTCGGCACATTGTTTTATGAGTTCTTCACCGGGGTCCGATATACAGGGCATACCTGCATCCGTTACTACGGCACAGTTTTCCCCTGCGAGTATTCTTTCGCAGATATACTCACCCTTGAACTGTTTATTATGCTCAAAATAACTCACCATAGGTTTTTTGATACCAAGGTGATTGAGGAGTTTTACTGTAACTCTTGTGTCCTCTGCGGCAATAAAATCTACCTTCTCCAAGGTCTGTGCCGCCCGAGGGCTCAGGTCGGAAAGATTTCCGATAGGTGTACCCACCACGTATAATACTGCGCACTTGTTTTCTTCCATATTACTTACTCCCTGCCCCTTGCTTGTAGCATCCGTAAATACTGTTCATTTCTTCAGTAAATGTGCCATCTTCATTCTCTATAATCAAGGTAGGCTCCGTCACAAGATTGCCCTCTTTTGAGCCACGCTTACCCTCAAGCAAAAACAGTTTGGGTGCTTTGTGACCTTTTCCCTGAACAAGGCGGAGTCGCTTGGGCTCTACGTCGTATTTTCTCATAAGGCACATAGCATCGGTCAGTCTCTCGGGACGCTGACATATACACAATCTGCCCGAAAACTGCAGAAGTCTTGAAGCTGTAGCAATAACGTCCTCCAAGGTGCAGGTGTGTTCGTGTCTTGCGTGGAGTTCGTGTATTTCTCCGCTTTCAACTCCGCCACCCGAAAGTTTATAGGGAGGGTTACAGGTAACGAGGTCAAAATATCCGAAAGGTATCTTGCCCTTAAGATCTCTCAGATCTGCGCAGACGGAGTGTATTATTTCTGATAAAAAATTATGTTCCGCGCTTCGTCTGAGCATATCCGCACCCGTACTGAAGATTTCTACTCCGTAAACTTCTTTCGGAGGGTTGTGCCTCATCCACAGCATAGGAATAGTGCCACAGCCCGTACCAAGATCCACCGCTCTGTCACTCTTGCGTACTTTCGCAAAATCTGCCAGAAGTATAGTATCGGTGGTAAAGTGAAAACTGTCGCTTACTATAATCTCTATTCCATTACCCAAAGGCTCAAAATGTTCGCCTTGTAAGAGCAATCTCGTTCCCTCCTTTGAGTGACTAATCACCCAATATATAAATTAACCTGAATTTCACAAAATCTCCCGTAAAGAAGAACAGCACCCCTGCTCCGACTATGCGGAAATGAGGGGTGCAGTTTCATTTTCTCTTAGAGAATTACTCTGGCTGAGGAGCAGCAACGGGACATACGTCTGCACAAGCACCGCAATCAGCACAAGCGTCAGCGTCAATCACATACTTGCCATCGCCCTCGGAGATAGCGCCACAAGGACACTCATCTGCGCATGCGCCGCAGGAAATGCAATCGTCATTGATAATATATGCCATGGTAGGCACCTCCTTATTAATTTCTGATATCATTGTAGCATACTTTTCAGAAAATGCAATATTTCGACGAAAATTTCTGAAAATCGTTGCTATAAAATTTTTACTAATAAAAATTTCGGATTATTCCAGATCCTTGAGTGCCTCGAGTTCTTTCTTGTCTACACGGATGGTTCCGTCTTTCAGCACCTTGACATCCTTAACCTTGAACACCTGGGGTGCCGCCTCGGGAGGAGTGTCGTTCATCTTGACCTTCAAAGTACCTGTCAGTAGGCTTACCTCAACTACGGTACCCTTGCCGAGAGGTGTCTTGACCAAAGCACCGAACTTAGGAGTATTGCGAATCAGATCGGTATAGGCGTCCTGCTCGTATTTAAGACAACACATCAGTCGTCCGCAGGTACCCGAAATTTTCACGGGAGAGAGGGACAAACCCTGCTCCTTTGCCATTTTTATTGATACAGGCTGGAACTCGCCGAGAAAACTTGAGCAACAGAACTGTTTACCGCATACACCCAGTCCGCCAAGCATCTTTGCTTCATCACGGACACCAATCTGTCTGAGTTCAATTCTTGTTTTGAACACAGACGCGAGATCCTTGACCAATGCTCTGAAGTCAACTCTGCCGTCCGCAGTAAAGTAAAATAAAACCTTGCTTCCGTCAAAGGTGTACTCAACGTTTACAAGTTTCATCTCAAGTTTATGTTCGGCAATTTTCTTGACCGCTATATCGTAAGCACGTTTTTCCTGCTCTTTGTTATCTTCTAACTTCTTCAGGTCACCGTCGGTAGCTCTGCGTATGATACTCTTGAGGGGATGCACGATCTCCTCGTCGGGTACTTCTCTGTTACCCGTTGCAATCTGACCGCACTCAACTCCTCGTGCAGTCTCTACAACAACCATATCTCCCGACTTGAACTTCTCCTCACCGGGAGCAAAATAATATATCTTGCCCACTTCTTTAAAGCGGACACCTACTACTTCTGCCATGAAATCCTCCTGTATTCTCCGCAAAGCCAGGTTGACATAAGTGTCAGATTAACGTTGCGATTTGTTTTATTTAAGGCATCGTTTGTTGCATCTATAAGTCCGATTATTTTATCCTTAGTAAGCTTCATTCTGAGTTTCTGTGCCAAGTCCTCGTCATAAAGGGTATCAGCCCCGACAGACAATGCGAGCGCGTCGGACAGCAAACTTCTCACCACGGGCAAAACCTCCATCACTACCGCTCTGTTTGTCAGTATCAAGGTAGCCTTGAGCAGAGAGAGTTCATTTATATCGATAATACCCATAAGTATCTCGGTTGCCTGATCTTTTGCTTTGTCGCTGATTTCCTCTGACGCTTCGAGCGATATAACCGTACAGCGCGAGAGAATCGTCTCGGGCAAAGCGGCAGAATTCTCCGCCGTCAACAGAAATAGAATATCCTGAGCAGGTTCCTCCAGAGTTTTCAGAAAAGCGTTCAGAGCCTCGACTCTCATCCGCTTATCTGCGTCATAGAATATATAAACCTTGCGCGAAGCCTCGTTGGGAATAATGGCGGTATCGAGATTTATGTTTCTTATTTCTTCTACAGAAATAATATTTGTCTTGCCCGAACCTTTGGCAAAGTAAATATCGCTGTGATTCTCACTTTTTGCCTTATGGCACTGGGGACACTGTGAGCAAGGACGTTCACCCTCGAAGTTACATACCGCCCACATAGACAGTTGAGTACAGAGGTTTTTTCTGCTGTCCTCGTCACCGCCTGTGATAATTATAGCGTGAGGCATACGTCTGGAACTCTCCATCGAAGTCAACTCTTTTTTTATCTGAGCCGAAAAATCAAAATCGGAAAATTTCAAAACATATCACCTCTTTGTCCCTGTGCTTATCTAAGTATATCATAAATAAATTTTAATTTCTACAGTAAAATGTTAGCCGCCAATTTGTAGTATTCTTGTCATTACTCCTGCCTTTGTAATCTCCAGAGAAAGGTAACTTCCGCCATATCCTCTGAGACTGCCCGGGTTAAGATAATAAACCCCGTCATCAAAAAGTTCAAGCGGGATGTGTGTATGACCAAAAATCACTATATCCGCCTGAGCCTCTTTTGCACCAAACTTAAGATTGAGCAAATCTCTTTTGACGTTGTAAAGATGTCCGTGGGTGACAAAAATACGCTTACCCTCAAGGGTAATGGACTGAGTATCGGGCGACTGAGAAAATAAATCACAGTTACCCCTGACCGAGATAAACATTCTGTTTGGAAACATCTTTTTTGCTTCCTCGAGTTCATCTGCACCGTCGCCACAATGAATAACCACCTCGGCAGAGGAATTGGTGCGGATCGCTTCCGTCAGGTTACGTATATCACCGTGAGTATCCGAAACAACAAGTATTCGCATAAATTCCTTTCCGTCATATTATGGTAATGACATTCATAAGATAAAGGGGGTGTTATTATGGCAAATAATCAAAAGGAACTCCTCGAGATGTTATCGAAACATCTGAACTTAAGTTCCGACAATATAGCACAAAACGCAAAAGCGGGAAACATAGAGGGACTTATCAAGGGGCTTGACCCCATTACTCAGCAAAGAGTACTGTCTTTGCTCCAAAATCCCGATGAGACAAGAAAAATAATGGAAAATCCTGCTGTCCAGTCCCTTATCAGGAGGTTGAGTTCCAATGGCTGACTTAAACGATACCCTCCAGAGTGTCCTCTCGGACCCTGACGCTATGAGCAAAATAATGGAACTGGGGAAATCTCTTGGACTGACGGGAAATACATCACAAAGCAATAGTAATGCCCAACCTTCTCAAAGCACATCCGCCCCTGACTTATCTGCTCTTGGCGGACTGTTGTCGGGAAACCTCGCTCAGTCAAAACCATCCTATGAACAAGGCTTAAATCTGAGTCCTGAGGTGATGTCGCTTATTGCCAAGTTCCTGCCTTTGCTCAACTGTGCAAACAAAGAGGACGAATCGACAATTCTGCTGCGCTCGCTCAAGCCGTTTTTGTCCGAGAGCAAACGTCACCGCCTTGATGAAGCAGAAAAAATGCTGAGAATTATGAAAGTTCTGCCTATGATCAGACAGGCAGGACTACTCTGAGGAAAGGAGTTGCCCCGAAATAGATTCGATGGAAATGGAGGCCTTGCGCCGTGCACAGGAAATGCACCGAAACAACTCCCACACTCAACAAGGAGGATCTCATACACCCTCATCCCATACTAAACAAAGAAGAAACGACTCCGTTTCTCCACCGGTCACAAAACAAAAAGAAGCAGATTCGGCACCTTTCCCGCCCGAAAACCCTCCTGCATCAAACAATCTGTTCCCGATGCTTAACATAAACGGGGCAGATAAGTTATTTGAGGATAAGGAAAAACTCCTGATTTTGCTGCTGATTATGGTGTTGTCAAGCGAAGGCAGCAACGACCCGACTTTGATTCTCGCTTTGCTTTATCTGATAATATAAATCTCAGAAAATTAAACTCTGACCTGACCTGAACCCTTGATAATAAACTTCATGCTGGTAAGTTCGTTGATACCCATCGGGCCTCTGGCATGGAGTTTTTGTGTTGATATACCAATCTCTGCACCAAGTCCGAACTCACCGCCGTCGGTAAATCTTGTGGAAGCGTTCACGTAAACCGCCGCGCTGTCCACCTGATGGGTAAACATATTTGCGTTGTGGTAATTTTCTGTAACAATGCACTCGCTGTGTCCTGTAGAGTACTGTGCAATATGGCTTATAGCCTCGTCAATACTGTCTACAACCTTAACCGCAAGGATGTAATCATGGTACTCGGTGTAGTAGTCCTCTTCTGTGGCATCTATGACAGAATCGCCCAAAACAGACTTGGTAACTTCGCAGCCTCTTATCTCGACGTTCATCTTGTCAAGTTCCGCTTTCATCACGGGCAGAGCCTTCTCAGCCACAGCCTTGTGGACAAGCACAGTTTCAATAGCGTTACATACGGACGGACGTGAAGTCTTTGCATTAAAGACAATATCCGCCGCCATTTTTATGTCTGCAAATTCGTCTATATACACGTGACAGTTACCTGCTCCTGTTTCAATAACAGGAACTTTTGCATTCTCAACGGTAGCCTTAATAAGTCCTGCACCGCCTCTGGGAATAAGCACGTCAAGGTAATCTGTAAGTCCCATAAGTTCTATGGAACTCTGTCTTGAAGTATCAGAAACGAGTTGCACCGAATCTTCGGGCAGACCGCTTTCTTTGATAGCCTCGCGCATAACCTGTGCTACTGCCATATTGGAGTTGATCGCTTCTTTTCCGCCGCGGAGGATAACCACGTTACCCGATTTAAGACACAAAGCAGCCGCATCCGCAGTAACATTGGGACGTGCCTCGTAGATAATACCGATAACACCCAAGGGTACTCTCACCTTAGTAACTTCGAGGCCGTTTGCGAGCACATTACCCGACAGTACGGTACCTATGGGATCAGGGAAAGCCGCCACCTGTCTTGCACCCTCTGCCATAGCGTGAATACGCTCTGTGGTAAGTGCAAGTCTGTCAAGGAGCGCCTTGCTCATTCCGGAATTTTCACCTGCATCGAGGTCTTTTTTATTTTCGCTGAGTATATATTCGCAGTTTCTCTCCAGAGCATCTGCCAGAGCATACAAAGCCTTTGTCCTCTGCTCACTTGATGATGAGGAAAGCACTCGTGAAGCGGACTTTGCTCTTTTTCCCATTTCTAAAATAGTCATAATAATATCTCCTTAATATCGAGAAGTTTATTTTCTTTTTTGAAATAATGTACCCACAGACTTGCCGTCTGCTACCTCGTAAATACGCTGAGGATTATCACCGCTTATTACGTAACAGTCCACTCCTGCCTCAGTGACATACTTCGCCGCCATAACCTTCGTAGTCATACCGCCGGTACCTCTGTTGGAGCCTGTTCCGCCCGCCATATTCTCAATCTCCTCGGTAATTTCCTCTACCCTTTCCAGACGCTTTGCATCGGGGTTCTTTCTGGGATCGGAATCATACAGTCCGTCAATATCGGTCAGAATAATAAGTGCGTCTGCACCAACAAGTTTTGCAACAATTGCCGAGAGCATATCGTTATCGCCGAAGTTGTGACCTTCCAATTCATCAATTGCCACGGTATCGTTTTCGTTTACAATAGGGATAATTCCCATACTGAGCAGGGTGTTGAAGGTATTGAGTACGTTCTCTTTTCTATGCTTTGAATCCACCGCGTCACGAGTAAGAAGTACCTGTGCCACCATGTGGTTATATTCGCCGAAAAGTTTATCGTACATAAACATCAGTTCACACTGACCTATAGCCGCCAGTGCCTGTTTCTCGGGAGTAGATGAGGGCTTTTGAGGGAGTCCCATCTTGCCTACGCCTACACCAATAGCACCCGAGGACACAAGGATAATATCCCTGCCCTGATTTTGCAGGTCACAAAGCACCTTGCAAAGTTGCTCAACACGGCGAAGATTAACTTTTCCGTTTTCATATGTAAGGGTGGAAGTACCCACCTTGATAACGATTCTGTTGAGATTCAAATGAAACATCTCCTAAAATCAAATTATAATCGATATATTATACCATACATAACCCCCGGACATCAAGTATTTAAGCACAAAAAAGTGGACGGCAGAGTGCCGTCCACATCTTTTATTTTCCGTATTTACTGCTAAACTCTGAAAGACAGGTTTCGAATTTTACGCCGTACCAATGATTTTCTTTGTCATCAAGGGTAGCCTTGATGCTCTTTACCGTGAAGTCGGTCGCAATTTTTGCCGCTTCGGTAAAGTCGTAACCTTTGACAAAAGCGCCCGTAAAAGAACTTGCCCACACATCCCCCGTACCGTGGAACATACTCTCAATACGTTCACCGGGATAGTAAAAATACTCATCTTTTTCACAGTCGTAACAAGCGACACCAAGACGCTTTTCATCATAGGAGATACCCGTTAAGACAATTTTCTTTGAGCCGAGAGAAGCAAGGTCTCTCAAAAGACTTATAATATACTCCTCTGAGTATTTTTCTCCCACGTATTCTCTTTGAAGCATAAACGACGCCTCTGTCAAATTGGGAGTTATAACGTCGGCTTTTTTGCAGAGTTTTGCCATCTTAAGGGCAAAGTCCTCGGTGAAATTTTTGTAGAGTCTGCCGTGGTCTCCAAGTACCGGGTCAATTATAACCTTGGTGTTCTCTTCTTTGAATCTGTCTATGAAATTTTCTACCAGTTCAATCTGTCTCAAAGAACCGAGATACCCCGAGTAAATACAGTCGAATCTCTCGCCTCTTTTGTACCAATGGTCAGCGATAGGCTCCATCTCGTCGGTAAGGTCGCGGAATGTAAACCCCTCAAAAGCAGTATGAGCAGAAAGCACCGCTGTAGGCAATACCACCGTCTCGATTCCGAGAGAGGAAATAATGGGAAGCGCCACCGTCAGGGAGCATTTACCTATACAGGACATATCATTTATGGCAACTGTTCTCTTTTGTTTCATAATATCACCTGCCGAAATGTACTAAACAGCGTAAAAAATCTAATACTGATTATAGCATAAAAGCGAATAATTTCAACCCAAAATATTTACAAATACAGCCCGATATATTATACTATTTTTGAGTATACCTAATAGACAATCCTTTTTGTGAGGTTAGTATGGAACTTATAGAAACAAGTGAAAAAATCGACCGAGCCCTGCTTGTGTCTGTAGATACGGGAGACTACGATGCCGAAAGTTCGCTTTCGGAACTTTTTGAACTTGTAGAGAGCGCGGGCGCCGAACCTGTTGCCTCTATTACCCAGAAACTCGACCGTCCCGAAACAGCCACCTGTGTCGGCAGCGGTAAACTCATAGAAATCAAAGAGTACTGTGAAGCAGAGGAAATCGACCTTATAATTTTCGACTGTGAACTGACTCCTACTCAGATACGTAATATCGAAGCAGAAACCGACGTCCGCGTTGTAGACCGTACAACTCTGATACTCGATATTTTTTCTCTCAGAGCACGTTCCAAAGAAGGTAAACTTCAGGTTGAACTCGCTCAGCTCAAGTATTCACTCCCAAGACTTACGGGTAAAGGTATCGCTTTGTCCCGACTGGGTGGCGGTATCGGTACACGAGGCCCCGGTGAAACTAAACTTGAAACCGACAAGCGTCACATCCGTCGCCGTATGGAAACCGTCAAGGCACAGCTTCGTGATGTTGAGAGCCACCGCGCGGAACTTCGCCGTCGCAGAGAGAAAAACTCCGTTATCACTGTTGCTATAGTAGGCTACACCAACGCAGGTAAATCTACTCTGATGAACTATCTCACCGAAGCAGGAGTACTCGCAGAAGACAAACTCTTTGCTACCTTGGATCCTACCTCGCGTTCTCTCAAACTCCCCTCGGGCGTCAGCGTTATGCTTATTGATACCGTAGGTTTTGTCAGACGACTGCCCCACCACCTTGTAGAGGCATTCAAGTCTACTTTGGAGGAAGCGGCAATGGCAGATATTATTTTGAACGTCTGCGATATAAGTTCCGAGGAGGCACAGCTTCACCTCGAGGTAACAAGAGAACTTCTGCAGGAACTCGGTTGTGGTGAAACCCCCATTATCTCCGTACTCAACAAATGCGACCTGCTCACCGAAAGTATAGACACCTTCCACCTCGGTACAAGTGTACGCATCTCTGCCCGTACGGGTGATGGTATGGATGATCTTTTGCAGGCTATTGAGGATAACCTCCCCGTCAGAGTGAAAAAAGTGCAACTTCTCGTTCCTTTCTCTGACGCATCATTAGTGGCAGAAATCCGCAAGGGCGGTACCCTAATCAGCGAGGAATACACCGCCGAAGGCATACTCTGCGAGGCTATAATAGACGAGAAGTTCTGGCATCGCGTACGCGACTACTGTACCGAAACCTGACAATACTACAGGAGGACTCCCATGGATATCAAAGTCGGCGACAGACTCGAAATGAAAAAGCCCCATCCCTGCGGCTGCAAAATCTTTGTTGTTGACCGTATAGGCATCGACTTCAAAATGACCTGTGAGGGTTGCTCTCATCAGGTTATGCTCCCTCGCACCAAAGCAGAGAAAAATATTAAGAAAATTCTCGGCAGTACCACATAATCTGCCAAAAAAGGATAGAAAATGCTCAAAAAAACAGAGATATTTGAAAAAAGATATCAGGAACTCAGCACTATGCTCTATGACCCCGCTGTAGCCTCGGACAACGAGCGTTATCGCGAGATTATGAAAGAGCTGAACTCAATAGAGCCTATTGTCAATACCTACCGCGCCTACAAGGCTTCAGAGCAGGTTATCGAGGAGTCGCTTTCGATTTTATCGGATGCCGATACAGACTCGGAACTTAAGGAAATGGCACAGGAGGAACTCAAAAGTGCAAAGGATGACCTTATGCGACTTGAGGGCGAACTCCGTATTTTGCTTTTGCCCAAGGATGAAAACGACGACAAAAACGTTATCGTAGAAATCCGTGCGGGCGCCGGCGGTGACGAAGCGGCGCTTTTCTCAGCGGTACTTTATCGTATGTATTCAATGTACGCCGAGAGCGCTTCTTACACCACAGAACTTTTAAGTATTACCGAAACAGGACTTGGTGGCATAAAGGAGGTTTCCTTTATGATAGAGGGTATGGGCGCTTACTCAAAACTCAAGTACGAAAGCGGTGTTCACCGCGTTCAGCGAGTACCCGAAACCGAGTCGGGCGGAAGAATTCATACCTCTACCGTCACCGTCGCGGTGCTTCCCGAAGCAGAGGAAGTAGATATCGAAATAAACCCCGCCGACCTCAAAATCGACACTTTCCGCGCATCGGGTGCAGGCGGTCAGCATATCAACAAAACCTCCAGCGCAATCCGTATCACCCACCTGCCCACAGGTACCGTGGTAGAATGTCAGGATGAGCGCAGTCAGTACAAGAACAAAGACAAGGCTATGAAGGTACTGAGGAGCCGTCTGCTCAGCGAAAAACAAAACGCTCAGGCAGACAAGGTTGCCGCCGAGAGAAAATCTCAGGTCGGCACAGGCGACAGAAGTGAACGTATCAGAACATATAATTACAAAGAAAATCGTGTTACCGACCACAGAATCGGGCTTACACTATATAGACTCGACAGTATTTTAGAGGGTAATCTCGAAGAAGTTATTGCACCCTTAATCGCTGCTGACCGAGCAGAAAAACTCAAAGAAAGTATGGACTCACAGTAAATGAAAACTCTACTACTTACCGCTTCAAACAAAGACATAGAAACCGCCGCAGAAATCCTCAGAAACGGCGGTCTTGTGGGTATGCCCACAGAGACTGTCTACGGCTTGGGCGCGAATGCTCTGTGCGGTGAAGCGGTGAAGAAGATTTTTGAGGCTAAGGGCAGACCTTCGGATAATCCCCTTATTGTCCACATAAGTTCTATTGAAGAAATCGAAAAATATAATCTCGTCAGAGAATTTTCGGACAAAGCACGACTTCTTGCCGAAACTTTCTGGCCGGGACCTCTGACTATTATTATGCCCAAATCGGACACAGTCCCCAAAGAGGTCACTTCTACTCTCGACTCCGTTGCCGTGAGACTTCCTTCTCACGAAGTTGCACGTAAGCTTATTAAGGCAGCAGGCTGTCCCGTAGCGGCACCCTCAGCTAATCTCTCGGGCAGCCCCAGTCCCACCACATCACAACATGTTATGAATGACCTCAGCGAAAGAATCGACGCGGTCATTGACGGCGGAAGCAGTGACGTAGGACTCGAAAGCACGGTTATTACTGTGTGTACCAAGGTTCCCACCGTGCTTCGCCCCGGCGGAGTTACTCTGGAGGAACTTCGCGCTGTTCTAGGCGAAGTAGCCCTCAGCGATGCAGTCCTTAACAAACTCGAAGACGGCGCCGAGGCGGCTTCTCCCGGTATGAAGTACCGCCACTATTCACCAAAAGCAAAGGTGTACCTTGTCAAATCTTACTCTGATCTGAAATTCTATGATTTCGTAAACGCAAAGGGCAAAACCTCTGCGGCAATCTGCTACAAAGAGGACACCCCTTACATAAATATTCCCACTCTTATTCTCGGCGAAAAAGACGACTACACTTCTCAGGCACATAACCTTTTCTCTGTGCTGAGAGAAGCCGACAATATTGACGGCGTTGACACAGTATACGTCCGCTGTCCCGACACCAAGGGCGTTGGACTCGCACTTTTCAACAGGCTTATCCGCGCCGCAGGTTTCGAGGTGATTCAACTTGGCTGATACTACAAAAAAAGGTTACCGACTAATCGGACTGACAGGACCTACCGGCTCGGGCAAATCTCTTGTTTCCAAGGTTTTTTCAGAGAGAGGCTTTGCCGTAGTGGATGCCGATGAGGTTGCTCACAAAGCAATCGAGTCCCCCGCTTACAAGGAGGGACTTATTTCTGCATTCGGCTCAGGTATACTGAGTAGTGACGGCACCGTAAATCGCAAAGAAGTCGCCCGTATCGCCTTCTCTACAAAAGAAAATACCCAGAAACTCAACGCTATAGCACACCCTGTAATCATCGACTTTGCCCTGAAAGAATTTAGTTGTCTTTATGAGCAAGGCTATGAAAATATTGTTTTCGATGCACCCACTCTCATTGAGTCGGGCAGTCATAAACTCTGCGATATTATCATCTCGGTTATAGCGCCTGAGAATATCCGCAAAGCACGTATTATCTCGCGCGATAATATAACAGAGGATGAGGCAAAGTCCCGTATCGACGCCCAGCACGAAGACGAATTTTATACCTCTGTGTCGGACTTTGTTATCAATAACAACGGCACAATAGAAAAGACTGTCTCAACTACAGAAAACATCATCAAGGAGCTTATATGACCAGAAAAGCCCGAAAGCGGAAAAAGAGCGGATGCGGTTGCAGTATCACGTTGGCACTATGCTTTATCCTCGTCGCCTGCGTGTTGATTTTTACCGATGTGTTCGAAACCCTCAAACACCGCATCGAACTTCAGATTTATCCGCTTGTTTACAAAGAAGAAATACTCAGAGCGTCCGAGGACTATAACCTTGAACCTGAGTTTATATGTGCAGTTATTCACACAGAAAGCAGTTTTAACCCTGAAGCCGAATCTCCCGCAGGAGCAAAGGGACTTATGCAACTTATGCCCGAGACTTTCTTGTGGCTATCTCAAAAGAGAGGAGAGGCCTTAGACGAGAGTATGCTCACCGTAGCGGATATAAATATCGACTACGGATGCTTCTATCTCAGATACCTCACCGACACCTACGGCAACCGATACACCGCCTGCGCCTCTTACAATGCAGGTACTGTTGTAAGCGACTGGCTCGAAAATCCCGACTACTCCGATGATGGTGTCACGCTTCACTCCATCCCCTATCCCGAAACCTCCGGATATGTGGAAAAAATAAAAAAAACAGAGGAGATTTACGAACGTCTGTATTTTGATTAAGTTTTCGCCATATAATAATTTTTGACCATATAACAATCATAATTATTGTCATTGAATCACAGGCACAATTATGCTATTATTACCATAGGAATTAA
Organism: Ruminococcus sp.; assembly: GCA_045603105.1. Lineage (GTDB taxonomy): Bacteria > Bacillota > Clostridia > Oscillospirales > Acutalibacteraceae > Ruminococcoides. Next base: position 52,119 of record JAZULM010000047.1, read on the forward strand.
TGCAAAGGGGCAACCTGACGCTGACCAATATATAGAATAAGGAGGACAAAATATGTCTGAAACAAATGCTGCAAAAACAATGAAAGAACAAATATTAATGGACACCAAATCAGGCTACAAGAAACTCACTTCCGAGGAAATAGCCGCTGCAGATGCATTCTGCGAAGGTTACAAGCCTTATCTTGATAATTCCCGTACAGAGCGTGACGCTGTCAAAACCTCTATCGCTCTTGCTGAGAAAGCAGGATTCGTGGAGTTCGACCCGAGTAAAACTTACTCAGCCGGTGACAGAGTATATGTCAACAATCGTGACAAAGCTCTGATGCTCGCTGTTATAGGTAAAAACGGCGTTCGTGAGGGCGCTTCGCTTGCTATTGCTCACATCGATTCCCCCAGAATCGACCTTAAGCCAAACCCCCTCTACGAGGCAAACGGTCTTGCACTGTTCAAGACTCACTACTACGGCGGTATCAGAAAGTATCAGTGGCTTGCATTACCTCTGGCACTTCACGGCGTTGTATGTAAGAAAGACGGCACTCGTGTTGACATCAACTTCGGCGATGACGAGTCCGAGCCTTGTCTGTGCATTTCCGACTTACTTCCCCACCTTGCTCAGGAGCAGGCTGACAAGCCTCTGAGAAAGGCTTTTGACGGCGAGGACCTCAACGTAATCGTAGGCTCCAGACCTTTCTCAAACGACGACGAAGCTGAACTCGTTAAACTCAACGTTATGTATATCCTCAACCAGAAGTACGGCATCACCGAGGACGACTTCCTCTCTGCTGAACTTTGTCTTGTTCCCACATACAAAACCCGCGACGTAGGTTTTGACGGCGGACTTGTTGGCGGATACGGTCACGATGACAAATGTTGTGCTTATCCTGCACTTATGGCGGCTATTGATACTAAACTTCCCGAGAAGACCGCTATTACAGTACTGTGTGATAAAGAGGAAACAGGCTCCGACGGTAATACAGGTATGCAGAGTGACTTCCTGCGCTACTTTATCTATGACCTGGCAAAGATGGACGGCGTTGAGGGACACCACGCTATCACAAAGTCCAAGTGCCTCTCTGCAGACGTTAACGCCGCCTACGATCCCACCTATGCAAGTTGCTTCGAAGCACGTAACAGTTCCTACCTTAACGAGGGCGTTGTTATTACCAAGTACACAGGCCACGGCGGTAAGGGCGGTACATCTGATGCTTCTGCTGAGTATATGGGCGAGGTTCGTGCTATGCTCGAAGAAAACAACATCCTCTGGCAGATCGGCGAACTCGGACGCGTAGATTTAGGCGGCGGCGGTACAATCGCAAAGTACATCGCCAATATGAACGTAGACGTTGTAGATCTGGGTATCCCCGTACTCTCCATGCACGCTCCCTTTGAGATCATCTCCAAGATTGATATCTATATGGCATACCGTGCATTCTCAGCATTCTTCTGCTGATAACAAAACACAAAAAGGAGAAGGTTTTTAGAAACCTTCTCCTTATTTTTTTATTCAAATTTGTATTCTGAATATCTGTGTGATATAATACTAAAAACAAGTGGGAGGTAATACAATGAATGATATGTTGAATGCTGATATTTCTTTTTGGACAGGGTTTTATGGTGATGAAGACTGTTTTACTTGGGCTTCTAACAAAGCATATTTGGATATGAATAGGACTTTGACTTTTAAGGAAAATCCAAAAAACGATAGTCAAAAAGAAAAAAATAGAATTGATGAATTGAGAAGAACTTGGCGTGATGATGTAACCGAGATAATTCGTAAACATTGCCGTAATTTACCCGAAGACTTTAATAAGTTTCATAGGTCACTTTGTAAAAAACTGATTGATTATTACAGTAACGATAAATTGGTTATAAAAAAGAAAAACAAACGAACCGACCAACCTGCAGAACTTACATACGGTCAAGCACAAAAGTGGGTAAATATGACGCTGAAATATCTTTGGTTATTATACAGATTTGAACTAATCAAAGATGATCGTGCAGTAGCATTTATTGAAAAACACCAGAACTCATTTCATGTTCCTTTAGATAGTTATATACTCAGATATGTCGCAAAACAAGATAAGAACAAGAAGGAAGATTTTTCGTCATCAATCACTGATAATGGTTTGAAGGCAAATACCGATTTCAATGAATACTGGAAATCGTTTGGCAGTGCTTGGAGCCACATAGATGCTCCGGATATATATTATGAATATCAAGAGAATTTAGCAAATGCTATTTTAAAGGGTTCTCCACTTGAATGGGAACTAAACCATTGGCATAAAGCAATAAAGTATTATGGTTGATTGTCCTCTTTCGCGTAAACAGTATTAACAGCAATAAAAAGGATGTGTAGAATTTCTACACATCCTTTTTTTGTTTTTAGTTTACATAAATCTGAACATTAAATATGTTATAAGGAATGCCACACAGAGAAAGCCTATAACTACGAGCATGGGCTTAATCATCATACGGACTGCCTGCCAGTAGGTGCGCCATATATCGCCAAACGAGGAGGTTGTTCCCCTTTTAGTCCACTGATGACGCTCAGGCAGGGCTGACATATCCGCTATGGTTCTGCCGTCGTCTATATAGGTTATCTTCTCTTTTTTAGGTTTTGATTTTTTCTCGCTCATTTTAGTCCAAAAGATGACATGCGGCACAGTGGCCGTTGCCATAATCTTTATACTCAGGAGTTACTTCCTTACAGATATCCATAGCCTTGGGACAACGTGTATGGAAACGGCAACCCTTGGGGGGATTTGCGGGTGAAGGAATGTCGCCCTTGAGAATGATACGATTCATCTTGTAATCGGGATCAGGCTGAGGAATCGCAGAGAACAGTGCCTCTGTATAAGGATGCAGAGGTTTACTGAAGATGTCCTCTTTTGTACCGAACTCTACCATAGAACCCAGGTACATAACGCCGATTTTATCGGAGATGAACTTAACAACGGACAAATCGTGGGAAATGAACACATAAGTAAGATTCAGATCCTGCTGGAGCTGTTTGAGCAGATTGATAATCTGTGCCTGAATTGATACGTCGAGTGCAGATACAGGCTCGTCACAGATAACAAGTTCGGGGTTAACCGACAGAGCTCTTGCGATACAGATACGCTGTCTCTGTCCGCCCGAGAACTCGTGGGGATATCTCTCGTAGTAATAATCTCTCAGACCGCACTTGTCCATCAAATCGAGAACATAGTCCTTGATCTCGCTCTTGGGCACAATGTTATGTACCTCAACAGGCTCCGAGAGGATACCGCCAACGGTACTTCTGGGAGGAAGCGATGAGTAAGGATCCTGGAAGATAATCTGCATTTTTCTGCGGATGTCTCTCATCTGAGAGGACTTGAGGTTAGTTATATCCTCACCGTTAAAGATAATCTCACCGCCGTTTGAGGGGTGAAGTTTCAGTATAGTTCTGCCGAGTGTGGTCTTACCGCAACCGGACTCACCAACAATACCGAGAGTCTCGCCTCGATTAAGTGTGAACGATACGTTATCAACAGCCACGAGTTCCTGTGTTACCTTACCTGTTATTGTTTTCTTTATGGGAAAACTCTTGCGGAGGTTTCTGACTTCCAATATAACGTCGTCTTTTATCTTTTTATCTTCAGCCATATTAACCCTCCTTATCGTACAGATGACAGGCAACGAAGTGTGTGGGACTAACCTGAATCATCTCGGGATAGTCGCCGCTGCACTTATGGGTACACTGTGAACATCTTTCCTTGAAGTAACAGAAATTGGGCATATTGATAGGATTGGGTACGTTACCGGGAATGTTGAAAAGTGTGTCGCTGTCAGAGTTGAGTGTGGGTTTTGACTTCTGCAGTCCTATTGTATAGGGGTGCATGGGGTTGTGGAAGATTTCCTCAACGGTACCCTTCTCTATAACTCTGCCTGCGTACATAACTACAACGTAGTCTGCCATTTCTGCGATAATACCCAGGTCGTGGGTGATAAGCATAATCGAGCCGTCAATCTTCTCCTTAAGGTCACGGAGCAAATCGAGAATCTGAGCCTGAATTGTAACGTCGAGCGCTGTGGTAGGCTCGTCTGCAATAATAAGTCTGGGGTCACTTGCCAGAGCCATAGAGATCATAACACGCTGACGCATACCGCCTGAAAGCTCATGGGGAAAAGATGCGTATACTCGCTCGGGCATCGCAATACCAACCAGATTGAGCATCTCAATAGACTTCGCTTTTGCGTCCTCTTTGGATGCCTCGGGGTTGTGGATAAATGTAACTTCGTCAAGCTGCTGACCGATAGTGAATACGGGATTCAGCGAGGTCATAGGCTCCTGGAAAATCATCGCAATCTGATTACCGCGAATTTTGTGGATATGGTCGATAGGCATTTTTGCGATATCAAAAACCTTCTCCACTCCGTCTTTATCCTTAGAACCGAAACGAATTTCACCAGAGTATATCTGACCTGTGGGGCCCTGCAGGAGTCTCATTACGGACATACTTGTAACAGACTTACCGCAACCTGACTCACCAACAACACCGACTGTAGCATTACGGGGTACGTCAAAAGAAACACCATTGACAGCCTTTACAACGCCCTGCTCAGTAAAGAAGTAAGTGTGAAGCTGGTCAATCTCAAGAATATTCTCGGGATTTCTCATCTCGGTAATATACTCAGACTCATCAGCCTTGCGGTGTTTGTATGCCTCAAGGCGTTTCATCACCTTTTTGTTTTCCTTGGCGATACGGCGTATTTCTTTTCCTGATAAATAATCACTACTCATTACTTAACGCCTCGCTTTCGGGTCAAGGGCATCACGCAGACCGTCACCGATAAAGTTAAAGCCGAGAACAGCAATAACAATACAGATACCTGCGGGTACCCATACGTTGAGGTGATTCTGGAGAATATCCTGATTTGTAGAAATAATATTGATCATAGTACCCCAAGCGGCATAAGGTGCTTTAACACCCAGATTCAGGTACGAGAGAGTCGCTTCGTACAGAATCATACTACCGAGGCTCAGGCTCATCTGAACAATAAGCTGAGGCATAACGTTGGGTACTAAGTGCTTGAAAATCTTTCTGGAAGTAGAGAAGCCCATAGCCTCTGCTGCCACCATATACTCCTGCTCTCTGAGAGAGAGGATCTGACCTCTTACCAGACGGGCTGTACCCGGCCAGGAAATAAAGGTGAGATAAATCATCAGAAGATAGATTCGATACTTGGCATCAATGCCCGAAGCATCAAGAATTGTACTGATAATAAGCAAAATGGGAACACCGGGCAGACAAATGAGAATATCGCAAAGTCTCATAATAATATTGTCTATGGCACCGCCGAAATATCCGGCAATACCGCCCAGAATAACACCCAGTATTGTAATAAGGAATACCGCAATAAAACTTACGATAAGGGAAATTCTACCGCCATACATAAGACGGACAAAGATATCGTAACCCTCGTTGTCTGTACCGAGAATATGCTCAGCAGAAGGAGGTGCAAGGAAGTTATCCTTGAGATACTTTTCGGTAGTCTGGCGTACAGTATACTCCTGACCGTTCACAGTATATGTAGTCTCGGACAGCGAATACTCGGTTTTTCCTCGCTCGTCGAGTTCAATCTCTCCCCACTCTGTATAAAGCACAGGGCCGAGGAAACTGAATATGAACAGTCCCACAACCATTATAAGACCTATAATACTCAACTTAGAACGGAAGAATCTGCGTACTACCATTCTTGTCGGAGACATAAGTCTGACGGTTTTATCGTGAGGTACTTCTGTTTCTACTGTTTTTGATTCATCACAAGTCTCAACAGCATCGACTTTTATGTTTTCGTCCATAATGTACCTCCTTACTCAAGTTTTACTCTCGGGTCAACAATGCCGTACATAAGGTCAGCCAGTAAAACACCAACAACGCTCAGAATTGCGAGGAACATATTGTATCCCATAATAAAGGGAATGTCACCGCGGTTCATAGCGTCCAGAGCAATGTTACCGATACCGGGAAGGTCAAATACCTGTTCGGTGATAATAGCACCCGAGAAGAGTGTGGGCAGAAGTCCCGCAAGAGATGTAACAAGAGGAATCAGAGTGTTACGGAAAGCGTGTTTGTTGATAACAACTCTTTCGCTCAGTCCCTTTGCGCGGGCTGTACGGATATAGTCGGAGTTCATAACCTCCAACATATTTGTTCTTGTCATACGCATACGTGCACCAATGCTCAGAATAACAATGGTGAGGATAGGAATGAACATATGACGAACATAGTCACCGAGCAGTGCAAGTCCCGTATAGGATGCAGTAGCATCAACAAGACCTGATGCAGGGAACCATCCAAGTTTCAGTGCCAGTAAATCCTTGAGCATCTGTCCGAAGAAGAAGGATGGCAGGGATATACCGATCATAACGAATACTGTTACGATATAGTCTCTGAGACTGTACTGATGAGTTGCCGCCGTAATACCCAGAGGTATTGCGATGAGGAACTCAAAAACTGTAGCAATCAAAGCAATAGCAAAGGATATACCCATATGCTCAACAATAACCTGAGAAACGGGGATACCGTATACAAAGCTTGTGCCCAGATCAAAGTGTGAAAGCGCAACAAGCCAGTTGGCGTAGCCCTTAAGAATACCCAAAAAGCTGTTGTCGCCTAAGCCGTACATTTCATACATGGCGGTTACAGTTTCTTCACTTACTGTTGCACCACCCTGATTGATGGCGTTGATTTTATCCTGGATAAAATCAACGGGCATCAATCTGATAAGAAAGTAAATAATCATAGAAACGCCAAGGAGAATAAAGACTGACATTATAAGTCTTTTAATTATATACTTAAACATTTTATTCTCCGTTATAGGCTGTTATCAACCTGCAAATTCGATCTCCCAAATACGGTCAAGGGGTGAAGAATAGGGGTTGATCTCTGTAGGAATGCTATCCGAATCAATTACCTTGGAATTATAGGAGTAAAGAACACTTCTCTGGTATACGGGAAGCTCGATAGCAAGGTCAAGAATCTGCTCCATAGCTTCCTTGTAGAGCTCGGAACGTTCCTCCTGGTCGTTTGTCTCACGAGCTTCATCAATAAGCTCACTAAGCTCGTCGAGGATGTCAAGCTCCTCGGATGTAC
>JAZULM010000048.1:0-2755 GCA_045603105.1 Ruminococcus sp.
TTATCAATGGCAAGACAGTGAAAGTCCGTTCACACTACCGTGCTATTGAGGGATAGCCCGATAGGTAACTGACGGAAACCGCTTCCTTGCGGTGCTTCTTCCCCTCGGTGTTCATAGCAGAGGCAATGCCGGACGGCATTGTCTCTGTTTCTATAAGTTGAACTCCTTCTTAATCCTCTGAACTGAACTTACCGACACACCGCAGAGCGTAGCCGTATTGCGTATAGACTGCCCCCTTTTAAGGTGTTTTATGACATTTGAGTATTCCTCTGCCTTCTGCTCCTTGGACTTAACAGAACCGACTTTTCTGCCCATTTTGACGCCCTTTGCCTTGGCGAGTTCTCTACCGCTGTTGAGGCGGTATTTGATGTTGTCTCGTTCAATCTCGGCAAATGATGAGAGTACCGCTGTAATCATCTTTGCTATCGGGTTCGGTTGTCCGTCCTCGTTGAGGGTGCAGAGAGGTAGGTTCTGTATGTAAACGTTGATTCCCGCTTTTGTCAGTTCATCAAGAGTGTTCACGACTATCTTGGTAGAACGACCCAGACGACTGATTTCCGAGACACAGAGGGTATGCACCTTGTTGGTGATGCAGTACTCGATACACTCCGTCAAAACGGGGCGGTTCTCCCTTGCTCCGCTCATCTTTTCTTCGAACACCGACACTAACTCCATCTCGTTTATGGATATGTACTTCTTTAAGTCGGTTACCTGTCTTTCGGTTGTCTGTCTGTCTCCTGTCGAGGATACTCGGGCGTATATAACTGCTGTATTCATACTGAAAATGTCTATGATTAACTTCTCAACAAAGGTAGTGAATTTATTTGGTGTATTCAAATAAATCTTTGATAAATATGAATACGGTAGATGTATCAAAAAAGTGCATTCAGATAGTATTTTCTGAACACACTTGATTTTTGAATACAGATGTTTGTTATTTGAATTTAGTTCCCTTTTTGTATTACATCAAAAACAGAGAACCATTCTCCCCATTCATCACTTACCTCATAGAAACTTTCATTGAGGCTTACCACTATTTCTATGCGCCTGTCATTTGGAGAATTGTTAGAGGGGACGTCAAAGAATATTGAATTGTACGCCCACTCTGTTCCTATCCTATCTCTCCACCATTCACGAGCCTCTTCATAAGTAAACAATGAGTTAGTAGTACCCTCGTACTCCAATTTGGTTTCCCCATATTTATTCCCATCTATATGCATTTCCCACCTATATGGCTTGATTGACTCAGAAGGGTCAAATGCCTTGACCATTACTCTCTGAAGGTCGCAATAGAACCAACAGGTGTCTCCGTCAGATGGTATTACATCTTTATCGTAAGGGGCATACCCTTCCACTTCCTCATATCCATCAAAGATTGGTTCAAAGACAACGTCATAGCAACCGACTAAGATTGACATCGCAATGAGGAATAAGAAAATTCGTTTCATATGTTTATGTTTTATAGTTTCTTTTATAAGATGCATCGCATCCACATTTCGTGACACGCACCTTTGCAAAGATACATATTTAAGTTTTCTTCACCTTGGTAATAGGGTAGTTTCGTAAATTCTTTTCGTAAATTTGCTGTGTAACACCATCAATAATAGCGACTTGATTAACCTTAGACGTGTTAGTTTTCGTGTCAGAACATAGGCATAGGACAGTTTGTTGTGAAAATTTTACCTATTACCTTGACTTTTTCTCAGTTAGACTATATTTATTATAGAGACTGCATTGACTATGTAGGGTATCTAAATTTGGTAGTAATAATAACTGATTAAAATTGATAGTAATATGGTTCAACCACAGAGAAGAATTTACCGAAACGACGTGTCGGCAGAGACACGTGAGAAACAGAGCATTGCTCACCAAGGACGAAAGCACAGCAATAACACTAAGCAGAAGATAAGCAAGACGATGTGTGACTATTGGGCGAAACTTCCGATGAAACCGATTAAGAATAACGACACCTCAACCACAGACATCTATGGCAAAGAGAACTGATTGGGCAGTGAATGTAGATAAACTGCGTGTATGCTTTACAATGCCCGAGAACCTTTATACATACCTAACGAGCATTACACACGATATGACGAACTAACCAACGCCCGTATATTGGACGAGGACGATTTCAATCTTGTGTTCATCGAAGCCGATGAGACGAAGATGTCAGCAGTGCTGAATGTTCGTGACGTTGACGGATACTTCCGCCTCGGTACGTTTACGTTCAGCAATAGTGCAAAGTACGAAGGTAAGGCATTTTTTACGTTTGAGAACGGAGCATTGTACCGAGTATATACGAGAGTACCGAACGGAGAACCGAGTAACCATATATGTGACTTGCTGTATGTGGCGGACTTTTATGGAATGACTTTCAACAACGTCACTGAACTTGAACTTGCATTCGACAGCACATACAACTACATCAGCAAGGTACGTAGGATGATAAAGGATGTTGAGAATTACGACTTATATCTCAGCGGAAGGAAGGTAACTAACGATGAAACATTGGACGGATAGGCTCATCTACTTCCGTAATAAGAGAACCCGTGAGAAGATAAGTCTTGTTGAGCTCGCCTCGGGTATATAACCAATATACCTGTGCGAGCATAGCAAAACTTTACTTATCTTTGCAGAGACTTACTGAAATACAATAGAAGATATTGTAAACCGTAGTGTAAACCTTAAAAATATGAATACTTCCAACGATTTGAATATCAATAATAAATACAAAGTCCTTTTCGTGTGCCTGGGA
>JAZULM010000049.1:0-43965 GCA_045603105.1 Ruminococcus sp.
AAGTCGCTGAGATGTTTTGAGGGGACACCCTTCATACTGATAGTTGTTACAAGGTGATAATGTTCAAGGCAGACAAATTCCTGCTGTTGATAAAGTTTGCGAAATTCGGGGTTTGTTTCCCACTCTTTGAAAACAGTCTGCAGAAAATGTTCCACGTCCCACTGAATACGGTCACAAATATAGCAGGTGTGAAGCATCTCATCCAAAGCAGCGAGTTTTTTCTTGTCGGGTTTTGAGTGAGTATTTTTCGGGAAGAAGTTCTCCATAATCTCCTGCAGATGAGTCTGGAGTATCAGCGCGTTGGGAAGTCGTTTGCCAACCTGAGTGATTTTCTCAAAATGCTTTTTGCAGAAACCTTTTTTGTTGGTGCTGACACGAGTTTCGGGGTCCATCATAGCAGAGCCTGTGATAAACTCTGCGTACTGATTTTCGAGCATATCGTACATTCTGCAGAACGGACAGCCTTCTTTAACGCCAAAAATATCATTAACGGGAATGGTGCAGATTGTTTCTTTCATAAAAAATCACCTTGTTCCATTATTTTTCTTTTTATATCATAGCATAATTTTTTATAATATGCTATGATTATTACAGATTTATTTTCAGGAGGTGAGAATATGGACTACAAAATCACAGAAAACGCAGTTGTTGTGTCGGGAGTAGAGGATATGTCTTTGAGAGATACTCTGTGTTGCGGACAGAGTTTCAGGTGGAGAGAAATCGACCAAGATGTTTTCAAAGGTACCGCCGGCTTAAAGACTGTGACTCTTTATTTTAAGGGGAAAGATTTGTATATTGAGGGGGCTACCAAAGAGGACTTTGAGAATTTTTGGAAAGGCTACTTTGACTTTGATCTCGACTATATAAAACTTCGGAGCGATCTTTCGCTTAAACATCCGATGCTCTGTGAAGCTATGAGGTTTGCTCCGGGTATACATATTCTCAGACAGGAACCTTTTGAGGCGCTCATATCCTTCATAATTTCTCAGAATAATAATATCAAACGTATAGAGGGCATAGTGGACAGATTGTGTGAAAACTTTGGCGAGAAGCTTTCATCTGAGGAGTACGCTTTTCCAACACCAGAAAGACTCTCTGTGCTGAGTGTGGAGGACTTGGCACCTCTGAGGGCAGGGTTTCGCAACCGATATATTATAGACGCTGCACAAAAGGTACAAAGCGGAGAAGTTAATTTAGAGGAGTGTCGAATGCTTCCTTTTGATGAGGCAAAGAAAAGGCTTATGACCATTGTGGGCGTCGGTGAGAAGGTAGCGGACTGCGTCTTGCTCTACGGACTTCATCGCACCGAGGCATTCCCTATGGACGTATGGATGAAACGTGCTATGAGCAAACTGTTCCCCGACGTGAAGCCTCAGGACTTCGGCGAGTATGCGGGAATTGCACAGCAGTATATTTTCCATTACTCCCGAATGAACCCTCAACTTTTTGAGGATGCTCAGTAAACTTGTATTATTTAGTCAGATGTTGTATTATTAAACCAAATGAATTTAGCAGGTGAGCTAATGAAGATAAAAGTATTTTTTGCAGTTTTGTTTTGTAAATGTGTTCGCTTTGCGGCGAAGCTTTTGGGCAGAGGAAGCAGTCTGCCCGGCCAGTTGACGCTCAAACTCTTTCCCGATATTCTCGGGTGTATAAAACTTCCCGAAAAAGTTATCGCCGTCACAGGCAGTAACGGCAAAACCTCTACCCTTGAGATGATAGCCCATGTGCTGAAGTCCGCGGGGCTTAAGGTGGCTTACAACAAAGAGGGCTCCAATCAGATAGAGGGTGTTGCAACGTTTTTACTGTCTGCATGTTCTCTTTCGGGCAAGGTTAAGGCGGATATTGTAATTATGGAGTCTGACGAGCGATTTGCACGTCACACGTTCAGACACTTCAAGCCGAATCATCTTATTATCACCAACCTCTACCGTGACCAGCTTACCCGAAACGGCCACCCCGAGTGGGTTTACGGAATTATCAAGGAGTGTATGGACGACAGTATGGAGCTCGTACTCAATGCTGATGATCCCTTGGTATCTATGTTCGGTAAAGACAGAGAGAAAGTTCGCTACTTCGGTGCGGACAGGCTCCCCTTTGACGAGGAGGAAAATAATTCCGTCTATAACGATGGCAAATACTGTCCTTGTTGCAAAGCACCTATGGAGTATGATTATTATCACTATAATCACATCGGTTCCTATAGATGTAATAGTTGTGGACATAAGCGTAATGATACTGCTTGGACTATTACGGATGCAAGTCTTGAGGAAGGCTATATCGTAGTAAACGAAAAATACAGAATCAATCTTTCTTTCTCCAGCGTCTATCATTGCTACAATACTCTTGCAGCCTTTGCTGCGGCAGATATTGCGGGGGTTGACCCCAAGATTGCCGCCAAAGCGTTGTCAGGCTATGACCTCAGTTCGGGCAGAATCGTAGAGTTTGGTATCGGTAATCGTCAGGGAACGTTACTTGTCAGCAAACACGAGAACTCGGTGTCCTATGATCAGTCGATCCGAGTTGCAAGGGCAGATAAGCGCGACTGTACCGTAGTTGTGCTCGTAGATGCTATAAGCCGTAAGTACAAAACCTACGAAACCTCTTGGCTTTGGGACATAGACTTCGAACTTCTCAAATCAGACAACATCAAAGAAGTTGTCCTTATAGGTCATTATCACGAGGATCTCAGCACTCGTTTCTCCTTTACCGATATTGATCAAAGTATTATCAAAAGCTTTGAGAATATTTCCGAAGCAGTGGAATATCTTAAGTCGGGAGAGGACTTTATCTACGTGATAACCTGCTTCTCTGATAAGCAGAAATTCCTTGACCTGACGGAGGAGGCAAAGCGATGAAAGTAAAAATTCTTTATCTTTACTATGATATTATGAACCTCTACGGCGAAAACGGAAATATCCGTATGATAGAGAGAAAACTTCTCGATAAGGGCGCCGAGGTGTTGGTGGACAGAAAAACCGTAACGGACAGTGACATAGACTTTACTCAGTATGATTTCATTTACTGCGGTGCAGGTACTGAGCGTTCAAGGGACTTCTGTATGGAGCATCTGAGAGGTTTCAGCGACAGCCTCAAAAATGCTTTTCTTGGTGATAAGGTTATGCTTTTTACGGGTAATTCCTACGAGATGCTCGGCAAAAGCCTTAAGACTTTTGAGAAAAAGGAAGTCAGCGGTTTAGGACTTTTTGACTTTACTGTTGAGGAGGAAAGCCGAGTCCGTACAAGCGGTGACGTTACCCTTAAGTGGTCAGAGTCGGAAACACCTCTTATCGGTTATATAAATAAATGCAGTACCACTCAGGGTATCAATAATTCTTTGTTTGAGATTACTTCGGTAGTTGGTACGGTAAAAGATACCGCAGACGGTATCAGAGAGAGAAACTTCTTCGGTACTCAGGTTATAGGTCCTATAGCGGTGAAGAACCCCGTTTTCTGCGACTATATATGTAAGCTTATAATTTCAAAGTAAAAAATAACTCCTGCTACGTGTTGTGCGTAGCAGGAGTTTTATTTATAGCATTATTTCATATTGTCAATATATGAACAAGCGGCAAGAGCCGAAACTGCGCCGTCTGCGGCTGCAGTAGTAATCTGGCGGATTCTCTTTGTACGACAGTCGCCTGCGACAAAGATTCCCTCGGTATCAGTCAGACAGTTTTCGTCTGCGATAACGTATCCGTATTTGTCAAGAGCGGTATGTTCCTCAAAAGCCTTATTGTCAGGAGCAAGACCGATAGCAACGAACACGCCGTCGGGCTTGAGTTCGGTGAGTGTACCGTCTGCCTCTGAGCGAAGAATTACCTTTTCGAGTTCGCCATTTCCGACAAACTTCTCAACAACGGTAGAGTAGATAACCTCTACGTTGTCACGGGCAAGCAAACTGTCAGCAACGGTTTTCTCGCCTGTGAGGTGGTCGAGATTCTGAACAATGGTGACTTTCTTGCAGATTTCTGCCAGTAGCGCTGCCTCAACAAGAGCAGAGTTTCCTCCGCCGATAACAACGACTTCGCCACCCTGATAAAATGCTCCGTCACAAACAGCGCAGAAAGAGATTCCGTTTCCGACGAATTCTTCTTCGCCCTCAACACCCAGAGTGCGGTGTTTGGCACCCGTAGCGAGGATGACCGCCTTGCACTCGTATTTGCTGAAGTCGGTTGTAACTGTGAAGATACCGCCTTCTTTCTCGATTTTGAGTGCTTCCTCGAGTTCCACCTGAGCACCCTGGGACATAGCCTGCTCTACCATTTTGTCAGCAAGTTCTGTACCGCTTATGGACTGTGCAGAGGGGAAATTCTCGATTTTATGGGAGTAGGTAATCTGTCCGCCGAAACCGCCTTTTTCGAGTACGAGGACAGATTTGCCCGCACGACAACTGTAGGTCGCGGCAGTAAGTCCTGCAGGACCTCCGCCGATAATTATAATATCATACATAGAGTACGCCTCATTTACTGATTAGTTCCGCCGCAAGGTTTCATTCTCTGATACCTTGCGGCGGTAGTTGTGTTTTATAAGGTTATTTTAGCCTGTCTGCTGAGTTTTATTCTGAATGTAGCCCTTAATAGCAACTACGTTTACATACTTCTCAGCGTTGCCGCCCTTAACTTCTACCAGAGTAGGAGCCTGTCTGAGGCCGAGGGCTCTTGCTAAATCTTCGTTGTCCTCAACGTAGATTTTCTCGAAGCCGATACCTGCTCTGTCGAGAAGCTGTGCCATAGCTTTGCAGTTGGGACAGCTCTTTGTAGCGAAGAGGTAAACGCCGTCTGCGAGAGCAGACTCTGTGGTATCTGCCTCAACAGAAACAGTAGTGGGAACGCCGTCTTTGCGAAGAACAGAATTTTCGATATTGTAAACCTTTCTGTCCTTGAACTCCTGAGCCTTACCGTCGTTGAAGTTCTGTACAGGACGATAGTAACCTGTAATACGGCTGTAAACCTCTGCCTTCTCGCCACACTCGGGGCATACATACTCTTCGCCCTTGATGTATCCGTGATTCTTACATACGGAGTAAGTGGGAGAAAGTGTGAAGTAAGGAAGTTTGTAGTTCTCGGCAATTGTGCGGACAAGTTTAGCGGCACTCTGCCAGGTGGGGAGTTTCTCGCCAAGGAAAGCGTGGAATACTGTACCTGATGTGTAGAGTGTCTGGAGGTTATCCTGAATATCAAGTGCAGAGAAGATATCCTCTGTATAACCTACGGGCAAGTGTGAGGAGTTGGTGTAGTAGGGAACGCCTGACTCCTGATTTGCTGTGATAATATCGGGATAATACTTGAGGTCGTGCTTTGCAAGACGGAAAGCAGTAGACTCAGCGGGAGTAGCCTCTAAGTTGTAGAGGTCGCCGTACATCTCCTGATAGTCGGACAGACGCTCTCTCATATGATTGAGGACTCTCTCGGTGAAGTTCTGACACTCGGGGTGAGTCATATCTTTCTGTACCCACTTAGCATTGAGGCCTGCTTCGTTCATACCAACAAGACCGATGGTGGAGAAGTGGTTGTTGAAGGTGCCGAGATAGTGCTTTGTATAGGGATACAGACCTTCGTCCATAAGTTTGGTGATAACGTTTCTCTTAATCTTCAGAGAACGTGCAGCGATATCCATCATGTGGTCGAGCTGCTTGTAGAAGTCTGCTTCATCTTTAGCAATATATGCCAGTCTGGGCATATTGATAGTAACAACACCGATAGAACCTGTGCTTTCACCTGAACCGAAGAAACCGCCGGACTTCTTTCTGAGTTCTCTGAGGTCAAGACGGAGACGGCAGCACATAGAACGTACATCGTTGGGCTCCATATCGGAGTTGATGTAGTTGGAGAAGTAGGGTGTGCCGTATTTGGAAGCCATCTCGAAGAGGAGACGGTTGTTTTCTGTATCGGACCAGTCAAAATCGCGAGTGATGGAGTAGGTGGGAATAGGATACTGGAAGCCTCTGCCGTTAGCGTCGCCCTCAATCATAATCTCGATGAAGGCTTTGTTGATCATATCCATTTCCTTCTTACAATCTTTGTACTTGAAGTCCATCTCCTTGCCGCCAACGATTGCAGGCTGTTCAGCAAGATCGGGGGGAACTACCCAGTCCAGAGTAATGTTGGAGAAGGGAGCCTGTGTACCCCAACGGGAAGGTGTGTTTACACCGAAGATGAAACTCTCAAGAGCTTTCTTTGTCTGTCCGTAGGTAAGATTGTCTACCTTAACAAAGGGAGCGAGGTATGTATCGAAAGAGGAGAATGCCTGAGCACCTGCCCACTCGTTCTGCATAATACCGAGGAAGTTTACCATCTGATTACAAAGAGTTGCGAGATGGCTTGCGGGGGAGGAGGTAACCTTACCTGTGATACCGCCGAGTCCCTGCTGGATAAGTTGTTTCAGTGACCAACCGGCACAGTAACCTGTCAGCATAGAGAGGTCGTGGATGTGGATGTCTGCGCGACGGTGAGCGTTGGAAATCTCGTCGTCATAAACCTCGGACAGCCAGTAGTTAGCGGTAATGGCGCCTGAGTTTGAGAGGATAAGACCGCCTACAGAGTATGTAACGGTGGAGTTTTCTTTAACTCGCCAGTCGTTTACGTTAACATAGTTGTCAACGATTTCCTTATAGTCGAGAATGGTGGACTTAACACGGCGGAGCTTTTCTCTCTGACGTCTGTAGAGGATGTAAGCCTTAGCAACGTCACCGTAGCCTGTCTGGATGAGGGTATCCTCAACTGAGTCCTGAATGTCTTCAACTGCGATTTTTCCGTCGACTACCTTGGGAGCAAAGTCAGCTGTAACCTTCAAAGCGAGCAGGTCTATAACAGAAGGGTGATAGTCCTTTTTAGTAGCTTCAAAAGCAAGTTTAATTGCATCAGTAATCTTGGAAAGGTCAAAGTCTACAACTTTGTTGTCACGTTTAATAACCTTGTACATTTTGTTCTCTCCTTTTCTAAAAATTTATGTGTACGATTTTTGATTGCTACACAATAATACACAAAAAATTGTGGTTTGTCAATAGACAAACCACAATATATTGTGACAATATTGTTATTCTTAATTTCCGCACAGAATTAAAAAACAGTCAAAAATACCACCTAAGCCAGTGTTCATCGGTATTTGGGCTAAAGTTACAAAAAAACACTAAATATTGTGGTATTTTTCACCCAACACAAAATATAGTGGTATATCTTGTGGTAAACACTGTATCGTGCTAAAATCTCACTTAACACCCCTGAGTTGAGTGCAGGGGAGGTGGCGTTTTACTTGTCTATAAATACTGCGAAGTTCGTCGTCGGAGTAACCCGTGATAGTGTTGTCGATAAGATTTCCCGAGGATACAAACTGTTGGAGAAAGTAAGCGTCACATCCCGACAGCCACTTTGCAATATCCAGCAGATCTTCCGGAGTGTGGAAATCTCTGGTGACGGTTGTGCGAAATTCGTAGGGGACGCTTCCACCAAGGAGAAAATCAACGCTCTCGGTTACAGAGGAAAGGTCAAAGGCGGTTTTGCCGACTGTAAGGGAGTATTTTCTCTGTGAGTTTTTGATATCCATAGCCACGTAATCTACAAGACCTTTGGCGCAAAGGCTTTTGAGTCTTGCGGGGAAAGAACCGTTGGTGTCAAGTTTTATGAGAAAACCCATGTCCTTGATTTTTCTCATAAAGTCCTCAAGCCCATCCTGAAGAAGGGGTTCGCCGCCTGTTATACAGACGCCCTCAAGTATGCCTTGTCTGCTTTTGAGAAACTTCAGGACTTCTTCTTCGCTGATGCCTCCTTGCTGACCTTCGGTAACAAGCAGGGCATTGTGACAGAAAGGACAGCGGAAGTTACATCCGTAGGTGAATATGGTACATGC
This sequence comes from Ruminococcus sp., assembly GCA_045603105.1. GTDB lineage: Bacteria > Bacillota > Clostridia > Oscillospirales > Acutalibacteraceae > Ruminococcoides. The sequence continues at coordinate 7,849 of JAZULM010000049.1, forward strand.
CATTTTCTGTGGATAATCTAAAAGTGTGAGTTTTTGTATTGCTTCAATTTTCATAAGTTTACCTTTATATATAGTATATAGATTTCTTTGTGTCTTAAGTGTATATTAATTAGTATACAACGGAGAGCACGTAGCCGTCTTCTCTCGTGGTATGTACTTTTTGTGTTGAGTTAAGTGCGGGGAGCAGCCCCGAGGTATCTGCCACGGAAATACTTTGTATCCCGCCCTGAAGTCCTTCGCCTGTGTATTTGAGGTAGGCTTCCTTGGCGGTCCATACCTCGAGAAAACGAAGAGTGACTTCACTCTCAGATTGACTGCGACCTGCTAATATATATTCCTTTTCCTCGTCGGTGCTTATGTATGAGATGAGACTCTCGGTTATTTTTCTGGGAGTTTCCAGGTCGATTCCTACAGACTCGGAATGAATAGCACAGGCAACGAAATTCCCGCTGTGACTTATGCTGATAAAAAGTTCGTCACCCTCCAAATGGGGTTTGCCTTTTTCATCGGTGATAACAGACGGCTGTTCCATGTTGTAGAAATCTCTGAGCATTTCTTTTAAGAGATAGTCTGCAAAAACACAACGTCTGCGATCCTCGGTTGACTTGTATCTGAGGGCTTTCTCCTGACGAGATTTGCTCATTTTAAAGAAAGCCTCGTTATACAACTTATCTGTATATAATTTTTCGGAAATATCAATTACTCGGTAATTCATAGAGAATATCCTCTGTGGTGTTTTAGTTTTCTGTGGTCAAAGTCCGAAGTCGCTCATAACAAATAAATTATAAGGCAATATATACTTTTTTGCAATAATGAAAATATGGGATATAGCACCCAAGGGGCGGTTTATCGCCTGACACTGTTGGCGGTGAATTATATACTTATAATGAAAAGGGGGGTTTATATATAGGAGGGGTAAGACAAAAAAGACTGTTGTAAACGAAGGCAGAAACTCCGTAAAAAGCGGAATATATTGATAAAAAAGGTTTACAAACCACAATATATATGTTATAATCTCTTTATAATCGGAAATATGCGTTTGCAAAAGTACATGTTTTAGGAGGACTTGAGATGAGTTTATCCCGTGCGAAAATAGAGGGCTATCTGTTGCCCGTAAAAAAAGGTAAATATTACGACAAGGCTCAGGTTGATGCCTTGATGCAGGATATAGCCACCGATGCGGACGAAACGCTGATGGATTTGGCCAGCAAGCGAGAGCGTATCTCGGAACTCGAAAAAAGAGAAGAGTCTATTGCTCAGGCGCTTATTATCGTTAAGCAACTTTCTGAACAGATAGTTCAGAAGGCAAAGAACGAGGCGGAAAAGATTATTATGGAAAGCACCGCCAAGCAGATGGAAATCGAGGAGGAGATTCTTCGACTCGAGGAGATCCGCGACAGATACAGAGGCGAACTTGAAGAGGACATCAAGAGCATGATGTCAAAGTTCCTGGCTGAGGTCAGAAACACATCAATTGCAGACTGATTAAAAAACAAAAGCTTGTGATTTTTCACAGGCTTTTTTATTTTATAAATACTAAAAATTAACACTTGTATTATCGTTTTTTCGAGGAATGATACTACAGGTGATTTTTATGAAGGATAAGAGAAACTCAGACAAGGTTGGCGCAGATATGTTTATGCAACTGGCACAGAATGCCCAGGCAGTAAACCTCTTTGCAGGATTGGGTTTACAGAATGAGCAGATACTTCTGGAGAGATTTACTCATCTTAGCGGCGAAGAAGAAAAACAGCGCCATATAGAAGAACTTACCCGATAAAAGTAAAAACGCCACTAAAGGCAGTGCGGACACAGTGATCTTTACCGTGTCCGCATTGTTGTATTAAGTTGGCGGAAACAAAAGTCATAGCAGACGATAATAAGAAAATAACGAATTTTTGCATAAATAAAAGGTGAAAAATGCAAAAATTAAGGGTATAATGCGAAATCAGAAAAATAACTTGCAATCTTGCAATATAATATGTTATAATAATCAATAATTGAGAATAGAGTATCCATAATTTCACAGTAATGTAAAATATACATAATGTTCAATGTTTGTTTAACAAATTTACTTTCAAAGAGGATACAATGTTCTTATAGAATTCACTTAATATTTGGAAAGGCAGTGATTGAATTGATGAATAAATTTAATTCCTATTCACAGAACTCTCCCATTCTGGAAGAACTCTGTGCCAAGTGTATCGAGCATTCCTGTATTGACACTGACCTTTACGCCAAATTTGACGTTAAGCGCGGTCTTCGTGACCTGAGCGGTAAGGGCGTGTTGACAGGTCTGACAGAGGTTTCTGAAATCCGTCAGAATAAAATAGTAAACGGCGAGGCCATACCTACTGACGGTAAACTTTTTTATCGCGGTATAAATATCAATGATTTGATTCAGGGTTTTGCAAAGGACTCAAGATTCGGTTTTGAGGAGACAATATATCTTCTTCTTTTCGGCGAACTCCCCAATGTCCAGGAACTTCAGAACTTCAAAGATTTGTTGGCATCCTACAGAACCTTGCCCAAAAACTTCGTACGAGACGTTGTTATGAAGGCTCCCTCGGGAGATATGATGAACACTTTGGCACGAAGCGTTCTGACCTTATATTGCTATGATACCAACGCTAACGATATCTCTTATACAAACGTTCTGCGTCAGTGTCTGCAACTTATTTCTGTTTTCCCGCTGTTATCTGTTTACGGCTACAATGCCTACAGACATTACGAACTCGGAAAGAGTTTCTTTATTCATAATCCCAAGCCTGAGCTCTCTATTGCAGAGAACATATTAAGACTTCTTCGTCCCGACAAGAAATACACCGCTCTAGAGGCACAGGTATTGGACGTTGCTTTAGTAGTTCATGCAGAACACGGCGGCGGCAATAACTCTACCTTCACAACAAGAGTAGTTACCTCCTCGGGCACGGATACATACTCGGCTATTGCGGCTGCACTTTCATCTTTGAAGGGCCCCAAGCACGGCGGTGCAAATGCTAAGGTTGTTGGTATGTTCTCCGAGATGAAGGAATGTGTCAGAGATTGGACGGATGAAGAGGAAATTTGTAATTATCTTCGCCGGCTCCTCCACAAAGAAGCCTATGATAACGCAGGTCTTATCTATGGTATGGGACACGCGGTTTACAGCATTTCTGACCCTAGAGCCAAGGTGTTCAAAGGCTACGTTGAGCGTCTTGCACAGGAGAAGGGTATGCACGATGAGTTCGACCTTTATTCCAGAGTTGAGCGTCTTGCTCCTGCAGTAATTGCAGAGGAAAAACGTATCTACAAGGGCGTTTCTGCCAACGTAGACTTCTATAGCGGACTTATGTACAGTATGTTGGGACTTCCTCAGGAACTGTATACACCTCTGTTTGCAATAGCCCGTATTGCAGGTTGGTCTGCTCACCGTATGGAAGAACTTATTAATGCAAGTAAGATTATCCGTCCTGCATATATGAGCGTGGCTGAAGAAAGAGAATACGTGCCTCTTTCAGATAGAAAGTAAGTATGAAAATTAAAGGTTTGATTTTTGATATGGACGGTCTGCTTATTGATACGGAGCGACTGTCTTTTGAGGCACTTGAGTTCGATTGCCGACAGAGAGGCCTTCAGTTTACTATGGAGCAGTTTCTCGGCATCAGAAGTCTGTCTATAAAAAAGTGTGAGGAGAAGTTCCACTCATATTTTGGCGAGGACTTTGACTTTTACGATTGCTTTGATAATCATACTGTTTATATCAATCAGCATATAGATAAGTACGGCGTGCCTATGAAAAAGGGCGCGGACACCATATTGAAGTATGCAAAGAGCAAAGGACTCAAAATCGCTCTTGCGACAGGTACACCGCTTGACCAGGCACAGCGTTGGCTTGAGGAACTCGGACTTTGGGAATACTTTGAGAAGGTCCAGAGTTCGGCATTTATTCCCAACGGCAAACCCGCTCCCGACATATATCTCGCGACGGCAGAGTTGCTTTCTCTGAAGCCTTGTGAGTGTATGGCTTTTGAAGATTCTCCCAACGGTGTACGCTCTGCTTCTTCGGCGGGTTGCGTGACTGTTATGGTGCCTGATTTGTCGAATCCTGACGAGGAACTTTCAAAGCTTATTTACGCTTGTGCAGAGGACCTCGAGGAAGCAATAGAACTTATAGAACAACTGAATCAAAAGGAATGATAAGGTAAAATTTTGCGGAGGCAGATTATGAGCCGAATCATTCAGAGTATTAACGGCTATCTTTGGGGGCTTCCCATGATAGCCGTTTTGTTATCTCTGCATATTTTCAGTACGTTGAGATATGGATTTATTCAGAAAAATTTGGGACAGGGTATCAGACTGTCACTCAGAAGGCAAAAAGGTGAAAGCGGAGATATAAGTCCCTTTAGCACTTTGGCGACTACTCTTGCGTCTACTTTGGGCACGGGAAACATAATAGGAGTTTCTTCGGCGGTGGCTTTAGGCGGAGCGGGTGCGGTGTTCTGGTGTTGGATAAGCGGTATCTTCGGAATGGCAACACAGTATGCCGAAGGGGTGCTTGCTGTAAAGTACAGAGAAAAGTCCTCCTCGGGACAGTTTCGAGGAGGACCGATGTATGTACTGAAAAACGGAGTGAAAAGCAAAACTTTAGGCATAGTGTATGCACTGCTTGCTTCATTGTGCGGTTTGATTACGGGGGCGGCTATACAGTCCAAGGCGGTCGGGGACGCGATAATAAGGTCCTATGGCAAAAACGTCTCTGTGTGGGTGGGAATTGTAACGGGAATTTTGACTGCTTTGGTTATCTTTGGCGGTATCAGTTCTATTTCGAAACTTTGCACCTTTTTTGTACCTTTGATGGCGGGGGTGTATTTAATAGGTTGTATGACGGTGCTTTATATAAACAGAGCATATCTCGCAGATTCTGTAATTTATATAATGAAAGAGGCGTTTTCTTTCGAAGCAGCGCTTGGAGGTTCGGTAGGCTCTGTCATACTTTTGTCTATGAGGTACGGACTGTCACGAGGGCTATTTTCTAACGAAGCGGGACTTGGTACCTCGTCGGTTGTAAGCGCTTGCGCACAGACAGAGAACCCTGTCCGTCAGGGTTTGGTGACTATGACCGCCACCTTTTGGGATACGGTGGTGATGTGCCTCATTACGGGGCTTATGGTGGTCAGCAGTGTTCTATCAAGGGGTGAGAGCTTTGAGGACTTTTCCAAGGATGCCTCTCTATGTTACAAAGCCTTTGCTCAGATACCCTTTGTTGGTGAAGCGGTGCTCTGTATCGGGCTTGTTACCTTTGCTTTTTCTACCATTCTCGGTTGGGAGTGGACGGGGGAGAGTTGTTTTGGATATATATTCGGCGAAAAAAGAGTGAGTATATACAGGTTTCTTTGGGTAGCGGCAGTAGCCTTTGCACCAATGCTCACAGCAGATTTAGTCTGGAGTATAGGAGATTTGTGTAACGGACTGCTGATTGTCCCAAACGGTATGGCATTATTGATGTTATCATCAGAGGTTCGTGAGGAAACACATAAATATATAGGTATATATAAGAAAAAGCACCGAACATAACTGTTCGGTGCCTTAAGACATTTGATGTAAATTATGCGAAGTAAACGTCCATTTCCTTCTCTACGCCGTCTGCTACGAAGTAAGCTTTGCTCTCTTCGGGCTTAACGTAGATTGTGTACTTCTTAGCAGTCTTGCCGTTAACCTTCTTAACGTTCTTGATGATCTCGTCAACGCTAACCTGAACGCCGCCGAACTCGATGAACATTTCAACCTTAGAAGTAGTCTTCTTAGTTGTGGTCTTCTTAGCAGTTGTAGTAGTCTTCTTTGCGGGAGTCTCTGCTACTGCTGTCTCAGCCTTAGCTGCCTTTGTTGTTGTCTTCTTAGTAGTTGTCTTTGCTGCTGTTGTCTTTGCAGCTGTTTCCTTCTTTGTTGCCATAATAATATACCTCTTTCGTTATTTTCAGGAAAAAATTTATAGGTAAATCTTTGACTTACCTACGCTATTATACAATTCTCTTTTTTTGTTGTCAAAGGGAAAAGATAAAATTCGGCCATTACAACAAAAGTATAGGTGTAAACAATTAGTTTATGGGTAATATGAACATAAAGCAGGCGGTGTTTTTGTATATTCTGCAGATATTTTTAGAGTTATTTTACATAAGAGAACGATGTATTTTGTATAAACAACCAAAAATGCGACAGAATAAACAAGGTTTAGTCCCTTAGTTGAATTTACAATTTGCTTTATGATATACTTTACAGTGTATAATGTATAGCGGAGGGATAACTATGGCAAAAAGTTCACGTCAAAAGCAAAAACTTCTGCAGATTCTCAAAATGCTTATGGAGAGAACTGACGAGGATCACGGTATCACTGTGGCACAGATAATAGCAGAACTTGAGAGCATGGGTATTCCCGCAGAGAGAAAGAGTGTCTACGATGACTTAGAGGTTCTGGAGCAGTTTGGCGAGGAGTTCGGCTATGAACTTTGCCGTCAGAAGACCAACACGGTTACATATTATATAGGCAGTCGCCAGTTCCAGCTGGCAGAACTAAAACTTCTGGTTGACTCTGTGCAGAGTTCCAAGTTCATAACGCTTAAGAAATCGCACGAGCTTATCAGCAAAGTAGAGTCCCTTGCATCTGTTCACGAGGGCAGACAGCTTCAGCGTCAGGTGTACGTATCAAACAGAGTCAAAAATCCCAACGAAACGATCTACTACGCTGTAGACAGTATTCACGAGGCGATTTCCAAAGACAGGAAGATTACATTCTCGTATCTTGAGTGGGCATTGGGCACAGGTAAGGACAAGATTTACAAGCGTCGCCGTAAAGACGGCAAGAGATACTGTGTATCACCCTGGGCGCTTTCATGGGATGACGAGAATTACTACTTGGTTGCATTCGATAGCGAAACTCAGGCTATCCGTCACTACAGAGTGGACAAAATGGAGCAGGTGAGCCTCACTGATGAAAGTCGTGACGGCAAGGAAGTATTTGACTCCTTTGATATGGCGATTTACTCCAAGAGCGTTTTCGGAATGTTCGGCGGAGAGCCTACTACTGTGCAACTTCGTTTCCAAAAAGAGATGATCGGCGTAGTCGTAGATCGCTTCGGTAAAGATATATACGTTACCGAGGACGGCGAAAACCACTTCACAGTGAACATCAGCGTTGCGTTGAGTCCGCAGTTCTTCGGTTGGCTGTTCGGCCTTTCCGATAAGGTTCAGATTCTCTCGCCACAGAGGGCGGTACAGATGTATCGTGAGGAAGCAGAGAAGATCCTCAGACTCCACAGTTGAAGATTGTTTTTACTGAAATCAGCGAAGTAGCATAGTCCTTTTTAAGGGACACCCCTTCTTGTAGAATAAAGATACAAGGAGGAGATATAAATGCTTAATCTATGTATTTTTGTTTTTATTTTTTACGCACTTTTTGCTATTGTGAGAATGCTCATTGACTACACTGTCGGTGAGGTGACAAATAGCTCAAAGAGAAGAAGGAGCAGACAACCCTATGGCCAGGATAGTGTTGGCATCGGCGTCACCAAGACGACGTGAACTAATTAGATTTATAACTGAAGACGTAGTCTGTGTGCCGTCAGGAGAAGAGGAAACTCTGCCTGATGGCATTGGTGCGTTTGAGACACCCGAGTATCTGGCACGGATGAAGGCTCAGTCCGTCAGCAAGCAATATCCCGACAGTATCGTTATAGGTTCGGATACGGTAGTTATCCTCGAGGGGGAGATACTCTCAAAACCCGAAGATAAGGCGGATGCATACAGAAAACTTCGTGCTTTGAGCTCAAAAGTGCATACTGTAGTAACGGGATGTGCGATAATCTGCGAGGGATCGGTCAAAACGTTCAGAGAAGAAACTGAAGTTGAGTTTTATCCTCTCAGCGACGAGGAAATTTATGAATATATTGATACAAATGAGTGTATGGACAAGGCAGGCGCCTATGGAATTCAGGGCAAGGGATCGTTGTTTGTAAAAGGGATAAAGGGCGATTACTTCAATGTAGTCGGACTTCCCGTTGCAAGGCTCAGCCGTGAACTCAGAGATTTGGATCAAAAAGACTGACAGATACAGGAGAGGGACTATGAGACACGTTTTTATTATTAATCCTACAGCAGGCAGGCACGACAGCACCGCTGAAATAAGAGAAAAAATCAGAAATCTTAGGACCTCTGAGCCGGTGGAGATTTACCTGACACGTTCTCCCGGAGATGCACAAAAGAGAGCGAGATACGAGGCTGAGCAGGGGGATCGCGTTCGCATATATTCTTGTGGCGGAGACGGTACCGCCAACGAGGTACTCAACGGCCTCGCGGGATACCCGAACTGTGCTATGGGAATTATCCCTATTGGCTCGGGAAACGACTTTGTCAGAGCGCTTGAAGACTATTCAAGAGATGATTTCTTGGATGTAGAGCGAATGGTTCATGGCGAAGAGGTACCGATTGATCTGATTGAGTGTCAGGGCAAATATTCCATGAACGTTCTGTCTGTGGGCTTTGACAGCGCAGTAGCCAAGAATGTGGATAAGTTCAAGAAACTGCCTTTAGTCAGCGGCAGCCTTGCCTATAAGATGTCCATTGTATATTGTCTTTTCTCCAAACGTTCCCATAAGGTTAAGTTTTTATTGGACGGAGAGCCATTTCAAAAGACAGAATCAGGTAAGACAACACTGCTTACAGTAGCTGCAAACGGCAGATACTACGGCGGAGGAATCAAGGCGGCTCCTCTGTCAGTGATGGACGACGGACTTATAGATTTTATTCACGTTGATACTATTCCGGTTTTGAAGTTTTTGTCCATTATCGGCAAGTACATAAAGGGAACACACCTGAATAACCCCAAGTACAAAGATTTTCTCACTTTCCAAAGATGCAAGAAGGTTCAGTTTCTGTCTGATGAGCCTATCGATGTAAATCTGGATGGCGAAATCTTTGCTATGATGAACCCGGAGATTAATGTTTTGCCGGGAGCAATCAGAATAATCTTGCCTAAAAAAGCAGAATTTTCAGTAAATCGGTCAGAAAATCAAGAGAAAGAGTCTGTGTATCAATAATAATTTTTCAATATATGGTTGACTTAATGAGGATAAGTTTGATATAATTAGCGTGGTTATATGTAATATTTTCCGTAAAAATAATAATCGAGGAGATGTAACCTATGAAGAAGTTTACAAAATTTGCAGCAGTTTTACTCTCAGTGCTTATGCTCGTGAGTGCTTTTGCATTTACCGCAAGCGCAGTCTCCTTCTATGAAGCAGGCGACGCTGACAGCGATGGCAAGGTAAGTGTTAAGGATGCAACTGCTATTCAGAAGTACGTTGCCGAGTTGGGTGTAGTAGATACATATACATCTGACGTTAACTATGACGATGACGTTACAGTAAGAGATGCAACAGCAGTTCAGAAGTACGTTGCCGGTATGGGCGTTACTATCGAAGAGGCTGCAGGCGTTTCTGCAGATAATGTTGTATATCCCACAGAGCCTTCAAAGGGCAAAGAGAATTCAGCAGCTGACTTTATCTGGAAGACTCTTGAAGACGGCACAGTATTCATTATCGCATATATCGGTACATCTAAGGACGTTACCGTTCCCGAGAAGATTGACGGCAAGACCGTTACTACAATCGGTAAGTGCGCATTCAGTACAGCAATGGATCTCACTAACCTTGATGAGGAAGTTCCCCTTATCAACAGCCTTTGGATCCCCGACTGTGTAACAACTATCTACGAGGGCATGGCTGCTTATCAGACAAACTTGACTTCCCTTCGTCTGCCCGCAGGTATCAAGGCAGTTCCCGATATGGTAGCACTTCGTTGCAGAAATCTCGTTAACTTTGTTATTCCCTCAAAGGTAGAGAAAATCGGTTTCGCTGCATTTGAAGATTGTAACAAGATGGCAGCATATACTCTTCCCGAGTGTTGCACAGTTATCGAGGCAGAGGCATTTACACGTAACGACAGACTGGTTGCTATCAACCTTGACAAAGTAAAGACTATCGGTATGTGGGCATTCTTTGAGTGTAACTTTATGGGCCCCGAACTCAACCTTGCAAGTATTGAAACAATCGATACTCACGCATTCCAGGCTTGCAGAGGTCTTACCGATATTACAATCGGCGACAACTGTAAGGAAATCTCCGGACATTGCTTCAAGAACTGCTTCCGTCTTGTAAACGTTACACTTCCTGAGGGACTTGAGTCCATCGGCGAACTTGCTTTCGCAGCAACAAACGCTGAGAAGTCTTGTGTTCCCGCAGGTTGTACCGTAAGCGAGGATGCATTCAGCAAGGCTCGTCCCGAGTTCTATTGATCTACGGAAATTAAACAAAACATAATCCCCTGCACATTAAGTGCAGGGGATTTTTTATTGCGAAGTGAACATCCTGCCCTCGTGGTCGGTTTGGTAGTCGCCTTCAAGGAGGATTTCGGAAATAGGTACAAATTCGTAGCCCTGAGCCCGAACAGCATCTATTGTAAGGGGCAGAGCTTCGGGGGTGTTTTTGGCGCCGTTGTGCATAAGAATAATACTGCCTGATGTGAGTTTTGATGTTATCCTTTCAACCATCTGCTGTGGGGTGGGGTCTTTCCAGTCGAGACTGTCAATATCCCACTGAATACAGTACATACCCGAGTCTTTGACGGCTTTTACGACCGAGTTGTCATAATCGCCGTAGGGCGGTCGAAACAAAGTTGGAGCGGTGCCTATGAGTTTCTCTATCTTATCGTTGCAGTCTTTGATCTCGCTGAGTTTTTCCTCCTCTGAGAGTTTTGTCATATATGCGTGAGTGGAGGAGTGATTCTCTACATCGTGACCGGCACTTGCAATAGCTTTTACCGAGTCGGGATATTTGCTCACCCAGTCACCCACAAGGAAAAAGGTTGCCAGAACATCTTTTTCTTTGAGAATTTCAAGCAGGGTTTCGGTCTGTTCATTACCCCAGGCGGCATCAAAGGAAATAGCGACTTTTTTATCATCTCTGTCTACACAGTAAATGGGAATGTCCCGCGGGGTTGCGGCGGTTTGAATTGCTTTGGCGGTAGTGCGGATTGTAACCGTAAGTGCAATAGCGCCGATAAGTACGCAGGAGAAAAGCACGAGCAGTCCCTTTTTAGTAATGGCATAAATCTTCATACATACACCTCGGTAATATATATGCAGACACTCCTCAAAAAATCAAAAGTCTGAATGATTTTTGGGTAAAAAAAGAGACGGCAGTTTTTCTGTCGTCTCTTTCTGATATTAAGATTTAATTTTCAATTCGCCATTTGATACCCTGAGGAGTGTCCTCAAGGATAACACATCTTGCTTTGAGTTCATCACGAATTGCATCGGCGGTTGCCCAGTCTTTATTTTTTCTTGCTTCGGTACGCTTTGCAATAAGTTCCTCAATCTCAGCAGCCTCCTCGGGAGTGACGTCTGAGTCGGGTGTGTCCTGAGCATCGCTCAGAGATTTTGCTGCATCTATAAGTCCCAACGAGAGAACCTTGTCGAAATCTTCGATAAGATAAAGTTTTGTGGCATCGTCAAGGGGAGCCTTTAACACGTCGTAAAGGCAAGTGAGTCCTAAGGATGTGTTAAGGTCGTTGCCCACTGCTTCTTTGAACTTTGCGATATATTCCTGTGCTAAGGCGGTATCTGCCTCACCCTCTGCATCAAGAGTTGCGATACGGCTTACGAGTTTGTTGTAAGCGACTACTGTATTGTCAAGGCTCTCAAAAGTAAAGGTCAGAGGCTTACGATAATGAGACTGCAGACAGAACATTCTGTAAACGAGAGGGTTGTAACCCTTGCTTTCGAGCAAAGATACAGTCAGAAACTCACCCTTGCTTTTACTCATTTTACCTGTGGAATCAAGCAGGTGAAGGACATGGAACCAGTGGGGGCACCACTGATGACCAAGATATGCTTCGCTCTGGGCAATTTCGTTGGTGTGGTGGGGGAAGGCGTTGTCTACACCGCCACAATGCAGGTCAAGATACTCTCCGCCGTGTTTTATGCTGATAGCGGAACACTCGATGTGCCAACCGGGATAGCCTTTGCCCCAAGGGGAGTCCCACTTGAGTTCCTGATCGTCGAACTTAGATTTTGTGAACCACAAAACGAAGTCGGTTTTGTTTTTCTTAAAGGTGTCTTCTTCAACGCTGTCGCGAACACCTACTGCCAGGTCTTCCTCGGTCTGATTGCCGAACACGTAGTATTTGTCGAGTTTAGAGGTGTCGAAGTAAACGTTGCCTCCTGCTGTGTAGGCGTAGCCTTTTTCAAGAAGAGTCTCTACCATTTCGATAAACTCGGGGATACAGCAGGTCGCGGGCTCAACCACATCGGGAGTTTTGATGTTGAGTTTTCTGCAGTCTTCAAAGAAAGCTTTTGTATAAAAATCTGCGATTTCAAGGACAGTTTTCTTCTCACGCTTTGCGCCTTTGAGCATTTTGTCCTCACCTGTATCGGCATCACTTGCAAGATGTCCTACGTCGGTGATGTTCATAACTCGGTTTACATCGTAACCCTCGTAACGGAGGAACTTTTCAAGAACGTCCTCCATAATGTATGTGCGAAGATTACCGATATGTGCGAAATGGTATACTGTAGGTCCGCAGGTATACATATTCACCTTGCCCTCAGTATGAGTTCTGAACTCCATTTTCTTTTGTCCTAATGTGTTGTATAAAATCATTTTTTCATATCCTCCACTTCTTGTTTCAGTAGTGTGATTTCGTGTTCCATACGGCACAGAGCCTGTGCTACGGGGTCGGCAACGTGAATCTGATCAAGAATGTCAACCCGTTGTCCGCCTATGCGGGCAATTCTCGCAGGGACACCGACGGCGGTTGAGTCGTCGGGCACTTCGGAAAGCACCACGGCACCTGCGGCGATTCTCGCATTGTCGCCAACCTTAAACGGTCCAAGCACCTTGGCGCCTGAGCCGACAAGTACGTTGTTTCCGAGCGTGGGATGACGTTTGCCGTGATCTTTACCCGTACCGCCCAGAGTGACGTTTTGATATATAGTACAGTTGTCGCCGATAACGGTAGTTTCGCCGATAACTACGCCCATACCGTGGTCGATAACTAAACCTTTGCCGATTTGAGCGCCCGGGTGTATCTCTACACCTGTACGTCGGCGGCTGCTCTGAGATATCCACCGCGCAATAAATTTCATATTATGCTCATAAAACCAATGGGCTCGACGATAACTGCGAATTGCCTTGAATCCTGAGTAGAGAAAGAAAACCTCAAAGCGGTTTCTTGCCGCAGGGTCACGCTCTAAAAAAGCGTCAAGGTCGCTTATTAAATTCTTAAACATAAAATCAGCTCCTATGGGGAACAGCAAAATAAAAAAGCCGTCCCAAATCAAGGGACGACTTTAAGCCGTGGTTCCACCCGAGTTCAGCCGACAAGTACTTACATACAGTCAGCCCTCTTAGACCTGTAACGGGGTCAGCCGTCAGCGACTACTGTGTATTTAACGTTCACCGCTGAAGCTCCCGAGTGCATTTCGCCAATCGTACTTAAGGTGGCTCACAGCAAGGTGTAACTTTTACACCTGCCACCTTCTCTGATAAGCCGTGGTGGGTACTTCTCTCGTTCAAAGCCTTTTGATATAACTTTAGTATATTATATATAGTATGTCGCAAAAATGCAACAGTTTATTTTACTTATCCTTTATGCAGTCTTTGTTATCCCTAAGATAAATAACGCCTGAAATAATAGTGAATACAGTACTGATCCACAAAAGTACCATTCCTGCAACCTTGATCCATACAGAGAGTATAGCGACTAATTCTGAACTGAAAGGAATGAGTCCTATATCGCAAAGTTCGAGGAAGAACTGGAAAACAAACACAGCAACAATGGCAATAATCTGAGTTACTGTCTTTACCTTGCCCCAGATGTTGGCGGCGACAACTCTGCCCGAGGATGCGGCTACCAGACGAATTGAGGTAACTGCAAATTCACGGAATAAAACAATAATTACCAGTATAGGATCACAGAGTTCAAGACTTACAAAGCATACCAAAGCAGAAATTACCAAAATCTTGTCTGCCAAAGGATCAGCGAATTTGCCGAAATCGGTAATGAGGTTACGCTCGCGGGCGATTTTGCCGTCAAAGAAGTCTGTAAGCGAGGCGGCGCCAAAGAGAAGTCCCGATACAAAAAAGTGAAAAGGAAACTCTACAATCAAAGCGGCTACCATAAAGGGTACCAGCAAAATTCTAAGAATTGTTAGTTTGTTGGGCAGGTTCATCAGATCAGATCCAATCAGTATAATAGTGGATAATAGCGGGAGTTTAATCTACCAGGTCGCCGATAAGGTCACAGTCAAGAATATCGGTGACTTTTACCTTAACAAATTCACCTGTTGCTACCTTGCGATCGGCGACAAAGAATACGTTGGGATCAACCTCGGGTGCGTCAGCACTGCTTCGTCCGAAGTAGCACTCAGCATATCGGTCAAAGCCCTCTACCAACACCTCTACTGTGGTATCGAGGCGTGTTTGGTTGTATTCTTCCATAATATATTGCTGTTGCTCCATTATGGCATTGGCACGATACTTTCTCTCCTCAGCCTCTACTTGGGGCATATCTGCCGCAGGGGTGTCTTCTTCTGTAGAGTAAGCAAAGCATCCCAGTCGCTCAAATTTAATTTCCTTGGCAAACTCGGCTACTTCGTCAAACTCTTCTTCGGTTTCTGTGGGGAAGCCTGCAATCAAAGTTGTACGCAGGACAACCGAGGGGATTCTTTCGCGAATTTTGGCGATAAGGGAAGTAAGAGTCTGTCTGTCGCCTTTGCGATTCATAGCCTTAAGCACTCTGCCGTTGCAATGTTGAAGAGGAAGGTCAATGTATTTTACGATCTTTTCTTCAGAGGCGATTGTATCTATAAGTTCGTCTGTGATTCTGTCGGGATAACAGTAGAGAACACGAATCCACCTGAGTTTCTCTATTTTACAGAGTTCTCGGAGAAGTTCAGCAAGTTTAAGTTCACCGTAAATATCCTCGCCGTAGCGGGTGGTATCCTGAGCGATAACGTTAAGTTCTCTCACTCCGCCTTCGACCAAGTATACTGCCTCTGAGATGATATCCTCCATCTTTCTGGAGCGAAATCCTCCTCTGATAAGAGGAATGGCACAGTATGTACAACGGTTGTCGCATCCGTCTGCCACACGCAGATAAGCGTAGTGCAAAGGAGTGGACTGTATTCTCATGCCGTCAAGAGGTTGATTTGTTATAGGAGGGAAACTTTCTGTATGACTGCCTGCAAGAACGCTTTCGACCGCCTCAACGATATCTCCGTTAGCGCCGAGTCCGATTACTCCGTCTGCCTCGGGAAGTTCATCAGAAATCTGAGACTGATATCTCTGAGCAAGGCAACCTGTGACAATAATATGTTTGATGGTGCCTTCTTCTTTGAGTTTACCAAGTTCGATTATTTCCTCGATACTCTCTTGTTTGGCGCTTTCAATAAAGCCACAGGTGTTCACAATGACAACCTCTGCTTTGGCAGGGTCATCGGTAAGAGTAAAGCCTGCGGATTTTAATTTGTAGAGCATCATTTCGGCATCTACTCGGTTTTTTGCACAACCGAGAGATACCATTGCTATCTTGCAGTTTTTCATAAGAATTTACCTGTTTCGTATATGAGATTGACTGAACATCAGTCGTAGAAATTCTCTCGCTCTATGTATCGGGAGAGTACAGATTTAATATCGCTAAATTTATATCCTGCACGTTGAAGTGCAGCATAAGTACGTCTGAGCCCTTTTTCGTCAGAAAGGCTCTTGAGATATTTTTTGTTTATAAGTGCTTCGATTTCTTCTGTAGGGTCAATCTCCAGAGAGTCGACAATTTCCTGAGCGTTCTCTCGGGGGATGCCTTTTTCTGAGAGTTTTCGAAGTATAGCCGAGGGAGAGGTATGCTTTCTGTGAAGTTCCTGAGCATAGCGGTTTGCGAAAGCCTCGTCATTGATAAGTCCGAGTTCCTGCATTCTCTCTACTGCCCTTTGAGATATGTCAGCGGGGTAGTCACGACGGAGTTTATCGTAGAGTTCTCCCGAGGAGTGATCTCTGTAGGATATAAGCCACATAGCCTTTTCCTTAGCACGATGCAGGTTGGAACTTTCTATGAGAAAACGGAGTTTCTCGTCGTCGAGTTCCACGCCAGCGACAATGCGATTTTCGGCAAGGGTATGGGTAGAGAGTTTCAGAGCATACTCACCATCGATAAATAATGCGGAAAGCCCTTTTCGTCTGGGCTCAACTGCGGTGACGGTCATTAGTCTTCAACCAGAATGTCGAGTTTCGAGCCTGCTTTTGCGGGGGCTGCGGGAGCAACGGATACGGGAGTAACAGTGGGAGCGCTCACCTTGGCGCCCTTTGTGGGACGGGTGTTGAGTTTGTCGATATTCTCCCAGAGTTTTGTCTCGATTTCGGCTGCGAGTTCGGTGTTGGTAGAGAGAAGTTCCTTAACGTTATCTCTGCCTTGTCCAAGACGCATATCGCCGTAGTTAAACCATGCGCCTGACTTCTGAACAACGTCTGCTTTACAAGCAAGGTCAAGAAGTTCGCCAACACGGGAGATACCCTGACCGTACATAATATCAAATTCTGCCTCCTTAAAGGGAGGAGCAATCTTATTTTTGACAACTTTTGCTCTTGTTCTTGAACCGATCATTTCGCCGTTTGCCTTGAGGGTTTCAATACGGCGGATGTCAATACGTACGGAACTGTAGAACTTAAGAGCGCGACCGCCGGGAGTAACCTCGGGGTTGCCGTATACAACGCCGACTTTCTCACGAAGCTGGTTGATAAATATTGCGACACAGTTGGATTTGGAGATAGCACCTGCGAGTTTTCTCAAAGCCTGTGACATAAGTCTTGCCTGAAGACCAACGTGGCTGTCGCCCATTTCACCCTCGATCTCTGCCTTGGGTACCAAAGCGGCAACAGAGTCGATAACGATAACGTCAATAGCGCCTGAACGGATGAGTGCTTCGGCGATCTCGAGGGCATCCTCGCCTGTGTCGGGCTGAGATACCAGCAGAGAATCTACGTCTACACCGAGTGCTGCTGCATAAACAGGATCAAGAGCGTGCTCAACGTCAATGAATGCTACGTTGCCGCCGTCTTTCTGACCTTCTGCGATACAATGCAGAGAAAGTGTAGTTTTACCTGAAGATTCAGGTCCGTATATTTCAATAATTCTGCCTCGGGGCAGACCGCCGATACCAAGTGCTATATCAAGTGACAGAGAGCCTGTGGATACGTGACCTACGCTCATAGCCTCGTTCTGACCAAGACGCATAACGGCGCCTTTACCGAACTGTTTTTCAATCTGACCGAGTGCAGTTTCCAATGCTTTTGCTTTATCAATTGCCATAGTTTTCAAATCTCCTTCTGAGTCTTTATTCAAGTTAACGGGGACAGAAGTCCGCCAACAATATTATAATTTATCCGAGTTTTAAAATCAATAATTTCGGGGCAAAAAGTTCGAACAAACTTTCTAAAATTCGAACACTGTCCCGTTTATAGCCCTATGAACGCCTCCGAGGTCATCAAAAACCTGAATATTGTGGTAGCCGTGGGTGTCCATAAGCTGTGATATAACCTGTGCCTGGGTGGAGTCAAACTCCAGTGCAAGCATACCGCCCGCTTTAAGTTTAGTGGTATACATAGGCACGATTTTTCTATAGAAGTCACATCCGTCCTCGCCGCCTGCGAGAGCAAGGGCGGGTTCAAACCTTACTTCACTCTGGAGGTTTCTCATTTCCTCCGTGCGGACGTATGGAGGATTGGAGATAATAAGGTCAAACTCTCTGTCGGGGAATTTTTTTACTTCCTCAAAGATGTCGCCGTGAATGAGGTTTATGTCGACAAGATGACTACTGATATTTTTCTTGAGATAGGGCAGAGCCTCATCGGAAATCTCCACAGCGGTTACCTTTGCCTCGGGATACAGATGTTTGAGCGTAATAGCCAGAATACCCGACCCTGAACACAGGTCGAGTATTTTTATATCTTTCTTATTGTTTCTGAGATTGGTCAAAAAGGGCAGGGTGCTGCGCAGCACAACCTCGGTGTCATCTCTGGGGATTAGCACGCCTTCTCCGACATAAAACTTTCTGCCGTAAAATTCCCAGTATCCGATAATATACTGCAGAGGTTCCCCCGACACTCGCCTTTTTGCAAAGTTCAAAGCACGGTCTGCATCGTCGGGTGAGATGTCTTTTTCACCGGTCAGAATCAAGTCGCTTTTACTTATGGAAAAGACGGCTTCTATTATACTTAATGCCTCTTCCTCAGGGGCATCGATTGAACCCTCTAAAAGGAACGACTTTATTTGTGAATATAACTTTTTAAGAGTCATAAGATTTACTGATTACAACTGATGATGTCAGAGCCGTCATCGGGAATAACGGGTGTAATGGCGGCAATAGCGACCTCGAGCATTTTGTCGTCGGGCTCACGGGTGGTGATTCTCTGTGCCCAGAGTCCGGGGGCTGCGATGATTCGTGTGAAAGCGTTATCGTACTTTCCGCAGAGTTTGATAAGTTCGTAGCCTATACCCACAGTCAGGGGCAGAAGTAAAATCTTGACCGCTGAACGAAGAATTGTGCCCAAAATACCGAGTTCGGTAAACTGAGGAACAAAGAGTCCGATGAGGATACCGAGGATAAGCATTATAACCATAAAACTTGTACCGCAACGAGGATGAAAACGAGAATGTTTTCTGATGTTTTCTACAGTAAGTTCCTCGTCTGCTTCGTAGCAGAAAATGGTCTTATGTTCAGCGCCGTGGTACATAAATACTCTCTTCATATCTTCCATCTGAGATACAAGGATAATGTAGCCCAAAAACAGGATAATACGCAGAACTCCCTCAAAGATGGACTGAGTTATTCTAAGGTCAACAATTGCATCAATAGAGGGGGAAATCTGAGCGTTATTTATGAGAGAGTAGAGGAATGAGGGGAGCCAGAAGAAAAGAACTATTGCAAGACCGATACCAAGTACAGAGGCAATAGTCATAATTACCCCCATAAGTTTTTCACCGAGATGGTCGTTAAGCCAACGCTCGAATTTGCTCATCTGTTCCTCTTCTGCCTCTATGGAGTTTATAGCCTTATCGGCAGAGAGCATAAGAGATTTGTAACTTAAACGGAATGAGTCGATCATACCGATAATACCTCTGATAAGAGGAAGGCGGAAGAATTTACCTTTTGAGGAAAGAGGCTTGACGGTTATTTCCTCAACGTCGATAGTATCTTCGCCCGTACGCACGGCAACGTTAATATTCTTGGGACCGCGCATCATTATTCCTTCTATTAAGGCGCTGCCGCCTATAGATGTGATTTTCTTTGCATTTTCTTTATTACAAGACATAAAAATACCTTCTTTCATATACCTTACCGCAGTGTATTTTATGTTGTCCTAATTTATGAGGAGCTTAGTCTTCGTCTGCTACGGGAAGACCGATAGTTACTGTGGTGCCTACACCGATACCGCTTTCTATATCAAGGGTACCGCCGTGCATGCTGATAATTTCGTCCGCAATCGCAAGTCCTATACCTGAACCGCGGACACTCTGATTTGCTTTGAAGAATTTATCCTTGACTCGGGGCAGATCGTCGGGTGCAATACCGCAACCTGTGTCGGTAACGATAACCTTGATTATATCGTCACTGAGGAGTAACTGTATACCTACCATACCCTCTGCAGGAGTGTACTTCAGAGCATTGTCTATGATATTGAAAAATACTTGTTTAAGTTTATTTTTGTCGGCTTTGATAGGAGGCAGATGCTCAGGCTCATCGTAGAGAAGATGCTTTCCTTCCGAGATGGCACGATCTCTGAGCATATAGAGAACCTCGTTGAGTTCTGCGAGTATATCGAGTTTCTCGGGACGGAGAACCATACTGCCGTTTTGCATTCTTGAGAAGTCGAGAAGCTCCTCAACAATTCCCGTAAGGCGGGAAGATTCCTTCACAATAATATCCATACCCTTATTGAAGGTTTCTTGGTCGGGGATTCCGCAGTCGTGCATAGTTTCTGCCCAGCCCTTTATAGCGGTGAGAGGAGTCCTCAGTTCGTGAGAAACGCTGGAGATAAAGTCGTTTTTCATTCTCTCGGATGCACCGAGTTCCCTTGCCATATCGTTAATGGAGTCGCACAGATCGCCGATTTCGTCGTCGTACATTTTGTCTATCTGAGCTTCGAAGTCGCCCTGGGCTATACGCTTTGCGGTGTCGGAAATTACACGGACGGGACGGACGATTGAACGGATAAAGTAAGCGCCGGAAAGGATAACAAGAGCAATAATAACAACACCTATGGCCGAGAAAATAGCAACGGCGGTTGCCACAAGTTTATTAATGGCGGACATAGAGGATACGTATCTGATAGCGCAGATTTGGTTGCCGTCGGTGTTCTTTACAATTTGTGTAATGGCGGTGACGCCTTCTCCCGAGGAGAGTTTTCCTGTCCATCTGGCATAGCCGGAGGTGCTTGCCAGAGCAGAGTCATAGTCGGGCATAGGTTCATCGTCTTCGGGGGTGAATCCCGTAGACGTTACCACAATCTGTTTTTTGCTATTGATAACGATGATTTCCATATCCTCTTTGTCAGGAAAGTTTTCTACGTAGTCCCTGGCGGTAGCGGTGAAACCCTGGTCGCTGTCAGAACTGAAGTCGGACAGGATGTTGTAAAGTTCCACACTTCGGGAACTCAGAGTCTGTTCTACCGATGAGGTGTAGTAGGCAGAGATGAAATATGAAAGGCAAACAACAGCGAAAATAATAATTGCGACAATGGAACACAGGGTGTTGAGCACCCAGCGTTTGGTAATACCTTTGAACAAACTCTCTACCTCCTTTTATAGCGTTAGGGCATAGTTATCCCTTAAAAATAAATGTTTAAATTAATTTAAGCAGAAATTAAGCGTCCCACTTGTAGCCGAGGCCCCATACCGTAACGATGAACTTGGGGTTAGAGGGCTCGTCCTCTACCTTCATACGGAGTCGGCGGATATTAACGTCAACGATTTTCTCTTCACCCACGTAGGCTTCGCCCCATACGTGGTTGAGGATGTCGCTTCTGTCCAGAGCGGTGCCGGGGTTGGAGAAGAAATACTCCATAATCTGGAACTCAACCTGTGTGAGTTCAATCTGCTTGCCGTTTTTCATAAGTGAACGGTTTCTGAGATTAAGGGTAAAGATACCGCTCTTCATCTCTTCCTTGAAGTTGTTCTCGCTACGCTGTTGTGCGAGTGCGATTCGTCTGTAAAGAGAGTCTACACGAGCAACGAGTTCGCTGGGAGAGAAAGGCTTGGTAACATAGTCGTCAGCGCCGAGCATAAGACCTGTAACCTTGTCCATTTCCTGTGTACGTGCAGAGAGCATAATGATTCCGATGTTGCCGTTTTTGTTTCTAAGTTCTTTGCAAACCTGAAGTCCGTCCATACCTGGCATCATAATATCCAAGATGGCAACGTCAAAATCTCCGCCGTGTTCCTCGTATTTCTGCAGACCAACTTCACCGCAGTCGGCTTCAACCACGTCGTATCCCGCACGTCTTAAGTTGATTACGACAAAATCGCGGATAGCGGCCTCGTCTTCGCATACAAGAATCTTTTTCATTTTCTGAACCTCCGTCTCTATAGGTTTGTTAATTTTTATATTATCCGTGCCTTAAGCCAGAGAAAAGGCTTCGGCAATTTCTTCGTTGGTAAGCAGCATGGAACTGTTGCTCTCTGTGGTAACAAAGGAATAAACATAAGTGTCGTTGCGACCAAGTTCGGTGTATCCTTTGGCAGAGATGCCGTCCTCCCATGCTTTGATGCTGAACATTCTGATAATGAGGAGGGCCTCACCGGGACCATCTTTGTCGTCCCACTCGTAGAAAATAGCCTCTCCTGTGGAGTAGTTCACATAAGCGGTGAATTTATCAAGCCAACTGTCGGGAACATCCAGTCTGAATCCGTATACCAGACTGCCGGTTTGAACCTTGTCTATCTTCATGGTTTCCAAAGCGGTGTATTCGCACCAGTAGATAAGGGGTGCCGATACAGAGTCGGTCTGAGATTGGTCAATAGGCAGTTTGAAGGTGTTAGGAATTTCGATTATGCCGTCCGAGTCAATATCGCAGGAAAGAACTGCGTAGTTTCTGACAGACTGGTCTGTGGGTGTGTCACCGCTGAAAGTGACTCTTTCAAGACTCGCAAAGTATTCGCTGAAGTACAGAATTTGTGACTTATAACTTCCCGAGGAGGTGATACCGTCTACAACTGCACCGAACTGGCCGTAGAACACATCTCCTGTCTGAAGTTTTGCGAATGATGTAATATCGGCATCGAAGTCTGTTTCCGAGATGGTATACAGACTGTTTTTTGTATCGTTGAGAGCCACCAGAGAAGAGGTGGCAGGTCTGTCTGCTGTATACAGGGATATAAGTAGAAGTTCCTGTTTTTTTGTTCCTGTGAAGTTACCCGTCAGCAGTTCGGAGTATTTCTTATCGGATACGATTTCCTGACTTCCGTTTTCTGAAATCAGATATACGGACAAATCATTTATAAGGGTGTTGTATGTACTCCAGCCGACTATAATCTCGTCGGTTCCGTCGCCGTCGAGATCTGTGAACAGAAGTCGGTCAACGGTGGAGTTTTTGCTTTCGTGATTGCCGAGCACAACCCATTCGTCGTCAACTTTGTCCATAACCAGCAGGTGCAGAGTCTGAGCCTCTCCTGCAGGGAGATAAAAGGCAATGGCCTCTTCCTCTTTATCGGCGTCAAAATCTACTGTGGTAATAGCAGAACGGTAACTGCCGTTCTGGGGATATTTAAGGGTGTAACCGACACCGGCTATATTATCGATAAGTTCCTGAATGGCGGCTTTTTCTCCTGTGGCTTTGGGAGGACTCATAAATTCCGTTACATCAAAGGAAACGGCGTTACAGCCACAAAGTGTGACCATAAGACAAACTGTAAGAAAAAAAGCGAGTATTCTGTTTTTCATCAGTCTTTTCCTCCTTTAATCGTTTTTGATGCTTAGCCTTTATATACTGCCACAAGGTATTTGATCAGAATACCCTCGTCGGAAAACATCTTTTCGTGTTCGGTTACGATGTTATCCTTAACGTCGCTTCTGTGTAAATCTCTTGTCAGATAGGTTATTTCGTACCCGCATTCTGTGAAGTATTCGATACTATCCTCGAAAAGTTCGTCGTTATCGGTTTTGAAGTGTATCTCGGCACTATCTGCGAGAAATTCTTTGTACTGATTGAGTTTTGTGGGATGAGTGAGTCGGCGTTTGTTGTGTTTGCCTCTGGGCCAAGGGTTACAGAAGTTTATGTACAGACGTGAGATGCCGTCGTCTTTTGAGACAATCTCGGTGATTTTGTCCACGTTAAAAGCTGTGAGGACAATATTGTCCACCTGTCTTGAGTTCTGTTCAAAGAGGCTTACGATGTTTCTTCTGCCGACACCGAGCATATCGCTTTTTATATCAACGGCAATAAAGTTCTTTTCGGGGTTTTGCAGACCTTTGTGTGCAACAAACGTACCCTTGCCACATCCTACCTCTAATTCAATGGGGTGGGAATTCCTAAAAAACTCCTGCCATCTGCCTTTGTAATCTGTGGGGTTGCTTACAAAAAAATCGCAGGCATTGAGTTCGGGTACTGCCCATTTCTTTTTGCGTATTCTCATTCAAATCACTCTAAACACTATATTTTGATTATAATTATACTAAATCACATAATATTATATCAAAATGTAGTATTTATTGCAATTGTTTTGTGTAAAATAATTGCAATCTTTTTATGTAATTTTTATAAAGATTACAATTTTGTCCGAAAGCAGGATGTTGGCGGTAATTCTGATATAGGAATGTAACCAAAAAAACAAAGCACACAGAAGTTAATCTGTGTGCTTTGTAACTTTTGATTTATACGCAGATGAAAGGGTTGTGAGATTTTTCAGATTTGAAAAATTCTATGTTCTCAAACTCCGCTTTGAGTTTGTTCATAAGCGGTGTGATAACCACGTCCTCGGTAGAGAAATGACCTGCCACAATGAGAGGTACGTCCTTTTCCTCGGCGTAGAGGTACTCGTGGTGTTTCGCTTCGCCTGTGAGGAATGCGTCGGCGCCGTGGCTCAAAGCAGACTCGTACATATCTGAGCCTGCTCCCGAGCAAAGTGCAAGTTTTTTTATGGGTTTTGAGCCTTTGGTGTAGGTGACAAAAGGAGCGTTAAGAGAGGTCTTAATATGCTGTGCAAGAGCATCTGCGGACATCTTCTCACTGAGAGTTCCCACAAAGATAAACTCCTCGGCAAAAGCCTCTGTGTTTTCAAGTCCCAGGGCCTCAGCCAGACACATATTTACGCCTGTATCAACGGCTACGTCAAGATTTGTGTGAAGACACAGGGCGCTGATACCGTATTGTGCAAGCAAAAACGGAACTGAATCAGAGGACAGACTTTTGAGAGGGTTAAAGATGACGGGGTGATGGCTTATGATAAGGTCAGCACCCTTTTCTTTTGCCTCTTTTACAATTTCTGAGGTTATGTCCAGAGCCATAAGTACCCGACGTACATCATTGTCGGCGCTACCTACCAACAGTCCGCAGTTGTCAAATTCGGCGGCGCTGCTTATGGGTGCGAAAGATTCCGTAAAAGCGATGATGTCTTTTATCTTTGTCATATTGCCTCTATCCTCTCTGTGATCATCTGTGCGAGTTCACCGTTTCGTTTGTCGGCGGCGGCACGTTTTGTGAGTATCTTTGCCTGAAGCTCAAGGTACAGTTTGTCCTCCGCATATTCTTTCGGAGAAAGTTTGCCGATATAGGTAAAAAGTTCTGTGCAGGGAGTGGTGTGGCCTGTGTACTCAACAAGCATAACGCAGTAGGGCTTATTCTCTGCCACACAACCTTTTTGTTTAATAATCTCGAAGCCGTTGTCATAAAGATATCTTACTACTCTCTCTGACTTGGTCATAGGCTGAAGGATGAGATGCTTTGAGTTATCCCGAAGCCAAGGAGAAGCCGAGATGATACCGATAATTGTGTCGGCGCCCATACCTGCGATAACTATATCGTCAACCTCGTCGGGGGATATTCCTGAGAGGCCGTCGCACAAGCGGGTTGTGATTTTATCTCCAAGATTATATCTCTCTATGGTCTGTTTGCCTCTTTGCAGAGGTTCAGCGTTAATATCCGCCGCAATAGCAGAGGGTATTCTGCCGTCAAGACAGAGTTTTACGGGGAGATATGCGTGGTCGGTACCTATATCAGCAAGTTTTGCGCCGACTCGTACGAAGTCGGCGCAAAGCAAAAGTCTTGAATCAAGGGTAAAAGGGGACTGCATAACTTAGCCGTTGATTGTTTCGTTGATCTTTTTAACGAGTTCATCAGCATTTGTGCCGTGTACCTGACAAGCTTCTGCGATAGACTCGCCTCTTGCAGCAGGACAACCCAGACAATGCATACCGATAGCAAAGAAATGCTCTGCGGTTTCGGGATACTGATCTAAAATGTCACCGATGATAGATTCTTTTGTAATGGTCATGATATATACCTCCGATATTTAGTGATTGGTTAAAGGCACTGTGCGCTTACAAACATTATAGCACTAACCAAAACAAAATACCACATTTTTTGAAAATATATTTTGGTATTTTGTGGGGCTATAAATATAAGTGTCGGATTTTGTTTTGCAAATTTGTTGTCGCCCCCGAGTTTTGAGGGCTTCGATGCTCGGCACTTCTATGTCACGCACACTTATCACTACGCTGACCTCGGATTTTTGTCGAACTCCTCTGATTTGCCTATGTGGATTTATGATGTAAAAAATCCACATTTCTCGGCAAATCCGACGTCGTTCTCAAAAACCGAGGGCTTCGTGATGTGTACGCTTCTGTGTCACGTACACTTATCACTACGCTGACCTCGGATTTTTGTCGAACTCCTCTGATTTGCCTATGTGGATTTATGATGTAAAAAATCCACATTTCACAGCAAATCCGACGTCGTTCTCAAAAACCGAGGGCTTCGTGATGTGTACGCTTCTAATGAGAAAACCCCCGAGTTGCCTCGGGGGTTGTTGCACAAAAATTAATTATCCGAATCTATGTCCGAAGAATTATTCTGCGTCTGTGCCTTTTCTCTTGTCCAGACATGCTCTGCAGTAGTAGTCCTTGCCCTCCATAGGAGTGAAAGGAACGGAATCCTCTGCACCGCAATCAGCACATGTGATGGGATGTCTCTCTCTTGCGGGTCTGCCAGCATTCTTGCGAGCTGCTCTGCAGGATTTGCAGCGCTGAGGCTCATTTGCAAGTCCTTTTTCTGCGTAGAATTCCTGCTCGCCTGCAGAGAAAATAAACTCTGCGCCACATTCCTTGCAAATGATTGTCTTGTCTTCGTACATGAGATTTACCTCGCTTATGAAAAAATAATATTTTTATCCCTTGGCGGTACATCCGCCCGCGGGACATATGTCCATATTTATATACCGTCAGATATTGTCGGCAATTTTTCGCCTTATACGTTGGAGGGCGTTGTCTACAGATTTTTGGGACGTTCCGAGTTTTTGAGAAATCTGTGTGTATGACATACCCTTTAGGTAGCAGTCCAGTACATTAAGTTCCAAAGGCGAGAGAATGTCACGGATAAGGTTGTGAAAATCTCTGGAAGATTCCTGCTCAACCAGGAGGTTTTCGGGGTTGTTGCGGTTACAGTCTGAGATGTCCATTTCCTCAATGGGAACGACGGCTGTGTGGGGGATGGCACTTTTGGTGCTGACGCTTCTCAGTACCGACAGAAAACGGTTGCTGATACATACTGCAGCATAGTTGCGAAAACTCGCTTTCTTATCTCCTGCGGTGTAATTTTTACAGGCAGAAAGCAAAGCCATAAGTCCCTCTTGCATAAAGTCCGACTGGTCAAAACCCGAGGCGGAGTAGGACTTGGAAATTGTGCCGATAAGCCCTTGGTATCTGCGAGTTATTTCTTCAAAGGCTACATCGCTTCCGTTTCTGACCATTGTACATAACTGTGAGTCAGAAAGTTTGGCGAGATCCTTGTTTGATTTACTTATGCCCAAGTGAAATACCTCTCAATGCCATTAATACACACTATATTGTACTTTATTAAGATTTTTCAGTCAATGGATAAGGTTAATTTTTGGTCATTATTTCCCATAAAATATACAAAATAGCCAAAACGCTGTCGAGTTTTTTGTGTGGATAATAATGGGAAACAATGTTATAATCATAGAATAACATAGCATATGTGTCGAAGTATGTACAATCTTGTATATGACCTTTATTGTGAGGAGGATAATAATGGTAGTAAAATGTATAAGTCTGGGACTTTTGGGACTGCATGGATATACCGTAGAAGTTGAGGCGGATGTGTCAAACGGCATACCTGCTTTTGATATAGTAGGCTTGCCCGATACTGCGGTAAAAGAAAGCAGGGACAGAGTCCGTACAGCTATGCACAGTTGCGGGTACGGATTTCCCGTGTCACGAATAATAATAAATCTTGCCCCTGCAGATATTAAGAAAGCAGGCCCGCTCTATGACCTCCCTATACTGGTAGCAATTATGAAGTCGACCGCTCAGTTATCTGCAGACTTAACCGACTGCGCCTTTCTGGGAGAACTTTCGCTCAGCGGAGAAGTGAGGTCCGTAAGCGGTGTTCTTCCTATGGCTATTAAGGCTAAGGAAGCAGGAATAAAGAAACTGTTTGTGCCCGCGCAGGATGCAGTTGAGGGTGCCGTGGTAGATGGTATAGAGGTTTATCCCGTGGAAAATGTTCCTCAGTTGGTGGCACATCTGCAGGGAAGAACTCTGATTGAACCCGCCAAGGCTCCCGAGGAAGTATATACAACTTCTTTTGTACCCGATTTCTCTCAGGTTAAAGGTCAGTACGAGGCAAAGCGAGCCTTGGAGATTGCTGCTGCAGGCGGACACAATGTGCTTCTTATAGGTCCTCCTGGTTCGGGTAAGAGTATGCTTGCAAAAAGACTGCCGTCCATACTGCCCGAGATGACTTTTGACGAGAAAATTGAGGCATCTAAAATACACTCGGTGGCAGGTCTTCTTCCAAAAGGACGTTCTCTGATTTCGGAGCGACCTTTCAGAAGTCCTCACCATACGGTATCATCGGTGGGACTTTCCGGAGGCGGTACTATCCCCAAGCCCGGCGAGGTATCTCTTGCTCATAACGGCGTACTTTTTCTGGACGAATTGCCCGAGTTTTCACGCACAGCGCTTGAGGTTTTGCGTCAGCCTATAGAGGACGGAACGGTTACTGTATCCCGAGTACATTCCTCGGTAAGTTATCCTTGTTCCATAATGCTCGTTGCCGCTATGAATCCCTGTCCCTGCGGATATTTCGGACACCCAAAGAAGAAGTGTACCTGCGGAGAAAAGGTGATGCACCGATATCTGTCTAAAGTGTCGGGACCGTTGCTTGATCGAATTGATATACACGTAGAGGTGCCGCCTGTGGACTATGACGACCTGACAAGTGTATCGGGCGAAGAAACCTCCGCACAAATCAGAGCAAGAGTAAACAAAGCCCGCAGTATACAGACAGAGAGATTCAAAGGCACAGACACGACCTGTAACTCAAGGATCACCTCGGCACAAATCAGAGATGTGTGCAGGTGTGACGAATCGGCTAATCAGGTGTTGAGAAAGGCGTTCGATAAGTTAGGACTTTCTGCACGAGCATATGATAGAGTGCTGCGCGTTGCACGTACTATTGCAGACTTAGACGGCGAGGAAATTATCAGAGCTGACCACGTGCTGGAAGCAGTGCAGTACAGAGCGCTTGATAAGAAGTACTGGAACAACGATTAAATCTGTAATTTTGATGTTATTTTTGTAACTTTTACGCTTATTCTCATAATGAGAAGAAAATCTACATATTGTGGTATCGATATCGGAGCGTGTAGATATGTGGAAGATTTTTCCCGATAAGTTGTAAAATTTTGATTAAAAACGAACGCTTGTTCTGAGTTTGAAAGATACTTTGCCAAAAAAGTGTTACAATTCAAAAATTCGGTTGACATTGTACTGAATCTGTATTATTATTTTAATGCGATTAAATGGGTAAATGTCCTAATTTCGCAACCCCTGATTTGTGAAATTACCACAAAGAAAAAAGGCGAAAAAACCTTGCTTTTCCTTGATTTTTCAGGGCGATTTTTTGTGATTTATCGGTTAGTTTTTATCTAAGATACAAACAATAACAACAAACCTTGTATCCCCTAATTTTGAGAATTATTTGAGAATTATCGGAGTGTGCAGATTTGGAAAAATATATTATTACAGGCGGTAAGCCTCTTGTGGGAGAAGTTTCCATAAGCGGTGCAAAAAACGCCGCCGTTGCCATAATACCCGCTACAATACTTTGTGATGAGCCCTGTCGCATTGAAAATGTCCCAAACATCAGCGACGTTAACCTTATTGCAAGAATCCTTCGCTCTCTTGGCGCTATTGTTAAGAGAGTTGATAAGCATACCCTGGATATCGATCCCAGACCTATCAACACACACGAGGCCGTGGATGATTCTGTTCGCGGTATGCGTGCTTCCTACTATCTCTTAGGAGCACTTATCGGCAGATTCAACAAGGCTAAGGTTGCTCTCCCCGGCGGATGTAACTTCGGACTTCGTCCTATTGACCAACACCTCAAGGGCTTCGCTGCAATGGGTGCAAAGTGTGAACTTATCAACGGCGCTATTGTTGAGGCAAACTGTGAGGAAAAAGTAAAAGGCGCTCAGATTTATCTTGATACCGTTTCGGTTGGTACTACTATGAACCTTATGCTTGCAGCAGTTAAAGCAGAGGGGCAGACCATTATCGAAAATGCTGCCAAGGAGCCTCATATTGTTGATCTGGCTAACTTCCTCAACTCTATGGGCGCAAACATCCGCGGTGCAGGTACAGACGTAATCAAGATTCGTGGTGTTGAATATCTCCACGGCATAACATATTCAATTATTCCCGACCAGATTGAGGCGGGTACCTATATGGCGGCAGTAACCGCCACAAGAGGTAAACTTCTTGTTCGCAACGTTACTCCCAAGCACCTTGATTCCATTACTGCAAAGCTTCAGGAAATAGGTGTATCCGTAGAGGAATTTGACGAGGCAGTGCTTATTGACGCTACGGGCAGAGAACTTAAGCGTTGCAACATCAAGACTATGCCTCATCCCGGTTTCCCGACAGACTGTCAGCCCCAGTTCGTTGCTATGCTGACCACAGTCAACGGCACATCCATTGTTACAGAAAACGTTTGGGATAACCGTTACCAGTATATCAGAGAGTTACTGCTTATGGGCGCTAACATTTCCGTTGAGGGCAGAGTTGCTATTGTTGACGGCGACACTAAACTCCACGGTGCACCCGTTAAGGCTACAGACCTCAGAGCAGGTGCAGCGCTTATTATAGCAGCATTGGTAGCAAACGGCGTTACTGAGATTTCGTCTATCCACTACATCGAGAGAGGATACGAGGAGATTATCGAGAAACTTCAGGCTCTCGGTGCAGACATTAAAAAACAGTACGTCCCCGACGAGGACGCGGCGGTTACAGCATAATCAATTGCTATTTTCAGGGGTACAGACGTACCCCTGTTTTGTTATTATACAGAGGTTTTGTGAGGATTTTATTTTGGCTAAGTTAGTTCCACTTTTCAGTTCCAGTAAAGGAAACAGTTATTACATAGGGTCATCGGGCCAGGGTGTGCTTATCGATGCAGGCAGAAGTTGTAAGCAGATTGAACAGGCTATGATGTCGAATAATCTCGATATGCGTTCGGTAAAGGGTGTTTTTGTCACCCACGAACACGCTGACCATTGCTCAGCACTTCGGGTACTTGCATCCAGATACGGAATAAACGTATATGCAAGTGAGGGTACTCTCTCGGCGCTTATGGAAGCAGATATGCTCAACAGCCGATTTGAAGCGGACGTTATTCAGTCTAAAATAAGCATAGGCGATATGCTTATAGAGAGAATAGACACACCCCACGATTCGAGGGAAAGTTGTGCCTACAGGGTAACGGCTGCAGATGGCAAAAAGGCTATGGTTGCTACCGATATGGGTGTAATGCTCCCGAGTGTCCGAGAAGCAATCGCAGGATGTAATGCGGCGGTCATCGAGTCAAATCACGATATAAATATGCTGATGTCAGGCGGGTACCCTTATCCGCTCAAGCGCAGAATTCTCTCGGACAGAGGCCACCTTTCCAACATAGCCTGTGCCGAGGAACTCCCTGAGTTTGTCAGAAGAGGTTGTGTAAGGCTCGTACTCGGACACTTAAGCCAGGATAACAACACCCCCGAGGTTGCTTATGCTACCGCTTTGTGCGAATTAAAGCAAGCAGGAATGAAGCTCGATGAAGATTTCACCTTGGAGGTTGCTCCTGTTGAGACTAAAGGCAAGGCCATTATTTTCTGATAAATGAAATTGAAGGAGTTATCGTTATGCAGGCTGTAAATATAATTTGCATCGGTAAACTTAAAGAAAAATATCTTGCGGATGCAATTAAGGAATACAGTACCCGACTGATTCCTTTCTGCAAGTTTTCCATAATTGAACTGGAGGAAAGCAGACTCCCCGACAAACCTTCGCAGGCACAGATTGATAAGTGTATTCAGGAGGAGGGTGACAGAATTCTTCAGAAAATTTCCAAGAATTCTTTTGTTATCCCTATGTGTATAGAGGGTAAGATAATATCCTCCGAGCAGTTGAGTTCTCTTGTCGCTGAGGCGGGCGTCGAGGGTAAAAGCACGGTAGATTTTATTATCGGCGGATCCTGGGGGCTGTCTGAGGATGTGAAAAAAAGAGGAGACTTCAGACTCTCTATGGGCAGAATGACTTTTCCGCATCAACTCGCAAGAGTTATGGTGTGTGAACAGATATACCGCGCCTTTCAGATTATGACGGGTGGCAAATATCACAAGTGATTTTATTTTGATTATTTAAAAAAGGAGGTGTCACAGTGGCACTTGACGGAATTTTTGTCAGACATATTGCCGAGGAACTCAGACGTGAACTTACAGGTGCAAAAATAAATCAGGTGCATCAGCCCACAAGAGATGAACTGATTATCTCTTTGCATACACATTCGGGCAACAGACGACTCCTTATTTCAGCAAGAGCAGATTCCCCGAGGCTCAGTTTTACTGACCATAGTGCCGAGAATCCTCAGGTGGCACCGATGTTCTGTATGCTGATGAGAAAGAAACTCTGCGGTGCAAGAGTGACGGATGTTCGCCAGCACTCTTTGGAGCGACTTGTGTTCATTGATCTGGATGCTACCACTACGCTTGGGGACAGAACAAATATCACCCTTGCTGTGGAAATTATGGGCAAACACAGTAACTGTATTCTTATTGATGATCAGGGGGTAATTGTCGATTCGCTCAAGCGTATCGATATGACCTTGTCCTCAAAAAGACTTGTGTTGCCGGCGCTTAAGTACGAACTCCCTCCGACACAGGGTAAGTTGAGTCTGCTTAGCGACAGCCTTGACAGTATAGTGGATAAGATACTGAGTTTAAAAAATACAGCTCTTGATAAAGCAATTCTTTCGGCGGTTATGGGTATATCACCCGTAGTCTGTCGGGAGATTTCGCATAAAGCTACAGGCTTTACTGATACGTATGTATGTGACCTGAACTCAGGTCACAGAGATTCTCTCAAAGGTGAAATAGAAAACCTTGCAAAGAGAGTGAAAGACATCTCGGGAATACCTTGTATGCTTAAAGATTTGTCGGGCAAACCCTTTGACCTGACCTTCACAGAGATAACTCAGTACGGAAACTCTGCCACAGTTCAGAATTTCGACACTTTCTCTCAGCTTCTTGACAATTACTACTTTGAGCGTGACAGTATAGAGCGAATGAGGGTGAAGTCCCGCGACCTTGCAAAGTTGATCTCGAACAATATCGCCCGACTGTCACGAAAGATAAACGTTCAGACGGCGGAACTTGAAAAAAGCAAAGACAGAGAAACTCTCCGTATATATGCCGATTTGCTTCAGGCTAATCTCTATCGTATAGAAAAGGGAGCGACCTTTGTAGATTTGGAGAACTTTTATGACGAGAATATGGGAATTGTTAAGATCAAACTTGATCCGTCAAAGTCCCCCTCTCATAATGCTCAGAAATATTACAAAGATTATGCAAGAGCAAAGACGGCGGATAAAATGCTCCGTATTCAGATTAAAAAAGGTGAGGAAGAACTCGAATATCTGGAGACGGTGGCGGATGAAATAGACAGAGCTGAGTCGGAGCGCGAGCTTAATCAGATCAGGCAGGAACTTATAGACGGCGGATATATCCGTCCACCCAAAGGTAAACAAAAACCGCCCAAGGAGCTTTCGCCCAGAGAGTTTACCGTGTCCGAGAATTTTGTGGTGCTTGTGGGCAGAAACAACCGCCAAAATGATATGCTGACTCTGAAGATATCGGCTAAAAACGATATATGGCTTCACACAAAGGATATACCCGGCTCTCATACGGTAATTCGTAGCGAGGGCAGAGAGGTGCCACTGTCAGTTATTGAGGAGGCGGCACAGATTTGTGCTTGGTATTCCAAGGCAAAAGACAGTTCGAACGTACCTGTTGACTATACTTTTATACGCTATGTGCAAAAGCCATCGTCCTCACCTCCCGGTAAGGTTATCTACACCGATCAACACACGTTATTCGTAACTCCCAAAAATCCCGAACGAGGATAATTTTAATCCGTCCTGTATATGCAGGACGGATTTTTTACTGTGATTTTTATAAAACATCTTGTTGAAAACGGCGGTTTTTGATGTTATAATTACCTGGGTACAAAAAGGTATATTTACACCGTTTCGGGGTGAATATATTATGTAAAAGTTTCCCCGATTGTAAGACCACAGACGGCAGAAATCTTATGAGGAGTTATGTATGTTAACTAAAGAGGAACTTGAAAAATTAGCATTACTTTCCAATATTTATATGTCAGAGGAAGAGGTGCCTGAGTTTCTGGATGAACTGCAGAAGATGATAAAATTTGCAGACCAGGTGACTGAGGGCGTCGAGAGGTTTTCTGCCAAAGACAACGGACAGGTCAGTATGTCTGACCAAGGTACTTTTGTCAGCCGTGAGGATGAGGTAATAGAATCTGCATCCTTTGAATCTGTACTCGGTAATGCAAAAAACACCGAGGCAGGATACTTTCTTGTAAGAAAGAAGGTGTAACAGTGGGCAGAATAGAGCGTATGCATAGCCTTCTCAGAAAAGGAGAGGTTTCTTCCCGCGAGTTGACAGAAAGTTACCTTAAGGCTATAGACAGAGAAAACACTCATATAAATGCTTATGTAAACATAACCTCCGACCTTGCACTCGAGCAGGCGGACAAGGCGGATGAGATAATTGCCCGTAAAGAAGAGTTTTCTCCTCTTTGCGGAATCCCTATGTCACTAAAGGACAATATATCCACCAAAGGAATAGAAACTACATGCTGTTCAGAAATGTTAAGAGGTTACAAACCTCTATACGATGCAACCGCTTGGCAAAGACTTCAGAGCAAGGGTG
This sequence comes from Ruminococcus sp., assembly GCA_045603105.1. GTDB lineage: Bacteria > Bacillota > Clostridia > Oscillospirales > Acutalibacteraceae > Ruminococcoides. Next base: position 42,445 of record JAZULM010000049.1, read on the forward strand.
CTGTTTTGCTTGGCAAGGTTAATCTTGATGAATTCGCAATGGGCAGCAGTACCCGTACGTCTTGTTTCAAAGAATCACGTAACCCCTACGATACCGACTGTACTCCGGGTGGTTCTTCGGGCGGTTCGGCTACGTCTGTTGCGGCAAATTTGTGCGGATATTCTCTGGGCTCTGATACGGGTGGCTCTGTGCGTCAGCCTGCTTCTTTGTGCGGAGTTGTCGGCTTCAAGCCTACCTATGGAACAATATCGCGCAGGGGACTGATTGCATTTGCGTCGAGTCTTGATCAGGTCGGAATCGTAACAGACAGTATTGAAGACTGTGCATTGGTTTACGATGCTATCGCAGGCTTTGATCCTTTGGATCCTACCACAAGCAGACATTATGTGCCTGATACTTACAGAAATCTTGAACGCAGTATCAAGGGCAAAAAAATAGGAATTATAAAAGAAATTTTTGAATATGCTACTGACGAGGTGTTGACACTCGTAAAAGAGGCAGTCAGAGTATACAAAGATTTGGGCGCTGAGATTGTAGAAATTTCTATACCCGAGATTGACTATTCTCTGCCTGTTTACTATATTCTCGCCTGTGCCGAGGCCTCGTCGAATCTCGCAAGATATGACGGTATACGCTACGGCTATTGTACCGATAAGCCTTACGACAGCATAAAGGATATGGTGAGAAAAAACCGTACCGAGTCTATTGGCAAAGAAGTGAAAAGAAGAATTCTTCTGGGTACTTATGTACTGTCTAAGGGATACGGCGATGAGTATTACAGAAAAGCACAGATTATGCGTGACTTAATATGCAGAGCGTTCTCTGAGGCATTCTTAAAATGTGACGTTATGCTGTCCTCTACCACACCTACGGTTGCACCGAAATTAGGTGGTGAAAAGTCAGTAGCAGAGGACAAGTATCCTGCGGATATATGCACCGTACCCGTTAATATCGGCGGACTTCCTGCGGTTACACTCTGTGCCGGAAAATCTCCCTCGGGCTTGCCTGTGGGAATACAGCTTATCGGCAACAGATTCTGCGAAAGAGATATACTTAATTTTGCTTTCGCTTATCAGCAAAGGGCAAAAATAACCTCTCAGACAGATTGGGGGTTTGTGATATGAGTTATCAACTTGTAGTTGGTCTTGAAACCCACATAGAACTCGCCACAAAAAGCAAACTTTTCTGCTCTTGTACCACACAGTTCGGCGCTACCCCCAATACTCAGTGCTGTGAGGTTTGTATGGGACATCCGGGAGCGCTTCCTGTAATAAATCAGGAGGCAGTTCGACTGGCGGTTACGGCGGGACTTGCGCTCGGATGCAAGGTAAATAATCTGTCCTTTATGGACAGAAAGAACTACAGTTATCCCGATTCGCCCAAAGCGTATCAGATTTCTCAGTTCGACGTACCTCTGTGCGAAGGTGGCAAACTTACGCTTCGAAGCGGGAAAGAAATAGGTATAACCCGTATTCATATAGAAGACGATGCAGGTAAACTTATCCACAGAGATAACGCTTT
>JAZULM010000050.1:0-32564 GCA_045603105.1 Ruminococcus sp.
CTGTACCAAAGGTGCCCTTGTGTGAATTTGTGGGTCTCTTTATTACCTGAGGTTTATCAATCGTACAATATGCATATTCTGGTATTGGTAAACCAATATCAAGTATGATTGTTTCACCACAAAATTCACTTGTTTGCGGTAATAATTGAAACAATTTATAGCAAGTAAAAGACAATGTTATATCAGCTTTAAAAGCAGTATTAACCTCACCACCATCACAAAAAACACCACTTGGTACGTCTATGGCAATTTTCGCACAGTCATAAGCGTTGATTTTCTCAATAAGACTTGCTAGATTTTCAGATAAAAATCTATTAAGACCTATACCGAATAAAGCGTCAATTACAATGTCAAATTCACCTTCAAAATCAGTGATTATTTTTATATCTTTTACACTATCTTTAAACTGTAATGCAGTTTCAGTTTTTGGAAAACCGATTGGAGTAAGCAAACAAACCTCTGCACCGCGATTTTTAAGATTGGCGGCAATTACTAAACCATCTCCACCGTTATTACCACTACCACAAAGCACACAAATTTTTTTGCCTATGATATCGTATCTTTTTAAAATTTCTTTCGCTGCAGCGTCTCCTGCATTTTTCATCAAGCCCGCATAAGAAAAAATGCCGTTTGCTACGGCATTATCCTCGGTTTTTTTAATTTGATTGGCTGTTAAAACCTTCATAAAATCACCCTTACAAATTTTCACATATGTGGCGTGGTAGGAATTTTTTCATACCATCAACCATTTTCTCATTTGGTGCAAAAACAAATGCTTTTTGCGGTTTACCCTCCTGCTTATAAAACAAAACGAAGGCATTGGGGTCATCTTTATTGCAAGCCAAGAAACAATCTTTAGGTGTGTTGTGCGGCAAAATGCCGTTGTATTTTTCAATACGTTGCACTGCAGTAAGATCGAAGCTTACAACCCTTTTACGAGAACTTTTTGCAATAATCTTATCAATATCCATTGTAGAATTGGTGATAATATATTCATATTCTACGTTTTGCATCATATATAATTTATATGCTCCCCAAAAAATCAAAAAATCGATTGGAATAAAAATCGAATGTAAAAAAATAAAAGCAGCAGTCATAAGCAATATTGCAGCTATTGTTATTCCGGCATAAGCTAACCAATTATTAGCTGTTTTTTTCATCGCTACTATCTGCTCAACAAAAGTATCCATAATAAATACCTCCCAATACTACACTTGCATTATTATATATTTTAGTATATAATTATTTAAAATGCAAGTGTTGCTTTAAAATATCAACGGAATTTAGGTGAAAAAATGAAAATCAATAATGGCTTTAGTATTAAAGAAGAAAACGGCGTCACTATTGTTGTGTGCGACAAAACTATAAACCGTAATTTCAACGCCAATATTCAACTAACAGATACTTCTATCTTTTTATGGAAACTGCTTGAAACCGGCGATAAAACAAAAGAAGAAATGCTAAACGCTTTACTTGGGCATTTTGATATTTCGGCAGTGCTTGCACTAAATAATATAGACGTGTTTATACGAACTTTAAAAGAAAACGGAATTATTGAATAATGAAAAACAAACAATCAACAACTAAATGGGTGCGTGCTAGGGCAAAACCCTTTATACCCTGGATAATTTTCATTTCTATACTGAATATTATAGCTTCGTTATCGTATGTGCTTTTGGCCAAGCTTTCTCAGCATATTTTAGATACCAGCATTAATACAGCAATACACACCTTTGTACTTGCAAGCGTATTGCTTTTTGGACTAATTTTGTTCCATATTGTTGTCGAAGCCGCTGTATCAATTATTGCAACAAAAATTGCGACAAAGATGAACATAGAATTAAAAAATTATATGTTTACAAATCTTATGAAAAAGCGATATAACAACATTGCCCAATATCACTCTGGTGATTTACTAAATAGATTTTCATCCGACGTTGATATTATTGTAAACGGTAGCATTATGTTAATACCTTCTATCGTTTCAATGCTTACCAAAATCATTGCGGGTATTGCTGCAATTTGTTTACAAAACTATTATTTTGCTTTTGCTGTTTTAATTGTCGGATTTACCTTCCCTCTTTGTGGCAGATTGCTTAGTCGAAAGTATAAAAACATACATAAAGAAGTTCAAAAAACCGAAGGCGAAACGCGATCTTTTTTACAAGAAAGCTTTGCCAATATAGTCGTTGTTAAAACATTTGCAGGCGAAAAACCGTTTTTGCTTAAACTAAATGATTTATTGCAACACAATAGAAGATTAAGAATTAAGAAAAGTGTATTTTCGGTTGTTATTTCCGCTTCCCTTTTCTTATTCTTTAGCTTTGGCTATTATGGTGTTTTGGTTTGGGGCGCAACACAGATTGCAGCAGAGCTTATGTCAATTGGTACACTAATATACTTCTTGCAGCTTATTTCAATGCTTCGCACACCTTTACAAAATATTTCGGGCGTCATACCAAAATATTATTCAATGTTAGCCTCTGCCGAACGATTAATTGAATTAGAAGAGTTAGAAAACGAACAGCCCTCAGAAGAAAATAATATTATTAAGTTTGAAACAATAAATGCAAATAATCTTTCTTTTGCTTACACGAATGAAATTGTTTTAAAAGATAACAACTTTTCAATTTCACGGGGCAGTATTACAGCAATTACAGGCCGCTCCGGCAGTGGTAAAAGCACATTGTTTAAGCTTTTACTTGGTCTATTCCCTGCAACTTACGGTAATCTGAACTTTGATAATAAGATAACAATTGACGAAACAACACGTCGAATGTTTTCTTATGTGCCGCAAGGCAATATGATTATTTCGGGTACAATACGTGATAATATTTCTCTATGTGACAAAAGCGTTAATGATGACGATATTATTAGTGCTGCAAAAACTGCGGCAATTTATGACTTTATTTCTTCACTTCCCGGTGGACTAGATACTGTTGTTTCCGAAAGAGGACAAGGTCTTTCAGAAGGTCAGGTACAGCGAATTGCAATTGCACGAGCACTGCTTTTTGATGCACCTATTATACTCCTCGATGAGGCGACGTCAGCACTTGATGAAGCAACTGAAACGCAGTTACTTAATAATATAAAAACATTGACCGATAAAACCATAATTTTTATTACACATAGAAATACTTCGCTTAACGTGTGTGATAAAATACTTTATCTCTCTAACGGAACTTTTACTGCAAAATGAATTAATCCCCACCTCTTTTTGAGGTGGGGATTTTTGTAATTCACATTAGTTTAAAAACAAGCGCAACAATCAAATAAATAACAATCAAAAAACCTACCGCCGCCAACGTTGGTAAAAACATCATCTTTGTTGCTTGCCAATACGTATGCCAAATATCTTTAAAAGATGAGCTTGTGCCACGTTTTGTCCAATCAATACGTGGCGGCAAATTCGACATATCCGCAATTGGTCTACCATCATCAACATAGGTTACTTTTTCTTTTTTACTTTTTTTATCACTCATGAGCTTTATTCCTTATTGAGTAAATGACATGCTGCACAGTGTCCATTTCCAAAATCGCGATATTCAGGTGCAATTTCGCTACAAATTGGCATAGCTTTTGGACAACGCGTATGAAAACGACATCCTTTAGGGGGATTTGCCGGAGAAGGTATGTCACCCTTAAGAATAATACGATTCATCTTTACATCCGGATCCGGTTGAGGAATAGCAGAGAAAAGTGCCTGCGTGTAAGGATGTAACGGATTAGAGAAAATATCATCCTTTGTACCAAATTCAACCATTGAGCCCAAATACATAACGCCAATCTTATCTGAAATAAACTTTACAACCGACAAATCGTGCGAAATAAATAGATATGTAAGATTCATTTCCTGCTGCAATTTTTTAAGCAGATTAATAATTTGTGCTTGAATGGAAACGTCCAACGCAGAAACGGGCTCATCACAAATAACAAGCTTAGGATTCACAGACAATGCACGTGCAATGCATATACGTTGTCTTTGACCACCTGAAAACTCATGAGGATATCTTTCATAATAATAGTCACGCAAACCACATTTATCCATTAAATCAAGAACGTAATCCTTAATTTGTGATTTGGGAACAATTTTATGAACCTCAACAGGTTCTGACAATATGCCGCCAACAGTACTACGTGGTGGTAATGAAGAATATGGGTCTTGGAAAATTATCTGCATGCGTTTGCGGATTTCGCGCATTTTAGATGGCTTTAAGTTAGTTATGTCTTTGCCCTCAAAAATAATTTGACCGCCATTTGCTTCGTGCAATTTAAGAATTGTACGTCCTAGTGTAGTTTTACCGCAACCAGATTCTCCAACTATACCAAGTGTTTCACCCGGCATAAGCTTAAATGAAACATTATCAACAGCAACAAGTTCTTGCGTCACTTTACCGGTAAACGTCTTTTTAATTGGAAAGCATTTACGAAGATTTCTTACTTCTAAAATAGCATTCGGGTCAAATTCTTGTGTAATTTTTTCTTCCATACTATTTTACTCCTCGTCGTACAAATGACATGCTACAAAATGTGTTGGACTAACCTGAATCATATCAGGATATTCACCCGAACATTTTGCAGTGCACTTTGAACATCTTTCCTTAAAATAACAATGCTTTGGCATATTGATTGGGTTTGGAACATTACCCGGAATGTTATAAAGCGTTTCACTATCAGAATTAAGTGTTGGTTTGGATTTTTGAAGACCAATAGTATATGGGTGCAGTGGATTATGGAATATTTCATCCACAGTACCCTTCTCTATTACCTTACCGGCATACATAACAACAACGTAATCAGCCATTTCCGCAATAATACCAAGGTCGTGTGTTATAAGTAGTATTGAACCATCAATCTTATCTTTAAGATCACGCAATAAATCAAGTATTTGCGCTTGAATAGTAACGTCAAGCGCTGTGGTCGGTTCGTCGGCAATAATAAGTCGTGGATCGCTTGCGAGCGCCATAGATATCATAACACGCTGACGCATACCACCCGATAATTCATGTGGGAAAGAATCATATACACGCTCAGGCATTGCAATACCAACAAGATTTAACATCTCGATTGATTTAGCCCTTGCCTCCTCTTTAGTAGCGTCAGGATTATGAATAAAAGTAACCTCATCAAGCTGTTGTCCAATTGTAAATACCGGATTCAGCGAGGTCATAGGCTCTTGGAAAATCATTGCAATTTGATCGCCTCTGATTTTATGAATATCAGAAATAGGCATCTTTGCAATATCATAAACCTTTTCTTTTCCCTTTTTATCCTTGGCTTTAAAGCGAATCTTACCCGAATATATCTGACCCGTTGGCCCTTGAATAAGGCGCATAACCGACATACTGGTAACAGATTTACCACAGCCTGATTCACCAACAACGCCAACAGTAGCATTTTGAGGCACATCGAACGATACACCGTTTACAGCCTTTACTACACCCTGCTCTGTGAAGAAATAGGTGTGCAGTTTGTCGATCTCGAGAATGTTATCTTTATTTTTCATACGAGTCAAATATTCTGACTCATCGGCCTTTCGGTTTTTATACGCCTCAAGGCTTTTCATTATTTTTTTGTTCTCACGTGCAATAGCGCGAATCTCTTTACCGGAAAGGTAGTTTTTATTTGTTTTAGCCAAAATACACTACCTCCTTGCTTTCGGGTCTAAAGCATCACGCAAGCCGTCACCTACAAAGTTAAAGCCTAAAACAGCTATAACAATACAAATACCGGCGGGTACCCATACATTAAGATGATTTTGAAGTATATCTTGATTGGTTGATATAATGTTTATCATAGTACCCCATGCGGCATATGGCGCCTTAACACCAAGATTAAGGTATGAAAGTGTTGCCTCATAAAGTATCATACTACCAAGGCTCAAGCTCATCTGAACAATAAGCTGTGGCATAACGTTAGGAACAAGGTGCTTAAATATTTTACGTGAGGTTGAATAACCCATTGCTTCAGCAGCAACCATATATTCCTGTTCGCGAAGTGATAGTATTTGTCCGCGAACCAAACGCGCAGTACCCGGCCACGAGATAAATGTAAGATAGATCATAAGTAGATATATACGATACTTAGCATCGATGCCTGAAGAGTCAAGAATTGTGCTAATTATAAGTAATATCGGTATACCCGGCAAACAAATAAGTATGTCGCACAAACGCATTATGATATTATCTATAACCCCACCAAAATAGCCCGAAATACCGCCTAAAATTACACCCAAGATTGTAATCAAGAATACAGCTATAAAACTAACAATAAGCGATATTCTGCCGCCATACATAAGACGAACAAAAATATCATAGCCCTCATTATCAGTACCCAAAATATGTTCACTTGAAGTCGGAGCTAAAAAGTTATCTTTTAGCGCCTTTTCAGTTGTTTGGCGAACCGTGTATTCCTTGCCGTTTACAGTGTAGGTTGTTTCAGATATTGAATACTCAATTTTACCGCTTTCATCAAGCTCTATTTCACCCCATTCGGTATAAACCAAAGGGCCAACAAAGCTAAATAAAAACAAGCTTATTACCATTATAAGACCAACAATACTAAGCTTTGAACGGAAAAATCTACGAACAACCATTCTGGTTGGCGACATAAGTCGTACCGTTTTTTCGTGAGGCACTTCTTCCTGTGGTTCTTCATCAATTACTTCGTTTTTAGTAATTTCTTCCATAATGTGCCTCCTTACTCTAATTTAACTCGTGGGTCAACAAGTCCATACATAAGATCTGCAAGTAAAACGCCTATAACACTAAGAAGTGCTAAAAACATGTTGTAACCCATTATAAATGGTATATCGCCACGATTCATTGCATCAAGCGCTATATTACCAATACCGGGCAAGTCAAATACCTGCTCTGTAATAATGGCACCTGAAAACAGTGATGGTAAAAGTCCTGCCAAAGACGTTACAAGCGGAATAAGAGTGTTACGAAAAGCGTGCTTATTGATAACAACCTTTTCTTTTAAACCCTTAGCGCGTGCTGTACGAATATAGTCAGAATTCATAACTTCCAACATATTTGTACGTGTCATTCTCATACGAGCACCAATACTGAGTATGACAATAGTTAGAATAGGAATAAACATATGTACAACATAGTCGCCTAATAACTCTATTCCTGTGTATGATGCAGTTGCATTTACAAGTCCTGATGCAGGGAACCAACCAAGCTTTAGTGCGAATATATCTTTGAGCCATTGTCCAAAGAAAAACGATGGTAACGAAATACCGACCATTACAAGTACAGTTACCAGATAATCACGGAAACCGTACTGATGTGTAGCGGCAGTAATGCCCAAAGGTATTGCAATCAAAAATTCGAAAACAGTTGCGATAAGGGCAATTGCAAACGATATACCCATGTGATCAAAAATAACATCAGCAACAGGAATACCGTATACAAAGCTTGTTCCAAGGTCAAACTGTGCAAGTGCACCAAGCCAACTAAAGTAGCCTTTTAAAATGCCCCAAAAGCTATTATCGCCCAGCCCGTACATTTCATACATAGCGTTCACTGTTTCCTCGCTAACAGTAGCTCCACCCTGATTGATGGCGTTGATTTTATCTTGTATAAAATCAACGGGCATCAATCGGATAAGAAAGTAAATAATCATTGAAACGCCAAGGAGTATGAATACGGACATTACTAATCTTTTTAATATATACTTAAACATTAGTTACTCCGTTTTGCGTTATAAATTATGCGAACTCAACTTCCCAGATTCTGTCAAGGGGTGAAGAGTAGGGGTTCATTTCTGACTCTGAGGGAAGGCTCTCGCTGTTGATAACCTTGGAGTTGTATGCATAGAGAACGCTTCTCTGGTATACAGGAAGTTCGATTGCAAGGTCAAGAATATGCTCCATAGCCTCCTGATAAAGTTCGGAACGCTCTGCCTGATCGTTGGTCTCACGAGCCTCGTCGATGAGTTCGCTCAGGTCGTCGAGAATATTCATTTCCTCAGCAGTACCGCTTGTCTTGAGGTAGTTGTAACCCCAAGCAAGTGTGGAAGTAGTAGTAGAATCTTTGTGGTATACCTGATAAAGGTCAGGATCAAGTGCAGATGACCAAGCAGCTGCCCATACCTCAAGAGAACCTGTGTTAATCTTTGTGAGTGCCTGTGTATCACAAACAACTTCGATGTTCCAGCCTAACTCGTTGAGGAGTGCTGCAGCATCTCTGAATACCTTGTATGTGGGATGATCCTGGAGGCTTGAACCTGCGATTGTGAACTTAACGGTAAGTTCGCTGTCGCCTGCGCTAACGCCTGCAGCCTGCATATACTTCTCTACGTTGCTGATAGCGATTTCTTCGCTCCATACACCCAGAGGAGGATAATCAAAGCCGTTGTCCTCTGCAGCCTCGCCCTTGGGATAAGCCCAGCTTACCTTTGACATAGGCCAGTAAATCTGCTCTGCTGTACCTGCGCGGTAATAGTCAAGAGCCAGAGATGTATTCATAGCACACATAATTGCTTTTCTGAGGTTAATATCGTTAATCTTTGCAGAGTTTACGCCGATATAACCGTAACCGAGCTGATCCTCAGTGAGAGTAACAACGCCCTTGGAAGCAAGTGCCTCGAGTTTCTCGTAGTTGTCAGTTGTCAAAGAGGGAGAAATGTAATGTACGTTGCCCTCCTGAAGTGCTGCGATTGCGTTGGAGGAACTAACTACCTGATAACGTACTTTCTCAATCTTGGCGTTAGCAATGCCCTCGCCTACTGAGTCAAAGTTCTCGTTAGCCTTGAAGTATACAACGTTGTTGATATAGAAATCGCTCTCTGAAGGAACATCTTCGTTCTTAGCATTTGTAGCCTTATAAGCGCCTGCGCCCATAGGAATCTTGATGTTTCTTGTGGACTGAACAACGTCGGTCATAAAGTCGAAGCTTGCGAATTCAACGCCGAACTGATTGTTCTCAATATCAACTCCTACTTCGCTACCCTCGCCGTAGTAGTGCTGGGGAGCAACAGGAATTGCAAAGTTCCAGATAGCCTTGGGGTCGATGCCGTCAATTGTAACGGAGAGAACGTCGTACTCGCCCTCTGCAGCAACTGTTCCGTCCTCGTTGTGAGCGGATGCGATCTTATAATCTGTACCGTTGATGTTGATAGTCTCTCCTGCCTTATCTGAGTGGCCGAGAGAAACAATACCGGAAATAGAGGGAACTGCGAGAGTGTTGTCATCGGAAGCGTTCTCGTGGAGGATAACTTCCTTAGCCTTAGCGGTGTACTCTGTTGTCAGAGTTGAAGCAGTACCCCAGTACTGAAGAATTATGTTGAGTTCTCTTGCAACCTTATCATTGAAGATATACTCGATAGCGTCTTCCTTGGTTGTGATAGAAGAGGGATAGTCGGGTGTGAGGCTCTTGATGTTTGTACGGTCAATCTTGCCGTCCTCACCCTCAGCGTACTCTACAGTAACGTAGCCTTCTGTATACATGAAGCAGAAGATCTCGTCTTTGAATTCTTCATAAGACTTGTAGGGCTCGTCAACATAAGACTCCTGAGCGCCCTCGTAGTCGTTCTCAAGTTCTTCTTTGAAGAGTTTGAGAGCATAGTCATAGTCAGCAAGTAAGTCCTCGCTTGTGATGGAATCGGGATCGTTGGAAATAGCAGACTTGTAGCCGTTGCTTACAGAGTAGGAAAGAATTGCCTCTTTCATTGCATCGTAGTTTACTTCCTTGGTGGAAGAAGCCTTGATCTCAGCGCTGAAGAGGTTTACAAGTTCGTTGATTCTTGCAGCTGCTCTGGAAGAAGCCTGAGAAGTAATCAGGTCGTCAGAATCATCGGAAGCAGAACCTACTGTCTGTGTTCTGTACTCGGAAAGACCAAGAATATCGGTTGAATACAGAGTAGAGGAACCTGTGTAAACAGGGTCAAGATATACATAGTAGTTGAAGAGAACGTCTTCCATAGTAAGGGGATGACCATCAGAGAACTTGATTCCGTTCTTGAGAACAAAATTGTATGTAACTGTGTCATCATCATTCTCTACAATGTTGTAGTCCTTAACTACAACAGCCTCGTCCTCGCCGTATGCTACCTGAACCTCGCCGTTAACGTACTTGGAGCTGAGCATACCGATCTGTGTCATACTAACGATAGTACCATCGTTGGCAGATGTTGAGAAGAAGGGGTTAAAGAGGCCGTCCAACTGGTCTGTCATAATAACAAAAGCGTCAGAGTTTGAGCCTGTGCAACCTGACAGGATGGAGACCATACCTATGCATATTGCTACACACAGGAGCAGGGAAATAATTTTCTTTTTCATTTTGTGACTCTCCTTTTTATTTTTATATGTTCAGAATTTAATCAATCATTAAATTCAAGAGTTACAGTATTACCGCTGGTATCTATGGTGATTTTTTCGGGGTTATCACCTACAACAGCACACTCAATCTCTGCATCCCTGATAACAGATGCATCACCCATTCCGCACACAAGACCTATGGTATAGTCCTCTGTAGCGAAATAGCAGGAGGAGTCAATCTCCAGAGTGCTGTTCTTGATTGCTACTGACTTGATTTTTGCCTGTGAGGAAAGTGTACCCGAAAGTACGCCGTAACTTGTACCTACAACTCGTGTACCTGACTTAATGGTAAAGGTGACGTTGTCAAATGTAACGTCCTCAATAACCGCGGTGTCGGTAATGTTGCCGAACAGTCCGGCGTTCGTTTTTGAGTTGTTGGTCTGAATAACGGATACGTCGCTTATGGTGTGACCGTTACCTTTGATTGTACCTGTGAAGTTGCCGTACATAAAAGCTGTAGGCCATATTTCATCAGAAAAATCAAGGTCAGCAAAAATTTCGTAGCAACCGCTGAGATTTGCACATTCTACAAACTGCTCAGCAGTATAGATGCGATACCACTCACCCTCGGTATAATCAACGTACAGTTTCATAACAGAGTTCTCTGCTGTACCTGTTTCGTAATCAATTATACCTGTGTGAGTCAGGGTTTCACCCTTGAGAGCAGACTTGCCCTCAGCATCAAGATATGCCTTGTTGTATGTATATCCTGATCTCTCGGGGAAGTCGTACATCTCCAGAGCGCCTGTTTCTTCGTCCCAGGCGGGGAGGTTGAATTCGGTTTTGCTTGTGGGGTCGAATTTGAGCGACTCTACAAACTCACCTGTATCTTTAGCGTAAAATTCAATCTCAAAAAGAGGAACCCATGCTGCATACAGAGTAAGTACAGGCTCATCTGAACTGTACTCTTTTGCTGTATCAAGTGTCAGTACGTCGTTTTCGAAGTCCCACTTATTTGCATAGGTGTAAAGTTCCTCACCGTCAGAGGAAAGTTCAGTACGCTCTGCATACCAGCCTGCCAGGAAATAACCGCTTCTGGTAACTGCGAAAGCGTCGTTGCCTCTGGCAGAGTTGTCGGGAGCAAGAAGTGCAATTTCTGCTTCACCTGAACTGTTTTTTTGAACCTCGTCGAGGTTATAAGAGTCTATGATTGTAAAAGTGTTGGTAGTGAAGGTACCACCGTTAGCGTCATACTTGACGCTAACGGTATAGTTTTCTTCGTTATTTGTTTCGTAAGGAGTAATCTGGGGAGCACAGGCCGCCAGTAAAACTGTCAGCAGTACTCCGAAGATAACAGACAGGAGTACTTTAGTTTTCTTCATTTGTTTCTGTTACCTCCTCTTCGCTCTCTGCGGGAGCCTCTACTAAAACCTCAGTTTCTTCGGGCTGGGGTGCTTCTTCTGAAGTATCTTCTGAAACTTCCTTAGAAACCTCAGCCTCATCTTTCTGAGTTTTTGCCTCTTTCTTTTCCTTTATCTTAGCGATCTGATTCTGAGCAAAAGTCTTCACTTTTGAGAAAATCATTACTGCAAATGCTGCGACTTTTGTCCAGACATTTTTAAGAATCTTGCCGATTTTAGAGAAGAAAGGCTTTATTTTTTCTATAACGGGCTTGAATTTATCTGTTACGGGCTTAAGCTTCTCTGTTACGGGCTTGAGAAAAGCCTTGATCTTATCTCCGAAGAAATGCATAAGCACGAAACCTGCGCCTACAAGGAGTGCAAGTGCACCTAAAATTATGAGCAGAACGATAAATCCGTTACCCTTCTTCTCAGTCTCTTCGGGAACTTCCTCCTTGTCCTTATTCTCTGCATTGTCGGGATCAAGTGCCTTGATACGCTGTTCTGCAGAAACTAAGTCAGCATAGTTTGTAACAAGAGCCTGTTGTTCTAAAGTAGCAATCTTGGAGTATGCCTCTCTTGCTGCCTCTACTAAAGGCTTGTCGCTGAAGGCTACTCTTTCGGGGATTGCCTTAATAGCATTGATAGCGTCAACAGCCACCTCGTCGGGTGCTGCAGGACCGTCAATAGTCAAATCAAAATACTGTGAAACGATGAATGAGTCATAACCCACACCGTTTACGGGTTTAACCATTGTGAGTTTGTCCTCTACCCTACCTACATAATCAACAAATGATGCGCCGTAGAATACGTTGGAGTACATTTCTCCGGTTGCATTCCACATGAAGTAAGGAAGCAGACCTGTACCGAAAATCTCTACCTCGTTACCGCTGTAGTCGGTGTATGTACCGTAACTACCGGTGCCGGGAATATTCTCAAATAACTGATAGTATGTGGGGTCGAACTCTTCCTCGAACTTAGGCACTGAATAACTGCCGAATGTAACCATCTCGAGGTCTTCGCACTGGTAGAATGCCTTGTGTCCGATAGCAGTTGTGTTGAAGGGCATCTTTACTCTTACAACATCACTGCCTGCAAATGCATAGGATGTAATACGAACTGTATCCTCAGCAACAACAACGTTATCGTCATCAACACCTGCATAGGTGATGAGTTCTAAGCCGCGATCGCCCTTACAGTAGAGTGAACCGCCAATAACAAATACATTGTCGCTGATCTCGTAATCGTAAACTACAGTTTCGATTTCCTTATCATTTTCCTTTGTAACTTCAACAGTACTGAAAGGCTTAACAGTACACATAGCGAAGGGGTTATCCCCGATTTTCTCGATGTCATCACCGAAGATTACGCTGAAGGGAGTGAGTTCTTCCTTAATAAATACGTTTCTGCCCAGAGTCTCGGCACCTGTCAGGTCTACCTCTGTAAGTGAAGTATAAGCGAATGCATAGTCGCCGATATTCTTTACAGCGTTAAGGTTTACAACCTCGTCTAAGGGATCACAGTAAGAGAATGCGCCCTCACCGATTTCCTCGGTCTTCTCTGAGAGAGTTACTTTCTTAAGGTTGCGGTTGGAAACAAAGGCGTAGTCGCCGATTGCCTCATCAGCAGAAGCGCTGATTTCTTCCAGACCGCATTCCATAAATGCATAGTCGCCAATAGTCTTTACGTTATCGAGGTTGATGTTCTTGAGAGCATCACAACCTGCGAATGCGTACTGAGGAATCTCGTCAATTTCCTCGCTGAGAGTAACGTCTTTGAGCACTCGGCAGTAGGAGAATGCATACTCTCCGATGCTTTCGGCTGAGGAAACGTCAACACTCTCAATCTGAGGACCGTGATATGTGTATCTGTAGAAGCCGTCAGATGTAACCGCTGCAACAGACATACTGTTGTCAAGGCACATGTAATATACGTCGCCGGAAACCGCATAGTCACCGATTACCTTTGCCTTGGACAGGTCGATCTTCTTGAGGGATGACATATTGTAGAATGCCATCTTGCCGAGTTCGGCACCCTCGCCAAGTTTAACTTCTTCAACAGCAGAAGCGTTATAGAAGGCGTTTTCACCGATTACGGCATTGTCGCCGATTGTAATTTCTTTAAGTGAGGATATAAACTCATATGTAAAGAATTTCTGTCCGTCTTCCTCGACTCTCACAACCTTGAAGGCGTTGTCCTTATCAAGGCTGAATGCGTGGTCGCCGATTGTAACATCGTTACCGATAACAACCTTTTCGAGGTCTGTACACTCGCTGAACACACCCTCGGGAAGTTCCATCTTGTCAGGAATTGTAACGGAAGTAACCTTTGTGAATGAGAAAGCATACTTGCCGATTTCTGCTTTTTCCTCGTACTTGGGAACCTTGGTGATTGATGCTTCAAAGAAAGCATACTCGCCGATATCTTTAAGCACACCGAGTTTAACACTCTTGAGTTCAGTGTTGGAAGCAAGTCCGTACTCACCTATCGAAGTAACCTCCTCCATAGTAACGGAGGTAATTTTCTGATTGTGAGAGAATGCACCCTTATAAATGGTATCTACCTTGGCTCCACCGATATTATCGTAGTTGAATTCGCCCTTAATCATGGGGGAAACTGCAACCAGAGTCTTGCCTGAAGCAGAGATAATATAATCTGCTGTCTGAACCTTATAGTTCTTGTTGCCTTTTTCCACTACAAACTCAGAAACCGCTGTATCTCTGAAAGCAAATACGCCAATATCATTTACGTCTGCGCCAATGGTAACTTTCTTGAGTTCTTCGCACTCGTAGAACATACCCTCGGGCAGAACCGCTGAATTAACAACGAACTCCTCAAGAGACTCACAGCCTGTGAAAGCATATGGGCCGTACTTAACCTTGGAGGCCTCGATCTTAACTTTGCTCAAATCCTTACAACCTGCGAATGCATACTGACCAACAGAAAGGAGAGTATCTGTAAAGTCGATGCCCTTTAACTTCTGGTTACCAGCGAATGCATAGTCGGAGATAACACAGACGGATGCAAGTTTAAGTGTGCCTCTGAAGTCACAGTTTTCAAAAGCATTCTGGTTGATGATCTTCAGGTTATCATCAGAACTGAAGGTGATCTTCTGAAGTGATGTACAACCATAGAATGCGCCATAATCGATATGCTCCAGAGTTGAGGGGAATACAACCTCTTCAAGAGCAGTCAGATTTGCAAAAGCGTAGGCGGAGATTTTCTCAACGCCCTCGGGGATAATAACCTTTGTAATGGTATTATCACCGATGTACCATGCCTTAGATTTCTCTGCGTCATCAAAAGCAAGTTCTTCTTCGGTCTTCATAACATACTCAAAGTTAGAGAATGCGAACTGACCGATTTCTGTCAAAGACAGATCCTCGGGAATATCAACGAGACCGCCGTTACCGTAGTAGTGAGTAAGCGAAGCACCTGTAGTAACGTAGGGATCCTTAACCTCAACGGATACTGTCTCGGAATAGTATGTACTCTGATCGTCAAGTAAAACCTTGACTGTAACAGAGGCAAAGCCCTCTGCAACGGCAGTTACCTGACCATACTCGTTAATCTTTACGATGTTTTCGTCACTGCTCTCAAATGCTACTGTTGTATCATTGGGGAAGTAAGCGTCTAATGAATAGTTGAGAAGTACGATTTCTGAGGGATACATATCAAGTTTGAAGTTGCCTTCAAAGAAGTTGGTCGAACCTGTATCACCGATATCCTTGTCTTCGTTTTCAACTACGTAGTAAGCGCGTGTGGTATCGTAGCCATCGAGAGTAAATATATCTGCTACAGGCTTGTCGTAACGTCTGTAGCCTTCGTCGTCCTCACCCAGAACAGTTACCGTAAAGGTAACACTCTTGTTGCTGGTGGGATCCTGAGCTTTTATAGTTGCAGTACCGCTCTTGACTGCAACGATTTTGTTGTTGACAACTCTTGCAACACTGGGCTTGGAAGAAGTGAATGTGAGAAGTTCTGCCCACTGCGTAGAGGGAGTTACTACAGGCTCCAGAGAGTAAACCTCGTTGGGGCTGAGTGTAATACCTTCCTCAAGACCTTCGAAATAGAAGTCTGTGTAATCGTCAGGCAGACCGATTTCAAAGGTAGCATAGTTAAGTGCATAGTCGTAAACGTTCAATACGAAGCAATTGCTGTTTGTAGCCTTGCTCTTGATATCGTAAATGTAATCGGTAAGTTCAAAAGTTACCTTTGTTGTACTGTTGCGCTCAGAGTATACGGGAGTCATATACTGCTCAAAAGCATTCAGCACAGGAGCAAGATTGCCTTCTTCGTCCTCCTCGTTGGTAACGTAACCAACCTGAGAACACATAGCGTAATGATTATCGTAAATATAAGCATCAGCATAGAGGCGATTCTTCTTGAGAGTCTTGTCGTACTCCCAGCGATACTCTACGTTTGTAACTGTAGGAGCCTCGAAGTCGGATACCAAGGGGAACTCGAACACGTTGTTCTCGTTGGTCTCGAGTCCGCCGTCACCGTAATCAAGGTAACCTACAAGTTTTACTGTATATTGGCTGTTATTCTCGAGATTATGTTCTGATGCATCAAACTCAATCTCAACGTTTGCAGGATAGATAGATGCACCGCCGTCACCGTAGGACTTACGGATATCTGTCTCAACCTTTTCAAACACAACCTCGCCTGTTGTATCGTCTGTAATTGTAATTTCAATCTTCTGTGCGTTACGGAGAAGTCCTGCCCATACAAATCTCAGAGAGTGAACACTGCCCACCTGATTTGAAAGTGCAATATAATTCTCGTTAGCAGCGATAACCATATCGTCAGGATCCTGGAGGAAGTAATAACATCCCAGGTAACTTACATAGTCATCCTGAACACCGCCGACGGGACGTGATGCGTAGGCATCAGCCATAACCTTATCTTCGATATCGATACCGTCGTCAAGTTCGTCTGCGTTTGTGTCGTAATATGTAAGGTCAAACAGAGGAGCCTTTGTCCAGTCGCCGTAATAAGCAAGATAAGGAACATTCAGATCGATATCTGTGCCGGACTTAGCCTCAAGAGTGATAAATCCTTCAACGTACATACCGTTTGCAAATGATTTGTTAAGGTACTCTTTGTCCTCGTCTGAGAGAGTAATCTTTACTGTAACTGTTGCTGTCTTTCCCTTAGCAACTCTTACTTTGTTGCCTGTGAGTCTGCCTTCCTCTACGGATAATACCTCAAATTCGGCACCCTCGAGAAGGTGGGACTCCTCGGTAACTGTTGTTTCACCGGCGTTGGTCTTTGTCTCGCTGACACCCTCGGTCATGACATAAGCGCCGATTTCATAAGAGAGAGCTCTCTTGCCGAAGTTTGTAACCTCGAAGCTCATCTCATATACACCGGTCTTGTCGGGGTCATCGCCAAGTTCCAACTTGGGTTTATCCATAACCTCGCCCTCATCGTCACGAGTGGTGATGTAGGCTTTGGTCTCGAGTGATGATGTGAGGTTTGCAAGTCCTGCACCCTGCTTTCTGACAGCATAGGGCAGTCCGTTGGTACCCAGAGCGATATCCGCTGTAGACATCATCAGAGCGTTAACCATTTCGTTAACCTTGAGATTATCGTCTGCGATTTCGGGGAAGTTCTCAACAACGTACTGTCTGAGAAGAAGTACAACACCCGAAAGGTTGGGACATGCCATTGAAGTACCTGAGAGACGGTCATAACCGCCACCTGTGATTGAAGAAAGAATGCTTCCGCCGTGAGCGGTAATCTCGGGTTTGATTTTGAGGTCAGGTGTGGGACCCCAAGAGGAGAAGTCTGAGATAAAGGGACCTGAAGTCTGTTTACGGCTGATCTTAAGTGTACCGCCGCCTTTTTCTGCGAGCATCTCACCGTCATCCTGAGAGATAGAGCAAACTGCCAGAGTAGCGTTACCGACGTTCATTTTGATATCACCGGAAACGTTGTTGTAGATAACAATACCTGCAGCACCCTGCTCCTGAGCAATAATAGCCTTTTCTTCGAATGTATTGGAGCCTCGGCGTACGAGAGCGATCTTGCCCTCAACGTCAATACCTGTGTAGTCTGCGCTTCTACCAACACCGGGGATAACTACGTATTCAAGTTTAACTGTAGTTTCGTCACCGAGCAGAGTGTCACAGAAGTTGTTTTCCTCTGCTGCAGAGTTGGTGGATTCGATAAAGTAAATAATTGTTCCGTTATAGTCAAGATAGGGAGTCTCAACACCGCTTATGGAAGCAACCGACATAACACCTTTGTAAGTAGAGGGAGAACCTACCGTACCTGTGTCAGGGTTGGATGTAAGACCTAAGTTACCGTTTGCTTCGGAACCGAATGCTGAACTGAAGCTGTTGGAAGCAGCAACGATCATACTGATACCGGAGTTACGGATCTTCTCGTATATTCCGTCAACTGCCTCTTCGTCAGATTCACGGCTGAATCCGCAGGCAGTACCGATTGACATATTGATAACGTCAACGCCCAGAACTACGCAGTCCTCAAGAGCTGCCAGAATCCATGCTGTTCTTGCAGTATCTACTACGTCAGAGAAGATTTTCATAGCTACAAGCTGAGCATTGGGAGCAACACCGCGGATGGTATCGTCATTACCTACAATAACACCCGATACGTGAGTACCGTGGTTATTATGTGTGGAATAAACGTCAGGGTCAGAGTCAGCATAGTCAAATCCGAAGGGAACCTTCTCGTTGATGTATACGTCGTCTACTGTAAGGCCTTCTAACTGTTCACTTGCTGCAGTATCTTTGATAACCTTAGCAACATCGTCGTAGGTAAGACCTAAGTGGTCAGATGTAAAGTTATCTGTAGAGAATGCAGTATGGTTTGAATCAAGACCTGTATCCAGAACTGCAACTACTGTACCCGAGCCGTCATAATCAGCATCGGAACTGTCGAAGATACCTGTGTCGAAAACCTTAACCTCGTTTTCAACCAGTTCTGTCTCGCAGGTGTTGTATTCCTCACCAACGATAATATCCATACCGCTCTGAAGCGAACCGCAGATTTCCTCAAAGTCGCCTGCAGTAATTACAAGCTCGAAACCGCTCAGAAGTGTAGAGTAATCTTCGCCGGTTTTGTAAGCGATATTTTTGCTGTCCAGAGTTTCAAGAAGTTGAGCTTTCTGCTTGGCAATATCTTCTTTTGCCTTTGCCGCATACTCACTTTCGTATGCATACTCCTTAAGACTCATTGTAGTATCTGTGCCCTCGTAAGCATCCATAATGCTGACGGTATCCAGAGTAACAATAACAGAGATCTCCTCTGAATCTTTTACGTTGTCGGGCAACTTGTAAACTACGGAGTTGTTAAGATACTTTTCGTAGTCTCCTGCCAGATTCACAGTCTCCTTGATATAGGAAGCCGAGAAGTCATCGCCCAAGGCACTAACCTGAATCATAGGCATAGAGGTAAGTGCTACTGCCAGTGTTAAAACTATGGCAAATGCACCCCTGATTTTGCTTGTGATTTTGTGTTTTTTCATATTGTGCAATTCTCCCTTTTATTAGTCATATATCATTGCATAAATATACACACTAATTGTACCTCATTTCGACCAAATAAACAAGTAATTTTATATAATTTTTAACTTTTTGTAACATTTACTTTTGAAAACAACCGTGATATAATGATTTTAACGAAAAAATATTATAATTTTCATGTTTGGAGGACAAAAAATGACAAATAAAACTCCATCAATTGTCTCCCGTATCATAAAAATACTCCTGACGGTGTCAATCATCCTTTCAGGAATTGTATTGAGTTACGGTTGCCTGACAATATACTTTGCCGAATCACATACATACTCGCGGGAAATAGTTGCAGAGGTTTTCTCTAAAATCGACATTCCCGTATACATAACTCTCGGACTTGTGATAGTAAGTATTATATACAACCTGATACTTTACTTTTTCTCTGACGGCAGTAAGGAAAAGTCCTCTATGGCTTTGCTTTCTGCTAAAGAAAGAGTGAAGCTTCTGTCATCTAAGAAAGACTTTACCTGTATCGACGAGGCGACTGCCGACAAACTTCAGGCTCAGCACACAAAACGCAGGCTGATAAGTATTCTTTTCTGGCTTATCTCTTTAGCATCTGCTGTATATTTTCTATGCTATGCACTTAAGGGAAGTCACTTCACCGAGGATATAAACGCTTCGGTAATCAGCGCTATGTGGATACTTCTCCCCTGTCTTTTGGTAATTCTCGCCGCTTCGATAATCGCCGAAGTCCTGACAGAGAAAAGTTATGCTCACGAACTTGAAATAATCAAGAAACTCCCCAAAAAAGAAAATGCTCCCGAAGATGATAAGAAAAAGAAGGTAAACGTTTCTTCAATTATCCGTATTTCTCTGCTTTTTGTGGCAATCGTGGCACTTGTCTACGGCTTCTTTGCAGGCGGTACCGCAGATGTACTTACAAAGGCAGTCAACATCTGTACCGAATGTATCGGTCTGGGCTGAGGAGGTAAAAGATTATGAAAAAGTTTTTCTTAAAACTCTGGAACTTAAGGCCCACCAAACGCAAAATAATGCAACTTTACTTTGCGCTTCTTTTCAACGCTAATCTCAAGGGCTTCGTTACAGGTAATATATACCAGGGTAACACCAAGCAAATATGTGTTCCCGGGATTAACTGTTACTCTTGTCCGGGTGCTGTGGGAGCCTGTCCCATAGGTTCATTGCAGGGAAGTTTCAGCGCTGACAAAAGTACCCTCTTCTACGTAGGCGGTATATTGCTATTATATTCCATTATGTTCGGAAGAATGATATGCGGTTGGCTATGCCCCTTCGGACTTGTGCAGGAAGTTCTGTATAAGATAAAAACTCCCAAAGTAAAGAAAAGTTCTCTTACAAGAATACTCTCTTACTTCAAGTACGTTGTCCTCGTTGTATTTGTATTCATCATCCCGATCACCTATGCACTCAGAGATGTTCCACTGCCTGCATTTTGCAAGTACATATGTCCCGCAGGCACGCTGGAAGGCGGTCTTGGACTGCTCAGTAACAAGGTAAATGCAAGTTACTTTTCAATGCTCGGCCCGCTCTTTACCTGGAAATTTTTACTGCTTATAAGCATCTCGGTTGCCTGTGTATTTATCTTCAGAATGTTTTGCAGATTTATCTGTCCTCTGGGCGCACTCTACGGTCTGTTTAACAAGATTTCGCTCTTTGGAGTCAAGGTAGATAACAGCAAATGTACAAACTGCAATAAATGTAAAAACCACTGTAAACTTGACATAAATCACGTTGGCGATCAAGAATGTATCAGTTGTGGCGAATGTGTCAATCTCTGTCCCACGGGAGCTATTTCCTGGAAGGGCACAAACCTCTTTAAGTCTAAAGGAAAAATCCCTGCAGACGATGTGAAAAATCACAAGACAGCCCGCATAGTCACCCGTACTATTTCCGCAGTTTTGCTTGTAGGAATACTCATTACTTCCATTGTATTTTACTGGAATGCCGAGGACACCTCGTCCACAGTAATTCCCGATGATTACTACGGCACGCAAGTAGGCGATTACTGCTATGGCGCAGAGTTGCCGATTATCACCACAGAGGCCGTTTCGAATGAAACTCTCGATCCCACAAAAACAGGCAAAATCACCATTATTAACTTCTGGGGTACCTGGTGTACTCCCTGCGTAAACGAACTCCCCTATTTTGACCAGATTGCTAGTGAATATGTAGATACCGTTTCGGTTATTGCCGTACATTCATTTATGGCAAGAGATACCGCTCCCGAGTATCTTGCAAGTCACTACAGCGACACAGATATCACATTCCTTGCTGATATTGACGACGCTGCTTACTACACCACCTTAGGTGGCAGAGGTTCTTATCCTTACACAGTAATTATTGACGAAAACGGCGTAATTACTGATGTTTTCCTCAGTTCTCTTGAGTACGAGGACTTAAAGGCTTCGGTAGATAATATCCTCGAAAGTAAATAAGAAAACTTAAAAACACAATAAAAAACAGACATTGGCAATAAACCAATGTCTGTTATTTTTTTACTCAAATCTTAATTAATGATTACTTAGCGAGTTTCTTTCTGAGAACAACTACTGTGCCTGCGAGAACTACCATCATAACAACAGCGATCTCAACAACGAGGAAGTCGTTACCTGTGGGAACTGCAGAGGAGTTGATGTTGGAACCGCCGTCAACAACGGGATTAGAGGGAGCTACGTAACCCTCAGCATTGTAGTAACAAGCGAACATCCATGCATCGTCAGCCTCACCGCCAACCCAGCCGTCTGCGCCGTACCAATCGCTGGCATTACCAACGTTCTGATACATCTGAATTAAGTCTTCTGTAAGAGGATAGAGATAAACAACTTCGCCATTGTGACTTAACTGAAGAGCGTTATCAATATACACCATAACTGCTTGTGTATAGTCTGTCTTCTTGACAACCTGGTTGTTATCGCCGTAAACAACTGCACCGAGTTTGGTGTTGTCTACGATATCAACCAAAGACATAGTCTTGAAGTTAAGGTCAACGTAGATGATGGGATTCTCTGCGCTGTCAAGGTGATAATAACCGTCTTCACCGAGAACTGCAACGTTTGCGATCTCATCATAGTATGTATCTACAGATGTGAGGCTCTTCATATCGATTTCTTCATCAAAAAGAGTAACATCGTAGGTATTCTCATATACATCCCAGGGTAAAATCTGCTCAACCTCAACTGTACCGGTCTTTTCGATAGTAACATTACAAGTAGTTGTGTTACTTACTGAAACAATGATTGCAGCGCCTGCAGAGTAAGGAATTGTAACAGAGTTACTTGTACCAACTACAGAGCAGGGAACGTAGTGAACAGAACCTGCATATGCAACCAATAAAGCGTTGGGATCATCAGCAGTGATGGTGTACTCAGCATAGTCGAAGCAAGGAAACTCAAAGAGAGTTGCGGTATAGCCTTCAATAACAGTAACCTTGTTTGCACCAAGCGCAAGTTCAACGTCGCTAACACAATATGTTTCTTCTGCGATTTCATCTGCGCTTACAACCATAGGCATAGCCAACATAGCAAGAGCAAAGATTAAGCACAGAACTACTGAAAAGAATCTTTTCATAATATTTCCTCCTAATTTTTCAGTTTAATTATTATTGCAATCATTATACATTATACTGATAAAAAAAGCAATATTTTACAGTAATATTTTATTATTGTAAATATTTACCTCAAAAAATTAAGAGAGACGGCAATATTGCCGTCTCTCTTAATTTATAAACGATAGGTTAAATAAGTCCTGCTATCTTCTTCTGGATTGTAGTAGCATCCTTAATATTTACAGCCTTGTCAAGATTGTAATCAGCAAGAATAAGCTCCTTACCGGAAAGAGTGATAAGACCTGCAATATGCTTCTGGATTGCAGTAGCATCTTTAACATTTACTACGCCGTCACCGTTTACATCACCTAACAGTCCCTCATCAGGTGTAGAACCAGGCACTGTGGGGTCTGTATCCTCAGGTTCACTTGTAGGAGCTTTAGTGGGGTCTGTGTCCTCGGGCTCACTTGTAGGAGCCTTGGTGGGGTCTGTACCCACGGGCTCACTTGTAGGAGGCACGGTGGGGTCTGTACCCACGGGCTCACTTGTAGGAGGCTCGGTGGGATCTGTGCCTACGGGCTCACTTGTGGGAGGCTCTGTAGGATCGGTCTGCTCAGGCTCACTTGTAGGAGGCTCTGTGGGATCGGTCTGCTCAGGCTCGCTTGTAGGAGGCTCTGTAGGTTCTGTTGTAGGAGGCTCTGTGGGAAGAGTCTCACCGGGCAAAAGGAAAGTTACGTCAAATGTAAGCTTGCCTGCGACATAGTCTGCATTTGCTACCCAGATGGAAATTTCCTCGCCTTTTACTGTCTGATAGAAAACAGGATTGCCTACTTCTACGCCTTCTTCCTCACTGCTAGGATCGCAGAATAACATTTCATTACCCATAATGCTCATCTTCCACTGATTGTCCTCGGGCATAGCGAATACCAAAGTACCGTCCTCGGTAGCTGTATATGTGTAATAGTATGCAAAACCTGTAATCTTTGCTGTCAAGGTGGTGTTCACCTTAAGTGTATCGGGATTATCGGAATTACCCAAAGTGCTAACCTCGGTCTCAGCATAAGAGAATGTATAGGGACCGCCGGTGGAAGTGCCTGTATTCTCAATAGAAAAAATCAGAACATCGTTTCCTGTGGGAGCAACAGCCTCTACAGTTGCACTTCCCTTAGATGACACTTCACTTATCTCCATAAGTCCTGCATAAACAGTGAACTTGTCAGTAGATGCACCCTTGATAGTCAAGTCGTATCTGAGAGTGTCATCCAGTTCTTCAATGGCAAAGTAAACTTTCTGGCCTGCTTTGATCTTGGGCAGAGGTGTAGCAGTTGACTCCAGAATATAGGGATTATCCTTTACGCCTGCGCCCATAATGCCGTCAGCAGTCTGAGGATTGTATCCTGCAAAGAATGAAGTACTGGCACTTTTGCCGGTGCTGGTCATAATATAGATGTTATACTTTGTACCGCCCTTAACAGTGCAACTAACCTCATATTCATCCTTGTACTTACCTGTATAATCAAAAACTGCAAGATTTTTGGTAGTTCCTGATTTTCTGACAACAACGCGAACGTTTCCGTTATCGCTGTCATCGTAAAGTTTCAACACACCGTCATACTGAGGTGTCCATTCATACACATATGCATCGTCAAGGATGTCCGTAGCAGTAGTTCTTTTGAATTTCACTGTGTATTGAAAGGTTACCTCAGGGTCAAATATCGCTTCGCTTGCAGTAGATGCAGCACTGACGCTCATAGGTACCAATGCGGTAACTAAAAGCATAATGCTCAGCATAACAGCAAAAAACTTTTTCATAAAAAATCCTCCTTATATCAGAACATTTTAATTATTCTAATTTATCAGGCGTATTTAGCAAACCACTTGATAGTAACAGCAGGATACATTGCTCCCTTGGGATATGCGGACATATTGATCATAAGTGTCTCGCCCTTCTGAATTTCAATCTCAATGTAATTGCCCTTGCTGTCGCTTAAAACTTCCTCAGAAAAACCCTTCTGAACAGGAATAAGCATACCGTCAGAATTCATATATCTTGTTGCTGAGAGAAGGAAAGTCTCAGGCTCGTTCTTTACATAAATGCGGATTGTACCTGTCTTCTCGGCAGTATACTTATAATAATATCCTGCGCTGTTACCTGCATAGAGTTCTGTTGTAACAGTCTTACCGTCCAGTTTCTGGACAATCTGAGGATTGTCGTAACTTCCTAAAAGGTCAGAGAAATAAATAGTGAAACTCTGAGCGGAAGAACCTGCATTACCAATCTGGAATGATACAGCTTCACTTGCAAGAGCCTGACCTACAACAAGAGAAACGGAACTGCCGTTTGAATCATAGCGTGTACCGTTATAGATGATATAAGCATCAGCGCTGTAAATTGTCATATATCTTCCGCCAACACGGTAGATATCGTAGTAAAGAGCCTTGCCTGCAGGGATGCTTACAGTCTTAACTGTTGAATCTGTAGCGGGAGTCTCCAGATAAGGCTGGGACTGACTGCCTGCACCATAGATTTCCTGACCATCAGGATTTACAGCCACAGGAGCGTCTACTGCACCCGCGGCAGTAGTATCCTCAACAGTAGAGGAAGGTTCTGTTGTAGTAGATTCCGCAGTAGATGCGGTAGTATCCTCAGTTTCGGAAGCAGTAGTATCTGCTACTGAGGAAGATTCTGAGGAAGGAGCTTCGTCGGGTGTGCTTTCACCGCCGCTTCTGTTACATGCACAGAGAGACATCAACATACAAAGACAAAGCGCCAAACTTAAAAAAGCTATTATCTTTTTCATTTTTCATTCTCCTTATATTACTGAGCATCAAGCTCAACAGTGTACTCGGTTTCGCCTTCTTCAAGGTAAACCTCTGCCTCGCCGTTATATGCGTAACCCTCGGGACAAGAAAGTACAGAGAGTTTATGCTCATCGGTAATTTCAATATTGAAGGTTGCTACGCCGTTTTCATCTGTCATGGAAGGAATACAAACGTCCTTACAAATCTGAACCATAACACCCTTAACACCATTGCCCTCAGCGTCAACAACGTTAACCTTGAATGCTTCACTCTCGGCCTGTGTTGCTGCTGTAGTCTCAACAGATGTTTCGGGTTCTGTGGGATTATTGCCGCCGTTATCAGTACAGGCTGCAAAACAGAACACAAGACAGATAACTGCAAAAATTGCTAATACTTTTTTCATTATTGTCACTCCCAAAATTAAATTATATCCTCAACGTTTCTTACTACTGTCTGAACATAGTCCTCAGCAGTAAAAAACTCGAAAATACTCAAAAATGTGTCGGTATTGTCTATGTATCCCGTGTGCTTCAAAGAAACTGTTCCGAAGCGGTCAACAATAACCGTTGTGGGATAGCCCATAATACCGATACTGCCTTCCCAGGCCGGGTCGCCGCTGATAATGGGAAAACTCAATCCCCATTCCTCAGCGAACTTCTCTATATCCTCTATAGAGTCAGAGCAATTAATAGCCAAAACCTCTACCTTATCACTATTAAGCTTGTAAGCCTCATCCAGATAAGGAAATTCGAGTTTACAAGGACCGCAGTTAATAAACCAGAAATTGAGAACAATAGCCTCTTTCTCCTTCAAAATTTCAGAGAAAGTGTAGGTGTTGCCCTTAATATCCGTCAAGGTGTAGTCCCCCATCTGGTCGCCAAGACTGTAACTGCTCTCAGAGAGCACAGCATCAGTTACCAGTGCGGGACCATCCTCATCTTCTGATGGGTTTTGCGTACAACCGGAACATATACCCAGCAACACAATCACCATACAAAGGCATAAAATTTTCAATAAATACCTTTTCATCATCAATTACTCTATATAGCAACACATAAGCATCCAAGCGATTTCTGTGTTGATATCATTAAGGCTGTTACCATCCATATCCTTAAATCTAAAGTTAGGACTTTCAGGATCCCACCACTGATTATATGAACCGTATTCAGTAATAATATGCTTCAAATCCTCAGTAAGAGGATAAACACCTGCTTCTTCGTCTGCACAATCAATGTATTCTATAACACATTCTGTAAAATCTACTTTGCTCTCAAACTCACCGTTTTCGTCAAAGTAATATCTTCTGATACCGGTGCGATCAACAATAGACTCAAAACAGTCGATATATTGACAATTCTCGGTAAGATATACAAGCATCAGAGGGCCATCCTCTGAGTCCAGATGATAAAATCCGTCTCCCTCGTTATATACAAGATTGTATGTATCTGTAGATGCAGTCAGGTCAATTTCCTTAATCTCTGCACCTGCAGGAAGAGTATAGGCCGAAGGTTTTGACTTCTGCTCATATTTAACCCAGGGTTCATCCTCTATAGTCTTGATAGGATCGCCCAGACGATTAATAGCAAGAACACAGTTGTCATCCTTCTCTGCATCAATACCTATAACCAAGGTAATGGTACCGCCGACAGAACTGCTGTTAATCATATCAGCCTTGATGTTCTGTGTGAATTTGTTGTCTACAACCTCACAAGCGGAGTTTTCCTGTACAAAGGAGGGCATACCGTAGTAGCCAATCTGAACATTGTTGCCACCTACCACAGAAAATTCATAGTTACCTGCCTGTACGGGTGTATACAGGAAGTAGTTACGACCTTCTTTAAGCTCCACATAAGTGCAACCAGCAACCACATCATAGGCGGTGTGCTGACCGTCACCTGCAAACAAATCCATAGACTTGGAAGCCTTGTAGGATAAGACAATCTCTGCATCGGGGTTAGCAGCTGTGAGTGTTACCTCGTCGTAGTGATACTCTACATCCTCACTTGCAAACTTAAGAGCAACCGTGTACTTGCCACTTTTAAGCGCTTTTTTTGCAACACCGTTTTCATCACAGGTCTGCATACCTGCCTGTTTGGAGCCGTTCATAAACTGAACAACAACACCGCTTTCATAAGGATTACCCAAAGCATCCTTAAGAGTTACTGTATAGGTTACTTCCTCATTACAGCCTGTCAGAACCATAAGGCTCAAACAGAAAACCGCAACAAGTAAAAGTGAAATAATTTTTTTTGCTATTTTCATATTAATTCCCGCTTTCTAACTAACGATATATTAACCCATATAATCGTAATAGTAGCACAACTTGAGCCAAGAGTTCTCAACATCCTCAAAGGTGAATTTATCCATAAGCTCAGTAAGAATCTCTGCCAGTCTTTCGTCAACAACAACACAACCGTCACGCTCTGTACCGGAGGTATCAATCTTGCTGAGATATCCGCGCATCTCTTCGGTGTAATCCTCACCATTTCCGTGATATTTACCCTCAAACACATCTTCTATCTGATACAGTTCTGCGTAATCATCGTATTCCTCGCCCCAGAATTCTTCCAGATACTCCTTGGTCTTCTCTATATCGTTGTCGTTCTTTTCAAGATAGAAGAGAATCTCATCGTCGCTTTCAGTTTTGCTGAAGTCAAAGCTTCCCATATCAATCATAGTAGTGATTGAACGGTCAAAGATATTGGTAAGACCTGTAAAGTCTGCGTAAATAAGGCTACCGCCCTTTGAGTCGTAATATTTACCGTCTTTGAGTTCAGGTGTAATACCGCCATCAATAACATCGTACATTGCACTGCCTGTAGCATCTGTATCATAGGTGAAGAATCCGGGAGATGCAGCACGGAAGTGGTTATAGGTTGAACCCAGGAACTCTACATCATAGTTAATGGTTCCAACATGGTAAATATCCCAAAATGCCATATTGATGTAGTAGGTCTTACCTGCTTCCATATAATAAACAATTGAGCAGTTCTTCAAATCGTCGAACATTCTCTCGTCGTGAGCGTAGGTGTATACAAGCTGACAATTCTCGTCAAACACCCAAGCCTCAATGCCGTCTTCGTAATCACTCTTTGATGTAAAGCGATAAACGCCCGACTGTGTGGGAACGAACTTAGAGAACATACCTCTGGGGATAATAGCTCTGTCATAGTAGAAGCTGTTTGTAGGTACATCTTTACCAACTACAGTCTCGTAGGCACTGAAACCTGCCAGTCCCTTGATGGGGTCCTTAAGCTGCTCTGCACCCTTGCCGTATGCCTGATAATACTTACATATTTTCAGCCACTCGTTCTCGTCATCCTCAAAACCTGCTACCTCAGCGACTTGCTTCAGCATCTCAGCCAGTTCCTTGTTAACAGTACAAACGCCGTTAAGGGTAGAGTTGGATGCATAGGAGAAGTATTGAACCATACCTGCTCCGCCATCTTCAGGATTATCATAAAGACTTATGCCGTCCTTGTCTGCATCACCATTGTATACGATATCGTATACTGTATTTTCCTCGCTGAACTGGGAGTAATCCATAAGGGTAGCCAGAAGGAGAGGACCGTTCTTGGTACCGACATGGTAATAGCCGTCGGTTTCGTTATAAACTATATCAACATAGGTGTAGGTATCGCCGTCTGTAGTTGTGGCTGCTTCACGGGGAAGATATGTAGCAACATCAATTTCGGACTCATTCACAACTCGCATATTGTCAACGTAAACTGTGTCGTCGCCGTCTGCACCGTCACTGTCCTTAAGGAAGCAAAGTGCAATTTCGTACACGCCGTCTTCCTCAGCAACACAGGGATAACAGGTCTTCCACTCTTCTGTCTCTGATGTACCGGAAATCTGGAATACATCCTCGTCGTCAACAATAACATAAAGAACATCACAAAGTCGCTCGGAGGAAGCCAGATAATCAAAACCTACTGCCTGGCCCTTCTTCAGGGTAACATCAGCGTAGATAATAGCATAGGAATCATCAATACCGATATTGGAAGCATAGATACAGTCCTCGCCAAGTTTTTCACCTGCGATGAAAGGCCAGATGTACTCTGCATTTTCATCCTCTGTCTCAGGACGATATGTAACCTCAATATCGCCAACATTAATGAGTTTGCTTATATTCTCAGAGGTGTCCATTGTATATGTTGGCTTAATCTGTGTAACCAGGTCACCGATACCACCTGTGCAAAGCATCTGCTCATAGGGGTCTGCTGTAAAATGGTCAAATGCACTGTAGAAGGGACGCTTACTTGTAATAGCACCTGCTTCTATACAACAGATAACACCATAGCGGTCAATAAATACTGAGGTAGGATAACCTGTAATGCCAAATGTAGCAGACCAGGATGTGGGACAGGAAGCCATGGGGAAAGCATATCCGTACTGCTTCCAGAATGCCTCAACTGCCACTGCATCATCCATAGGGTCAAGGGCAATAACAGCTACATCGTCGCTGTATTCCTGATAAACTTCATTGATAACGGGGAACTCCTCAACACACCAGGAACAGGTTGTGTACCAGAAGTTAAGGATAACCAGGTCTTTTTCTTTAAGTTCCTCGGAAAGTGTGAACTCCTCACCCTCTGCTGTAGTAACTGTGAAGTCATACATAACATCACCCAGTCCGAGAGTTGCGGTAGAGAGGTCGCCGTCTGTAATAAGAGAAGATGTCAGCACAATGTCAGCAATAGTGCCTGTGAAACTGTAACTCTCCTCAACAGCATATCCCTTGGGAACACCTGAAAGTGTAATTGCATACTCGTCACTTTCGTCAAGGTTGAAAGTAACAGAACCGGTCTCGCCTGTTTTCTTGTAATCAAGCAAGTTATCCATCTCTGCACTGTCGTACACATATACATCAATATCAGCCATAGCCATATTGCCTGCAGTCTTGAGGTTAACGGTGTATTCTGTGTTACCCTGATTGGAACCACCCTGGTCACCGTGTGAACCGCCGTCACCGCCCAAGATACCGGGAAGTACGATTCCTGCTACAATACCGAGAATCAGTACAACAGCAATAATGATGAAGATCACCTTCTTTGCTTTAATAAGGTTAATAACCTTACCAAAAAAGCCCTTCTTTTCTTCGCCCTTATCCTCGGAATTTTCCTCTGCGGGAGTTTCCTCTGTAGAAACCTCCTCAGCGGGAGCATCTACTACAGTCTCCTCAGCAGGAGTGTCTTCTACGCTCTCCTCAACGGGAGCGTCTGCAGTAGTTTCTGCAACAACTTCGTCGTTGCTTTCTGCATTGTTTTCGGTGTTTGGTTCACCGATGTTATCTGCAACATCGGGAGTGTTATCCTCGCCGTCAATGCCGCCGATAATGTTCTTGTTATCTTCCATAAAAATCCTCCTACATACCTAATGTAAAATACAACTGTTAGATTTGTATAGTCGTACACGATATTATATCATAAATAACGTACATCCGTCAACAATAAAATACGCATCCACACACAATTTATAAAACATTAATAATGTGATAAATACCGCACTTTATCGCGTTTTTGACCATTTAACAGGAGACCTCTTACATATGAGAAGAAGAGCGGACTAATAATCTAATGCGTTCCGTGTAGAAGCAATTGGTTGACCTTGTACAATAATAAACTAATACTCTCTTTTTACTATGCATTTTATTCTTTCATCTGCACATACTAGTCCCGAAAACATACGGAAAGGAAGAATAATATGATAGAACAGGATACAATAAAACTTATGCGAGAGTGTGACGCAGGAATCAAAATGGGAGTCACCTCTATAGACGAGGTGGTCAACACAGTACACAGCGACGACTTCCGTAACATTCTTGTAAAATGCAAACAGGAACACGAACAACTTCGCTCCGAACTTGAGGTACTTCTCGACAAATACCGTGACGACGGCAAAGATCCTAACCCTATTGCCAAGGGTATGTCCTGGATGAAAACAAGCATTAAACTGGGAATTGACAGTTCAGACCAGACCGTAGCCGACTTAATGACTGACGGCTGTAATATGGGAGTTAAGTCCTTAAACCGCTATCTCAATCAGTACAAGGCTGCTGACGAAGTCACCAAAGACATCACAAAGCGACTGATAAATCTGGAAGAAAAACTCGCTGTAGACATCCGAAAATATCTGTAGAAATCAAAAGGGAGAGGTCAGTATCGGACTGCCTCTCCCCTTGATTTTTTTACTTCGAAGGAATATAATACCCTTAACTTCAAACAGGAGGCAAACTATGATTATCAGACGTGCCACAGAAAAAGATATAGAAGGAATAAATTGCCTGCTCGAACAGGTGCTGTATATACACCACACAGGCAGACCCGATATATTCAAGGCAAAGGGCAAGAAGTACACCGACGAGGAACTCCTCCATATTATTTGCGACGACTCCACTCCCCTGTTTGTAGCGACAGACGATGAGGAAAAAGTGCTTGGACATTGCTTCACAGTAATCACCGAACATAAGGGACACAGTGCCCTTGAGGATATAAAGACACTCTACATAGATGATCTTTGTGTTGACGAAAACGCCCGAGGTCAGCATATAGGCAGAGCGCTCTATGAACACACTCTGAACTTCGCGAGAGAGTCGGGATGCTATAACGTGACACTCAACGTATGGGCAAAAAACGAAAGCGCACTTAAGTTCTATGAGTCAATGGGACTGACAGTACAGAAAATCGGTATGGAGAAAATTCTTTGATTTTCGCCCTATCCCGTTAGAGCACAAAATACGGCATATTTCCCTATATCAACCCGATAAGAGGAACAATTAAAAAAATAGAGAAAAGCCGAATTTTTCTCTTGACATTCCAAGTCAAATGTTGTATTATATTCAAGTCGCAAAACGACATCCGGGTGTAGCGCAGTTTGGTAGCGCGCTTGAATGGGGTTCAAGAGGCCGCAGGTTCGACTCCTGTCACTCGGACCATAAAAAGAGAGATGTAATCGAAAGATTGCATCTCTTTTTTTATATTCGGTTGGCGGTAGCCAAACGATGCGGACTCTTGAAAGGG
>JAZULM010000051.1:0-61104 GCA_045603105.1 Ruminococcus sp.
TCTTTCAAAAGTCTGCTGTCCATACCCTCTCCCCTTTCATTTTGATTTTGAAGCGCTTCTATATATATAACAAATTCTGAAAGCAAATGTTACACCGAATCAGGCAATTAATTTTATCATACTTTACAGCCATATAAAACACAAAAGGCTTCCGAAAACTCGGAAGCCTTTTTCATACCTTGCGGTAAAATTATTTCATTGCATTATATACTGCAACTGCGGGGGCAACTGTAGCGTGAGCCTCGGGGTTGTTACCCATACCGATAAGTATATGATAAGTCAGAAAAGGTTTCATCTTCTGATTTTGTTTTCTGCCGTTATTTCCCTTTTCTTCAGCCATTTACACAGCCTCCCTTTTGACTCTTATATACTCATTCTACCACAAGAAGATAAAATAAAAAAGAGCGGATTTCTCCGCTCAGAATAATAATTATTTATTGCGTTGTTGTTTTTTATGTGCTATACTGAAGTTACCACACTATAATTTGATATTTGTTTATTCTCATAAAGAGGTAAGTGTTTTTATTTTAGGGCAGATAGCATAGAAATCATAGAAACAACATCCATAAAAACTACAAATAAAAAGAAAGGACTTTTATTGTGGAAGAAAAGATTTTAATCAAAAGTGAAAAATATAATATAAAAGTAATGATCATACTGATTTTAATAATAGGAATCATAGCATCTATTCTTTCATTTGTGGTTCCCGTTACAGATCAAATAGATTTTTACAAAGACAGATATGCCGAATATCTCGAACATCAGGAAGTTGGTTGCTCAGATTATATATGTTATTTTTGTGAATACCACGGTAATAATGAGTCACTTATGGAATTCGCATTAAATGGAACCCTTCCGTATTATATTCGATCCAGTATGATTCCTGTTGGTATTGCTATACTGATTGACATAATCATCTATCTATGGCTTCACAGTTATACGCTTACTATTACAGATAAAAGAGTTTTTGGTAAAGTTGCCTTTGGCAAGAGGGTGGATTTACCAGTAGATTCAATTTCTGCGATATCAAGCATCAACTTGTTCAAGGGTGTTTCAGTTTCTACTTCTTCAGGCAAAATCAGGTTCATTGCAATCAAAAATGCAAATGAAATTTATGATGTTATTAACAAACTACTTGTAGATAGACAGAAAGAAATCTCACAGGGCACAATGGTTATTCAAAGTAGTGACGAAGCAGACCAGATAAAAAAATACAAGGAACTGCTTGATACAGGCGTAATCACACAAGAAGAGTTTGATGCTAAGAAAAAGCAGTTATTGGGGTTATAATTATGACACAACAAGAAGAATATAACAAACTGATTGAACGATTAAATTCAGTAGAAAATATCAACAAAAGACCTCAAGCCATTTGGACAGAGGAAGAAGTAAGTATATTCGAGCAAAGAGAAAAACTGAAAAAATATCTAAAAATTATTGATACATCCTCTGGAGATAAAAAAATAATTGCAGAACAAAATTTTGACAGTCTATATGCTAAATTATGGTCTAAATTGGATGAGCTTGGGTATAAATAGAAAACAGGGAGCGGAAAAGAAAAATCCGCTCCCTTCGTTTATGCTTCCAAAAGAGAAATGTATTTATAGACAGTTGTGCGACTGAGTTCGCAGACCCTTGCAAGTTCTGACACATTCAGACTTCCGCTTTATAATACAACAAACAAAAGGCTTCCGAAAACTCGGAAGCCTTTTTTCATACCTTGCGGTAAAATTATTTCATTGCGTTGTAAACTGCAACTGCGCAAGCAACTGTAGCACCAACCATGGGGTTGTTACCCATACCGATAAGGCCCATCATCTCAACGTGAGCAGGAACAGAAGAAGAACCTGCAAACTGAGCGTCGCCGTGCATTCTACCCATAGAGTCTGTGAGACCGTAGGAAGCAGGACCTGCGCCCATGTTATCGGGGTGAAGTGTTCTACCTGTGCCGCCGCCGGATGCAACTGAGAAGTACTGAACGCCGTTTTCGATAGCCCACTTCTTGTAAGTACCTGCAACGAGGTGCTGGAATCTTGTGGGGTTAGTGGAGTTACCTGTGATGGAAACGCCAACATTTTCGAACTGCATAATTGCAACGCCTTCGCGAACGTCGTCTGCGCCGTAGCAACGAACTGCTGCTCTCTCGCCATCGGAGAATGCCTTCTCCTCAACGATCTTGAGCTCGCCTGTGAAATAGTCGAACTCTGTCTCAACGTATGTGAAGCCGTTGATTCTGGAGATAATATAAGCAGCATCCTTGCCGAGACCGTTAAGGATAACTCTGAGGGGCTCTTTACGAGCTTTGTTAGCGTTTCTTGCGATACCGATAGCACCCTCAGCAGCTGCGAAAGACTCGTGACCTGCAAGGAATGCGAAGCACTTTGTCTCGTCTCTTAAAAGCATTGCGCCGAGGTTTCCGTGGCCGCGGCCAACTGCTCTCTGCTCTGCAACAGAGCCGGGAATACAGAAAGCCTCGAGACCGATACCGATAGCCTCTGCAGCATCAGCAGCAGTAACGCAACCCTTCTTGATAGCAACTGCACAACCGAGTGTGTATGCCCAGGAAGCGTTTTCAAATGCGATGGGCTGAACGCCCTTTACGATTTCGTCGGGGTCAAAACCCTTCTCAAGACAGATAGCTCTTGCCTCCTCAAGGTCCTTAATGCCGTACTCTTTAAGACAAGCATTGATCTTGGGCATTCTTCTGTCCATACTTTCAAATGTAACAGCCATTTCGATTAACCTCCCTTAATTATTCTTCACGAGGGTCAATGTACTTAGCTGCGCCGTCAAAGCGACCGTACTGACCGATGTTGTTCTTGTATGCTTCGTCAGGGCTCATACCGTGACGGATGTCTTCCATCATCTTGCCGAGCTTTACGAACTGATAGCCGATAACCTCGTTGTTCTCATCTAAAGCTGTCTTGAGGACATAACCCTCAGCCATCTCCATATAGCGAACGCCCTTGTCCTTTGTGGAGAACATTGTACCAACCTGTGAACGGAGGCCCTTACCGAGGTCCTCAAGACCTGCGCCGATGGGAAGACCGTCCTCGGAGAATGCTGTCTGGCTTCTACCGTAAGCAAGCTGCTCAAAGATGTTTCTCATTGCTGTGTTGATAGCGTCACAAACAAGGTCTGTGTTAAGACACTCGAGAAGAGTTTTGCCGGGAAGAATCTCTGCAGCCATAGCAGCGGAGTGAGTCATACCGGAACAACCCAGTGTCTCAACGAGTGCCTCCTCTACGATACCGTTTTTAACGTTGAGTGTGAGTTTGCAGGTACCCTGCTGAGGTGCACACCAACCAATACCGTGAGAAAGACCGGAAATGTCAGAAATCTGATAGGACTTTACCCATCTGCCCTCTTCGGGAATAGGTGCGGGACCGTGCTTGGGTCCTTTTGCAACAACGCACATTTTCTGTACTTCATGTGAATAGTTCATTATGTGTTGCTACTCCTTTCATAAATAAAAATTGAGATAACTCATACAGGGACATTATATGATATTTTCCTCTGTTTTTCAATAGTTTTTTTAATATAAATGGAATTAAAATCCAATATTTCCGGTAATTGCGGGGAGTGCTCGATTATTGCGACAGAAATACTTGTCTTTTTGAGTTTCCTTCTGCGAAAATTGACTTTATTTTTTTATTGTGCTATCATTTTATTAATAAAACAAGGGGGTTATCTTATGAAAAGAATTATTGCAATTTTACTTACTGTTATTACGCTTTTGTCCTTCTCTGGATGCAGTGCTTTTTTGGAGGGCTTTGAAGAAGGCTACAACGATGCTATTGCCGAACTCAACGAATCAACAAACGCTGAAATCACCAGAGGTACCATTGAAAACAACACCTACTCCAGCACCTACACAGGTCTTACTTTCACAAAACCTGACAGTTGGACCTACTCCTCCGACGAGGAAATCGCCGACCTCATCAGTGTATCCGCAGATGACCTTGATATGAACGCCTTTTCGCAGACAGCTACCCAGATCGCTTCGGTTTATGATATGATGGTCTCCGATACGTTAACAGGAACAAACGTGATCATCGGTTATGAGAATGTTTCTATCACAAATGGTGGAAGCATCTCAGAAAAAGATTACATGGATGCTATTCAGGCCTCGCTTCCTGATACTCTCCCCTCAGAGCTTATTGCTCAGTCAAATGTAACCCTCGGCGGCAACTCGTATCTTCGCACCGATTTCAATGTTTCCAGTCAGGGTATAGAAATGCTGCAAACATACTATATACGCAGTATGGGTGATTTTGTAAACTTCGCTATTGTCACTATTCCCTCAGGATATGACATATCCGATATCGAGGCAATGTTCAACTGATAAACATTCAATCTAATAACATAAACTACAGGGAGAGGAATTATATCCGCTCCCTGTTTCTGATATATCCTGATGAAAGGCCCAAAACAAAAAGCCTTGAAACAATTAAGTTTCAAGGCTTTTGGAGCTGATAACCGGATTTGAACCGGTGACCTCATCCTTACCAACCACTATATATTGTGTTTATAAGGTTTCTGAACTCTATTTATCCGCAATATCTTGCGTTATCTCGAGCCATTTGCGAGTAAATTTGCGTGATTTTTGTAATCTCAATTGATTTAATATGCAAACAAACATTACATAAACATCAAAGGAACATCTCTAGATTTAACACATTGCAGTTATTTTACTACCAACTCTGTAGTATCAGCTTTAATTCTTGCTAAATCCTCTTCGTGTTTTCCTACGATGCACTCGATCATTTCGTATTCAGAAGTTTCATCTTCAAATTCATAAAACGGACTTTCAAAAATACCATCTAAAGCAAATAAGCCTTCATCGCTGTCAACACCATTAATCTTAGCTCTTGCTACAATTTTTGCATATTTCATTCCAATTCACCTCCTTGTTCAGATTTATACCCGTTACTGTCTATTTCAAATCTATAACGGCTGTCTTTAGATATCAGAATACGACTGATGTTCCCTTTTTCATCATTATCTGTAAAAACAATACTATCAATGCCATCTTCCTCTCCATACGCAAGCACTATAACCTTTGTGCCCGCTGAATACTCAAGTCCGTCCTCCTCTGGCTCTATGAGCGTTGCAGGGTAAGCATGGCACTTATACTTTTTGTTATCATACACGTACTCAAAACGCTTGATAATCTCATCTGTGCCTACATAGGTTTTGCCGTTTGTTTCCGTTGTCAGAATCGAATCATCTGTGAGTACAAATCGTAAGCGCTTGGCTTCACCTTTTGAAAACGTATGTCTTAACAAGCTACGATTATTTTCAAAATCCTTAACAATTCCATTTTCATATTCATTGATAGCGACATCTCCCTGAAGTCTACAATAACCCGAAATAACAGAACCGACTTTGATTTTATCACGCTGCTCTTCTGGC
The DNA here is from genome assembly GCA_045603105.1 of Ruminococcus sp. Classification (GTDB taxonomy): domain Bacteria; phylum Bacillota; class Clostridia; order Oscillospirales; family Acutalibacteraceae; genus Ruminococcoides. Next base: position 5,416 of record JAZULM010000051.1, read on the forward strand.
ACCTGTTCATATGTATGCACGAAATCAAGTTCGCCAAACATAGTATCCGCAATACATCTGATAAAGAAACACTCTTTGAAATCGTTGTGTTCAAACATACCGCAATATAGGTGTTTAACTTTAGCAGTAAAAGCGACAATATCATCGGTTTCATAGTCTTTGTCTTCTGTTGTATCAGGGTTGTGATTCAGTATAAAAGGCAGAGCGATAAGTGAGCCCTCGGCTACCGCCCATTTCTCTCCTTTTTCATCTCTAGGCAGGCTGTCTGAATATTCGTCTAAATCTGAGTAGTAGTTAATATTAACAGGCAGAGCGCACATCTGCATCTTCACCGTATCGCCCTCTAAAAACGACGGGAGCACATCAGCATTTATAAGATTTACAGGCAACATTCCTCTCTCGCTGTCTTTCTTCTCAAACATAAAGATTCTTTCTGTTTTCATCGCATCTTTTGGTGTTATATCAATTCCGATATTTACCATTTCCCAGACATTTCTACCACAGCAGTGAACATCAATTCCATTAATCGATAACTGCTTGTCTCCTGTTCTTGCGGTTTTCAGGAAAAAGTCAATATCTCCCTTTAGAGTGAATACAGATGGCTCTTCATAATACCCCATAATCACCTTGCCCTCTGAAGCTAAGTGATACATAAACGGCATCAGCGACTCTTCTTCAAACAACTCATCAAGTCCAAAATTACTATACATACATGGCATAACTAATCCTCCTCTAAATCACATAGTGCAGATTTTTTGCTCTACGCTTAACAAAAGACATACAGCGCACTTTGTTCCCATTAAAATGTGGAACTTGGTCTACAGATACATCGCTATCCTCATCTTCGTCCCAATAGTCGTCATCACTCGACTGTTTTATTTTAATGCCACTTGGTGGAACAATAATTTTCCCCTTTTCCATATCATAGGTCATAGTCATCTTGTCAAAGTAAGCATCAAGAACAAAGTTTCCATCATTATCGAAGAATCTTATAAACGTCATCGCTCCATCATAGTCATACAAATTAGTAACAAACTTGAGGTTGTGCACGCTTTTGCCATCTTCAAAATGATTCTGGGCACCAATTGTATATCTATTAATTCTTTTCTTTCTGAAAAAGTCAAACATTATATCACCTCAATTTTGTTTATTAAGAATCGTCTTTCTGTCTTTGAGTATATAATAGCACAAACAAAGTCCGATAAAAAGGACTTATACCGGTTAGGATATAAATACCTATTGACTAAAGCTGATTTATTGCATATAATATATGTAAAGAATGATAGTTTACACATATTGGAGGTGTTATAAATGACAGATTACAGAAAACTATGTATTGAATTGTTCGGTACTGATGATGTTGACAAGCTCAGAGCCATCGCAGGCAAAAAGCACTCAGGCAGAAAAAAGAGACTTACCGACACAGATATAGAAAAAGCTCTCACTATGCAACAGCATGGCAAGACAGTCGAGCAGATAGCTGACCACTTCGGTGTGAGCCGTCAGACTATGTCTAAATACCTGAACAAGGATTATCCCGGCTATACTCTGCGTCTTGATTTTATGCACGAAAGAAGAGTCTGCACAAAAATATATGTTGACTTCGAAAGTGAAAGAGTACGCATCACAAATTCTGTCAGCAACCCTTTATACACCGCTTTTGGAGTTATAAAAAATCCGACATGGGAAGATTTTCAGGACTTCTTGGCTGAGCGTTGTTTTCCTAAAGACAGATTTATGGCAAAAACTATGCTCAAACAGCTTGATGTATTAAGTGGTTACGACCCTCTTGAAATCATCAGAAAAACTCATGGGCGAATGGCTGAAGATAACCAGTACATCAGAATTACTGCTATCAACTGAGGTGAATTATGAAAACCATAGATATGACCAATCACGACATCGTAAAAACAAAAGCCACATCATCAAAGGGCAATCAGATGAAATGGCTGTTAAATAACTGCTGGTACAAACAAGACCATATGGGCTATGAGGGTTTGAGCGAAGTTGTTGTGTCACAGCTTTTGAAAAAATCTGATGTCAGCGGTTTTATCGAATACGAGCCGATAAAAATCAAGTATAATCTTACTGACAAAAGCGGTTGCTTATCACGCAATTTTAAAAGCGAAGACGAAATAATCATTACTCTTGAGCGTCTATACAAGCAACACAAAGGCAGGTCATTGGCATCAAAATTATCAAGCCTCTCAGACATTGAAGAAAGAATAAAATACACTGTCGACTTCGTTGAGAGCGTAACCAAGCTTAAAAATGTTGGTGCGTATTTTGCGACCATGCTACAACTGGACGCGTTTTTTCTCAATGAAGACAGACACACAAATAACATTGCTTTCATTTACAACGAAAAGAGTGAAGAGTTCAGTTTCTGTCCTTACTTTGATTTTGGTTTATCGCTACTTGCGGACACTAACGACTATCCGTTAGATGTCGAAAACGAGGAGTGCATCAAACACATCAAAGCAAAACCTTTCAGCCTTGATTTTGATGAGCAGGCAGATATCGCTTCTAAACTTTACGGTGATCATGTGAAGTTTTTCTTCAACGCTTTGGACATAGATAATATATTGGATTCTCTAAAAGATTACTACGAACCTAAAATAATCGCCCGAGTAAAGAATTTATTGTCAGAACAAAAACGAAAGTATAATTATATGTTTGATTAACATAAAAGCAATCAAGCTCCATCGAAAGTATCGGTGGAGCTTTTCTTTGCTTGTGTTTAGTTATTAGTCATAAACTACAGAAAACCCCACTGCGTTTAAACAGTGAGGTAATCCGGGAACATATTATATGAAGTTATTTGAGCCTTTTAGCGTCGTGCTCAGAACAACAGAAACCAAAATGTCAGCAAAAGAGATATCGAAAAGTCAGATTAATCCATCTCGACTACCTCATAGTCAGGTGCCTCGTAATCGTCCTCGTCATAAGGCAAATAATAAAACACTTATACAAAATTCGGTCTAAGGTTGTACATGGTGAAAGTTTTACAGATAAGAATAAGATAATAAAAATACGAGAAGATGTTCAAATAGACACAATACAAATAGCTATAGACGTACTTCAATATTTATTAGTAGCTTTATCTAATAACCCTAGTCTTTCAAAGGCAGATAGCATAGATACATATTTTATGGAACAATATGAAAAGCTATCAAACACTCACATCCCTTCAAGTCCATCGGAATAAATGCACCAAATAAACATCAATAAACATCAAATTGGCTATAAATAAAAAAAGACCGCTTGGGCGACCGTTTAAAACGGCTTACCTAAGCACCAAAATGGGGTCCCCGAAATCTGGGATTTTGGGGAGAGGAGGAGCAACAAAGCGCATACTGTGGCGATTTTTAAGCAAAAAAAGAAAATCGCCGCAAACAAGCGACGTTTGCGACGACGATGGAGCTGATAACCGGATTTGAACCGGTGACCTCATCCTTACCAAGGATGCGCTCTACCTACTGAGCTATATCAGCATATTCGGGTAGCTCGTTTCCGTGCTACCCGACTATATTACCATAAAGTTTTTGTAATTTCAATATCTTTTTCAAATTTTGTTTTACGGGTTTCGCTTAATACTGCACCACAATCGTATCGGATATATCTCCGTTATTTTCCTCATATACGGTTTCCACAGGGTCTTGTGGAAGGGTTTCCTCGGGTACGTAAACATCCTGCTCAGGGGGTGACGTAGTTTCTGCTGAACTTTCCGCGGTGCTTTCTGATGTTTCCTCCTGAATCTCCACAGGTGCGTTCATCATATTCATAATCTCTGCCTTGTCGTTTGCGTCCTCTATAACAGCCGGCTGATAGTTATTCTCGCTTCCTGTATATACGTAGCAGGGCACAATTCTTGTGGCGGTTGTGATTTTATCGCCGTCTTTTGAGAGCATCACCTGAAAAATTATAGTTTTATTCTCGGGATATGTATTTGCGCTGTAGCAGAAATTACCCAGAGAATACACAATAGGCACTCCGTTTACAATCTCCATAGGCTGAAGCACGTGGGGATGACTGCCCACTATCAGATCACAGAGTTTATTCTCGGCAAGGTACCTGCATCCTTCAATTTTGAAATTATCGGGTTCGTGGACTGCCTCTGTACCGCCGTGGAAGAAAACGATTTTGTAGTCGCACTCGCCCTGCATATCCTGAAGTGTCTGCTCAATATAATAGGTGCTGTACTCCGACCACAGATTACAGTAAAGCACACCTATTCGCATACCCTTAATATCAAAATAAAGCGGAGAAAGATTTTCGCCCACGAAAAGCCCCTTATCCTCGAGAGCTTTTACGGTATCCTTGTATCCCTCTTCGCCATAGTCAAAGGTATGATTATTGACCACACCTGCCACCTCGACAGATCCGAGTGTAAGAATATCTGCGTTTTTAGTAGGGGCTGTGAACCAGAAAGCGGGAGTGTAGTCTTTGGCGGTTTTTTCGAGTTCTCTGTCAGAAAGCACACACTCCATATTGCTGAAGGTCAGGTCGTCCTCGGACAAAACTCCCTTGACCTTCTGAAAGAAATAGTCAAGAGGCTTATTCTCTGCTGTCCAGGTAAAGTTACCGTAGTTTGATTTTCCCGATTCGCTGCCTAAAATACAGTCACCGATAAAAGACAGCACCACCTGATTATCCCTTTCGGGATAGGTTGCTGTTTCGGTAGGTAAACTCTCACTTTCTCTAGGCGCTTCGTCATAAGTTGCACCTGAGTTATTGCCTCCAAAAGTTCCGATCACCATTACCAATATAAAAATTACAGCCATGGCAACGCCACAGACTATAAGTATTTGTTTTGTGTTTTTATTCATAGTCAGACCTCCTGCTTACATACATCTGTATACCACAAAAATCTACATAATTCAACAACACAAATATTACAAATTTTCCTTTTTGTATTGATATCTGAACCTCGAAGTTGTATAATACAAGAAAATTCTTTCCCGGGGTGTATTTTTATGAGAAAAGCGGGACTTCTGAAGTTTGTAATATCGGCGCTGCTCACATCTCTTTGTGCGGTGGCAACCATCGCTATACAGATACCGACGCCCACAGGAGGTTTCCTCAATTTAGGCGATGCGGTGGTAATTCTCTGTGCCTTTTTGCTCGGACCTGTGTACGGTGCTTTGGCAGCAGGACTCGGCTCGGCTCTGGCGGATATATTTGCAGGATACGCTCAGTACGCACCCGCTACTTTCGTTATCAAAGCGCTTATGGCTCTATTCGTGTGGTTTGTACTTTTCATTACAAGGAAAATTCAAAGCAAAAAACCGAAGATGACCTTTTTGTTCATTGTTCTTGGCGGTATCGGTGCCGAATGTATAATGGTACTGGGATACCTTTTCTTTGAGGGAGTTATACTGCAATACGGAGCAGGTGCTTTTGCCTCGGTGCTTCCGAATATTGTTCAGGCAGCCACAGGTGTTGTGGCTGGAACTCTACTGAGTTTACTCTTTGAACGTACAAAAATTAAAAACAAAATTATGTAATATTAAGAGGACGGATGCCGTTCTCTTTTTTTATACGTATTATGTGGAATATTTTTATTGAAAAAACCACTCTGCTATGATACTATATATAATGTATAAATATATTTATCCACCGCTTCAAGGGAGGTAACTGAATTGGCTCTTATGCTGAAAAAAATCAAAGGCACGGAGGATATTCTTCCCCGTGACATCTATAAATGGCAATTTGTCGAGAAACTTCTTTCTGAGGAGGCTCGTGCTTACGGCTTTGGCGAAATCCGTACACCTGTTTTCGAGCAGACAGCACTCTTTCAAAGAGGTGTGGGCGAGGGAACTGACGTTGTTCAGAAAGAAATGTATACATTCGAAACAAAGGGCGGTGAATCTCTGACGCTTCGTCCCGAGGGCACCGCGGGTGCCGCCAGAGCGCTTCTGGAACACGGCCTTTACAACGACGGACTTCCCGTAAAAACTCACTACTTCACCACCTGTTATCGCTACGAGAAACCTCAGGCAGGCAGACAGAGAGAGTTCCACCAGTTTGGTATGGAAGTCTACGGCACACACGATCCCATTTCTGACGCAGAACTTATCTGTGCCGCAAAGTCTATTTTTGACAGACTTCAGATTGAAGATATCCGTCTGGAGATTAACTCCATCGGCTGTCCCGATTGCAGAGCAAAATACCACGAGGCTCTCAAAGATTATTTTTCGAAGCACACCGACACTTTGTGTGCTACCTGTCTTTCAAGACTTGAGAAAAACCCCATGCGAATTCTTGACTGCAAGAGTCCCGTCTGCAAAGAAATCGCTATGAATGCTCCAAAAATTACGGACTTCCTCTGTGAAGATTGCGATGACCACTTTAAGAAAGTTCAAAGTTATCTCGACGCAGCAGGTATTGAATACACAGTAAACCCCAACATCGTACGCGGTCTTGATTACTACACCAACACTGTGTTTGAGTTTATATCCGACAGTATCGGCGCCCAGTCTACAGTATGTGGCGGAGGACGATACAACGGCCTCATCGAGCAGTTAGGCGGTAAGCCTTTGCCTGCTTTGGGCTTTGCGATAGGACTCGAGCGACTTCTGATGGTAATGGACGCTCAAGGCATTGAGATTATTCCTCCCGAAGGTACGGCTCTGTATATCGCTACTATGGGAAGTTCCGCTCAGCTCAAAGCCTTTGAACTTGTCAAAACTGTCCGCGAGGCAGGACTCAGCGCTCAGATTGACATCGTCGGCAGAGGTCTTAAGGCTCAGATGAAATACGCTGACAAAATCGGCGCCCGTTTCTCGGTTGTTCTCGGAGATAACGAACTCGCCGAGGGAAAAGCGATACTTAAAAACATGCAAAACGGCGAAACTAAGGAAATCTGCCTTTGCGCCGAACATTTTGCAGATGAATTTTTCGAGGCTCTGCTCAGTTCTGACTTAGAACTCGCAGAGGAACTCTGATAAAAAGATTACCTTGACAGGAGAGATAAATATGGCAGACTTTATGACAGGTCTCAAACGCTCCGTATACTGCGGAGATTTAAGAGATGCAAATATTGGAGAAACCGTTACACTTTGCGGTTGGGTACAGAAACAGCGTGACCTCGGACAACTTGTTTTCGTTGACCTGAGAGACCGCACAGGTATTGTTCAACTTGCTTTTGATGACGGCACCGAGAGAGAAATTTTTGAGAAAGCACAGACACTTCGCAGTGAGTACGTTGTCTGCGCTCAGGGTGTAGTACGCGAGCGTAGTTCCAAAAACCCCGACATCCCCACAGGCAACATCGAAATCGACGTAAAAGATTTACGTCTTCTCTCCAAGGCCGAGACAACTCCCTTTGAAATAGTAGACGACCTCAACACCAACGAGGAACTTCGTCTTCGCTACAGATATCTTGACCTTCGTCGCAGACCTTTGCAGAAAAATATTATGATGAGAAGTGAAATCTGCAAGTCCGCCCGCGACTATTTCTACGAAAACGGTTTTGTAGAGATTGAAACTCCCATGATGATGAAGTCTACCCCCGAGGGTGCAAGAGACTATCTCATCCCCTCAAGAATTCACAAGGGTTGTTTCTACGCTCTGCCTCAGTCACCTCAGATATATAAGCAACTTCTGATGCTCTCAGGCTTTGACCGTTATATCCAGCTTGCAAGATGTTTCCGAGATGAGGACCTCCGCGCTGACCGTCAGCCCGAGTTCACTCAGATTGATATGGAACTTTCCTTTGTGGATGTAGACGACATCCTCAGCCTTAACGAAGGACTTATGAAGCGCGTATGGAAGGACGTTCTGGGACAGGAACTCGAGACTCCTTTTGAGCGTATGAGTTACAAAGAGGCTATGGAGCGTTTTGGCTCGGACAAGCCCGACATTCGCTATGGTATGGAGATTCAGAACATCTCTGAACTTGTTAAAAACTGTGGCTTCGGTGTATTCACGGGCGCTATCGAGGCAGGCGGTTCTGTTCGTGCAATTGTTATGAAGAACGCCGCTTCTGTCTATACTCGTAAGGAAATCGACAAACTCACCGAATACGTAAAGGGTATCGGTGCCAAGGGACTTGCCTTTGTCCGCTGGGTAGAGGACACACCTAACTGCTCCTTTGCAAAGTTTATGGCAGAGGGCGAACTCGAGAACATTCTCAACACATTAGGTGCAGAGAAAGGCGACGTTGTCCTTATAGTTGCTGACAAAGACTCCGTAACTCTGCCCACTCTGGGAGCACTGAGAGGTATGGTTGCAAAGCGTCTTGACATTATCCCCGACGTTTACAAATTCCTGTGGATCGTTGACTTCCCCTTCTTCGAAAAAGACGAGGAAAGCGGTGAGTGGGTTGCTATGCACCACCCCTTCACTATGCCCAAGGAAGAGTGCCTGGAGTATCTGGACACAGACCCCGGCAAGGTTATCGCCAAGGCTTACGACCTTACACTCAACGGCATCGAACTCTCCTCCGGCTCTATCCGTATCTCTGACCCCGAACTTCAGCAGAAGATGTTCCGCGCACTTAAGATGTCCGACGAGGAAATCGCCCTTAAGTTCGGCTTCTTGGTAGATGCTTACAAATACGGCGCTCCTCCTCACGGCGGTATGGGTATCGGTCTTGACAGACTTACTATGATTCTCTGCGGTGCAGACTCTCTTCGCGATGTTACCGCATTCCCCAAGGTACAGAACGCCTCTGAGCTTATGTCACAGTGTCCCTCTCCCGTTGATAAGGAGAGCCTTGACGTACTCGCACTTCAGGTTGTACCTCAGGAAAAAGAAGAATAAAAAATATGCCCCGGACAAACTTGTTCGGGGTATATTCAACAATATTAATTATCAACTGAGAAGAAGTGATTATATGAAGTTATCTCAAATAATTGCAAAAGATAAGCCCACCCTGTCTTTCGAGGTTTTTCCGCCCAAAACCGACAATATGTTTCACTCTGTCGAGCAGGCGGCACTCGCTATAGCGGCTTTCAGACCTGACTATATGAGCGTAACCTACGGTGCAGGCGGAGGCACCAGCAAATACACGGTAGCAATAGCCAAGGACATCGAAAAATCTCAGGGTGTTCCCACTATTGCACACCTTACCTGTGTATCTTCCTCTAAGGATACAGTACGAAAACAACTCGATCTGCTTCGCGATGCGGGTATAGATAACATCCTCGCGCTCAGAGGAGATATACCGAAAGACGGTGTTGTTTCCACCGACTACAAATACGCAAGCGAACTTGTTGAGGAGATTGCGAGTTACGGCGGATTTTGTATTGGCGGTGCCTGTTATCCCGAGGGACATATCGAAGCAAAATCGCTCGAGGAGGACATCGAGAACATAGCGATAAAGGTAGACGCAGGTTGCTCTTTCCTCACTACTCAGATGTTCTTTAATAACGATATTTTCTATAGTTATCTTGATAAACTTCACAGCAGGGGTATTTTTGTCCCCGTTATCCCCGGAATTATGCCTATTACAAACGCTCGGCAGATACTGCGTTCGTGCGAACTTTCGGGTACACAACTACCTAAAAAGTTTATGAAAATCGCAGACCGCTTCGGCGATAACCCCGAGGCGATGAAGCAGGCAGGAATTGCCTATGCCACCGAGCAGATTATAGATTTGTATTCAAACGGAATCAAAAACGTACACGTTTACTCTATGAACAAGCCCGACGTAGCCTGGAGAATTCAGGCTAACCTCAGCGAAATAATCAAAGGATAATTATGATAAATCTCACAAAGACTCTGAGTATACACCCCGATAAACTCTCTATACCCGACTGCGATATTCTTCTTTACAGCGGTTGCAGAGATTGTCAGGACACTAAGATTCTCTCTTTGTGTAACGAGTGTCGCGAGGAGTTGCTTCAAAACATAAAACCTATGGCGGTATATACGGAAGTTTCAGTTACCTTTGACGGGAACGTAGCAGACTTCGGTTTTGCAAAATATAAAAGCCGTTCGCTGAAAACTTTTCTTTCGGGCGACTGCAACGTCTACGTCTTTGCGGCGACTCTCGGAATCGGAGCCGACAGACTTATTACTAAGTATTCCTCCGCCTTTCCGAGCAAGGCGGTAATTATTGACGGCTGTGCCACCACGGGAATCGAGAGTTTTTGCGACTATTTATGCTCAGATGTTTTCGGTGTAAAATGCAGTGAGCGTTTCTCTCCCGGTTACGGCGATTTGCCCCTTGAGATGCAAACTCAGATCCTTAGTATTCTCAGTTCATCTCTTAACATCGGACTCAGTATGACCGACTCTATGTTGCTTACTCCCACAAAATCAGTAACCGCTATTGTCAAAGCCCCCTCGAAAAAGGATTGATGCTAAGTGAAAATACTTGAAAAACTTAAAAACTCCCTGATATTTTTTGACGGCGCTATGGGTACTATGCTTCAAGAAAGCGGTCTTAAACCTGGAGAATATCCCGAGATGCTCAACGTCACTCATCCAAAGTTAATCACCGAAATTCACAGTCGGTACCTTTCAGCCGGATGCGACGTAATTACCACAAACACCTTTGGCGCCAACCCTCTGAAGTTTACAGAGGACGAACTCGCCTCGGTTATTGACGGTGCTATAAACTCTGCAAAAAAAGCAGTGGACAACACCTCGGGTAAAGAGAGGTATATTGCCCTTGATATAGGCCCTTTGGGCAAAATTCTCAAACCCTTCGGCGACCTGCCTTTTGAGGACGCGGTAGAGGCTTTTTCAAAGGTTATCCGCCTCGCAAAAGACCGTACCGACCTCATCCTCATAGAAACGATGAACGACGCCTACGAGACTAAGGCCGCCGTACTGGCTGCTAAGGAAAACTCCGAGCTTCCCGTTTTTGTCACCAACGTTTATGACGAAAATCAGAAGTTGATGACGGGTGCCGACGCGTCAGCTATGATAGCACTTTTGGAGGGACTTGGCGTTGACGCTATAGGTCTTAACTGTTCCTTAGGCCCCGAGAAGATGAACGAGGTGCTTTGCACTTTCGCAAAACTCTCCTCTTTGCCCTTGATGATAAGCCCCAATGCAGGCCTGCCCCATACACAAAACGGTCAGGTTGTATACGACGTTACCCCCGACGAGTTTTCAAGGCAGATGAAAAAGTCTGTGGAAATCGGCGGACGAGTCCTCGGCGGATGTTGCGGAACTACTCCCGAGCACATCCTAAAAATGACCGAACTTCTGAAAAACGAAACACCTCGGGAAATAACAAAAAAGGGGAACTGTCTTGTTTCTTCATACACTCACGCGGTTGAGATTGGCGTCAGCCCCGTTGTTATAGGCGAGAGAATCAACCCAACAGGTAAAAAGCAGGTGAAAACCGCGCTGAAAGATGGGGATCTCGCGTTCATTCTTCGCGAGGGTATATATCAATGCGAAGCAGGTGCGCAGATACTTGATGTAAACTGCGGACTTCCCGAAATAAACGAGGCAGAGGTTTTGTCTGAGGTCATAGAAAATCTGCAGGGTGTCTGCAATGCTCCTTTGCAGATTGACACCGCCGACTCAGATGCACTCGAAAGGGCCCTGCGCATATACAACGGCAAACCGATGATAAACTCCGTAAACGGCAAGAAAGAGTCTATGGAGACGGTCTTTCCTCTCGCCAAAAAATACGGCGGAGTTATTGTTGCGTTGACTCTTGACGAAAACGGTATTCCCGAGACCGCCGAGGGCAGAGTGAATATTGCAAAGAACATTATCGCCACAGCAGAAAGCTATGGCATTGACAGAAAAAATATTATTGTAGACACTTTAACAATGGCAATCAGCGCCGATAAATCTGCCGCCAAAGTTACCTTGGAGGCAATCAGCGAGATACACAAAATGGGTGTCAGAACCGTTTTGGGAGTGTCGAACGTCTCCTTCGGACTGCCTCACAGAGATATAGTGAACAGCGAATTTTTCAACCTTGCTCTTCGTTGCGGACTATCCTGCGCGATTATGAACCCTCACTCTGAGCGTATGATGTCCGCTGTTAAAGATTTCTCGGGTTGCGAAGAAGTATCTACTGACGAGATCGACGCCTTTGTTGGGGATGTTATATCCCGCGTGATGTCTATGGAGGACGTGGCGTCCCCGATTCCCACTCACGCAGACACTCTTACGCTAAAGTCCGCTATCGCTTCGGGACTAAGTGAAGAAAGCGGTATTCTCACACAAAAACTTCTCAGCAACACTTCGCCTCTTGATATTGTAAACGAGCATATTATCCCCGCCCTCGACGTAGTGGGTACGGGCTTTGAGCAGGGAAGGGTGTATCTGCCTCAACTTCTGATGAGTGCCGAGGCGGCAAAATCTGCTTTTTCCTACGTTAAAGAAGCGCTCAACACTACCGAAAACAGAGAAAACAAAGGCAGTATTATAGTTGCAACTGTTAAGGGCGACATCCACGATATCGGCAAGAATATTGTGAAAATCTTACTTGAAAACTACGGTTATCGAGTTTATGACCTCGGCAAAGACGTTCCTGCAGAAACGATCCTCGAAGAAGTTAAATCAAAAGACGTCACCTTGGTTGCCTTGTCTGCTCTTATGACAACAACCGTACCTGCGATGGAGAAAACCATAGAACTTATACACACAGAGTGTCCTCACACAAAAGTTGCCGTGGGCGGTGCGGTACTCAGCAAAGAGTACGCCGATATGATAAACGCCGACTACTACTCCAAGGACGCTATGGGTGCCGTGAGAATAGCCGAGAAGCACTTTGCTTCCTCAAAATAAACAGGTGACAATATGGCACGATTATTTGTAGCAATTAACTTCTGTGAAGATACAAAAAACAAACTCTGCGAGGGTATAAATTATCTGCGCTCAAACGCTCGGACACTTCGTCCGTCTCACAAAGACAACCTCCACCTGACACTTGCTTTTATCGGCGAGACAAATAAAATAAGAAACGCGGTGTCTGCAATTGATAATATCGACGCCGACGCTTTTGATATTGAAACAGGCTCAGTCGGACAGTTCAGAGGAAAAGGAGGGAGCATCTGTTTTGTTAAAGCCCGGGATAAAGACAACCGTCTTTTTGCCCTTGCGGATGCAGTTCGCACAGAACTTCAGAACTTCTCTTTTGAGATAGACACAAAACCTTTTAAGCCTCACATAACCTTGTGTCGGGAATTTGTCCCCAAGGATACGTTCTCGGAAAGCGAGTTTGCTTGCGTGGTTGGACACAACTTTGAGCGTGTAACAAAAATATCGCTTATGAAAAGTGAGCGTATAGGCGGAAAACTCACTTATATGGAACTTTTCTCAAAAAGACTTAAGTAAACAAAAAACGGAGACCTTTTAATCAGGTCTCCGTTTTTTATATTTCGGTATCTGCAATTTCTGTGTCGGGAGCTTTTTCTTTTGGAAGTTCAAACCAGAACGTGCTTCCTACACCCACACCGCTTTTTACTCCGAATCGGGCATCGTGAAGTTCAAGTACATTCTTGACAATCGCAAGTCCCAGTCCTGAACCTACAACCGCAGATTTATGCTCTCTGTCCACACGATAATATCTGTCCCAGATGTATTTGAGGTCTTCTGCCTCAATGCCTTCGCCTTTGTCGATAACCTCTACTCTGACGTTTTCACCCACAGTCACCTGTCGTACTGTTACGTTTTTATCCTCCGAGGAGTAGTTGACGGCATTATTCACAAGATTATAAAGCACCTGAGAAATTCGGGTTTTGTCACCCTTTATATACACATCCTCGTCATATACAAATTCGAGGCTGTAACCCATATCTGTTTGCAAGCGTTTGTATCCCGCAATCAGATTGCGAATACACTCACTCAGATTAAAGACTTCTATATTAAGAGGCAGTACACCTGACTCCATCTTTGACATATCCAACAAATCGTTTACAAGTTCAGCCACTCGTCGGCTTTCATCTATAATGACCTGTATGTTTTCGGGGTTATTCTCGCCGGGGATGTCCCTCATAGCCTCCGCGTAACCGCCGATCATAGTGAGAGGTGTACGCAAATCGTGGGATATATTGGCGATAAGTTCCTGTCTGAGGCGGTCAACTGTAGAAAGTTCCGCCGCAGCTATATTTAAAGTGGCGTTAAGTTCCGAAATTTCTTTGCAACTTCCGCCCTCAAAAGAAACGTGATAATTCTGCTTCGCCAGTTCTTTTGCTCCGTTGTTGGTACAGACTATAGGTTTGGAGATGGTTTCTGATACAACAAATGCAAAGATTATAGCAATCGCCACAAGTACGCAAGTTACTATGATAAGCTGTATTCTCAGAGTTTCCACCGCGGAAGTAACAGGTGTTATCTCTGCACGGACCACTACCATATACTCCTTGCTGTCTTGTGCTGTTTTTATTTTCGCACAAGTCATCTCTTTGGTAGCCATATCCCTGTCATATCGGGGATTTTCACCCTTAAAATATCCAAATATATCATTATTGAAATATACTTCGCCTGTCAGATTCTCGCTATCGAGAATCACTGTTCCTTCGTTTTTCTCAGCAGCATAATAACAAGCATATATCTCGTGGGGCATAAAGTCCATAGACATAAATCCCTCGGACGTGGTGGAGTATATTTTGCTGAAAATCTGATCTGTGGTGTCGTACAGGGCAATCTTCATATTATTGCGTTTCTGAAGGTCATCAATAAGTCCGGTTACGTTTTCATTTTCTATATTCTCGCAGACATATTCCGTGGAACTCTTTATCTGTTCGGTCTTAATAAGCCGATAAAAATCGTCGAGAAAAACTATTTGAAAAAGCCACAACAGAATTAGCATCACAAAAGCAAAAAGCAGGAAACATCCCACCAGTTGTATCTTAAGCGGAACGTTTGATAAAACGGTGTTTCTGTGCTTTTTTTGTTTTTTACCTTGTTCCACAGTCATCTGCAATACCACATTCTCACTCTGCCTCAAAGCGGTATCCAACTCCTCTCAGAGTAACAATCAACCCTGCATACTCGCCAAGACTTTTGCGCAGAAGTTTGATATGAGTGTCCAGAGTTCTGTCGTCGCCGAAGAAATCGTATCCCCACACTTTGCTGATAAGGGTTTCTCTCGTGAGGGCAAGTCCTTTGTTCCTGCACATATAAAAGAACAGATCGTATTCCTTGGGAGTCATCTCAACACGAACTCCGTCAACTGTAACAATACGTGCGCTGAAGTCCACCGACAAACCTTTGTAGGTAAATACATCTCTCTTTGTTACGTTTTTGCCCTGAGTACGATTAATAACCGCCGCTACGCGCATCATAAGTTCCTTGGGTGAAAAAGGTTTCACTACATAATCGTCAATACCAAGTTCAAATCCATGAATTTTGTCGTACTCTTCGCCTCTGGCAGAGAGGACAATAATAGGTGTGCTGCAACTTTTTCGGATCTCTTTACAAGCAGAGAATCCATCGAGTTCCGGCATCATTATATCCATAATTATCAAATCGTAATTATCTGCAGTAGCTTTTTGGATGGCGTCCATTCCGTCACAAGCCTCCGAGACGTCGTATCCCTCGAACAAAGCATACTTCTTGATTAATTCGCGGATTCTTGCCTCGTCATCAACAATTAGAATTCTGCTCATCTGCCCACCTCTTTCAATAAGTCACGTTCAAAAAGCCTCTCGACATCTATAGCATAAAAACTCAATGTGACAACTGTGTGTTTTTGTTCAAATTTTGTGTAAACTCAGTTTAATTTTTCGAGATACTCTTCTACACACTTTGCACTCAGATAAACAAGTTCTGCGCAGGGGCGTTTTTGATAATACGCCTGAGTACGGGCTTCGGGGGTAGGATTTGACTCTTTTTCCTTGAGCGAGAGAAGTTCCCGACAAACAATACTGCCCGTTTCCTGCTCAAAATCAGCGAGCACTTTGCGAATTTCCTCGTAAAGTTTTTTCTTTTGCTCTGCATTTTCTTCCTCAGTATAGCCGTGAACAAGAGACAGCACCATTACCGCACCGCTTACTGCACCGCAGACCTCACGTTTTCTGGCGATTCCTCCGCCGAACCCCGACGATATTCTGAGTCCGAGTTCTCTGTCTATACCGAAGTCCTCACAAAACGCTCCAAAAACCGCCTGAGAACAGTTATAGCCTTTCAAAAAAAGTTCTTTTGCCTTATCCGCTTTTTTGCCCACTTTAATCTCTCCTTTTTTAGGAATATATATATTTTATATCACATTCGAAAACCGATTACAACTTTTTGCACATATAGGATACACAAAATTTTCTCTGCTTATTGTACTGAAAAAATCTTTGTGGTATAATTATTTTGTATTTTTATGTTTGAGGTGATACTCTTGGCATTTGATCAGAGTAAAATTAGAAATTTCAGCATTATCGCCCATATCGACCACGGCAAGTCCACCCTTGCTGACAGAATTTTGGAGGAAACACAGTCTGTCACAGAACGTCAGATGCAAGACCAGATCCTCGACGATATGGAACTTGAAAAAGAGCGCGGTATTACGATAAAGGCACGTGCCGTAACTCTTAAATATACTGCCGACGACGGCGAAGATTATATCTTCAACCTCATTGACACCCCCGGCCACGTAGACTTTAACTACGAGGTTTCCCGAAGCCTCGCTGCCTGTGAGGGTGCGGTTTTGGTTGTAGACGCGACTCAGGGTATAGAGGCTCAGACTCTCGCCAACACATACCTCGCGGTTGACTCGGGACTCGAAATTGTCCCCGTTGTCAACAAAATCGACCTCATAAGCGCAGACCCCGCCAGAATCAAGAACGAGATCGAGGATATTATCGGTATCCCTGCTCAGGATGCTCCCGAGATTTCTGCGAAAAACGGCATCAACATCCACTCTGTAATGGAGAGAATTGTGGCTGACGTTCCTGCTCCCGAGGGCGATATTAACGCTCCGCTTCGGGCTATGATTTTCGACAGTATTTACGACAGTTACAAGGGTGTTATTATCTACGTCCGCGTAAAAGAAGGAAAAATCAGCGTCGGCGACGAGTTCAAACTTATGCAGACAGGCTCTGCGTTCTCTGTTGTAGAACTCGGTACCATGGGTGCGGTTTCTTATAACCCCAAGGACACTCTCTATGCAGGCGAGGTAGGATATATCACCGCCTCGATCAAGACTCTGGGCGACGCTAAGGTTGGCGATACAGTTACCCTTACATCCAACCCCGCCGAGTTCCCCTTGGCAGGTTACCGAGAGATTCAGTCAATGGTATACTGCGGTGTTTATCCTGCAGACGGTGCAAAATACGGCGACCTGAGAGACGCTTTGGAAAAACTCAAACTCAACGACGCGTCCCTTACCTACGAAGCAGAGACCTCTGTGGCTCTCGGATTTGGTTTTCGTTGCGGATTTTTGGGACTTCTCCACATGGAGATTATCCAGGAACGTCTTGAGCGAGAATTTAACCTTGACCTTATCACTACTGCTCCTTCTGTTAGTTATCGCATTACACTCACAGACGGAACCGTTCAGATGATTGACAACCCCACCAATTACCCCGATCCTGCTCACATACAGTCTGCCGAGGAGCCTTTTACGGATGCTCATATCTACGCTCCGTCTGACTACGTAGGTAACATTATGGAACTCTGTCAGGAAAGACGCGGTGTGTTTATCGGTATGACCTATATCGACTCCGACCGAGTTGATATTCACTACGAACTCCCTCTCGCTGAGATTGTTTACGATTTCTTTGATACTCTCAAGTCCCGTACCCGAGGCTACGCTTCGTTCGACTATGAACTCAAAGAGTATCGTCAGAGTCAGCTTGTCAAACTTGACATTATGCTCAACGGCGACATCGTGGACGCGCTTTCCTTTATTATTCACGCCGAGAAGGCTTATCCCCGAGCAAGAAAAATGGCGGAAAAACTCAAGGATAAAATTCCGCGTCAACTTTTCGAGGTGCCCATTCAGGCTTGTATCGGCGGTAAAATTATCGCCCGCGAAACTGTTAAGGCTATGAGAAAAGACGTTCTTGCCAAGTGTTACGGCGGTGACATCACCCGTAAGAAGAAACTTCTTGAAAAACAGAAAGAAGGTAAGAAACGTATGCGCCAGTTAGGTACCGTAGAGGTTCCTCAGGAGGCGTTTATGGCTGTTCTCAAACTTGATACAGACTAATATGACATAAAAAAGAGACTTCCGAAGAAGTCTCTTTTAATTTTACTTTTTCTTTCTGAATACAAGCAACTTGCTTAATACATAATTAAGTATAACTACAATAACACTGATAAGTACCTTAGCAACCATTCCCTCTATACCGAGGATGGACTGGTTAAGTCCTATCAGCATAAGTCCGGGTACGCCTACCCACTCCAACGCTCCGGTCAGAAGTCTTGAGCCGACAAATGCGCCCAACTCTTTTATCACAAGCCCTGATTTCCAAGATTTGCTCTCGAACACCCACAACTTGTTAGTTACAAAAGCGAATGCTACCGCCGCTATCCAGGAAAGAACGTTTGCGACCGACGAGAGGACTATAGAGTTTAGGATAAACGAGCTCAAAGCGATCTCAAACAATGCGTAACTGCCCCAACTTACTAAGGTGGTCAGCACTCCGAACACAAGGTACATTATTATTTCCTTATACTTAAGGAAAAGTTCCTTTATCTTTGCCATTTTATTTGTCTGCCTTTTCTATGTTCTTAACCTTGGCGATGTAAATAGGTCTTTGTTTTGTTTCGACAAAAACTCTGCCCACGTACTCTGCGACTACTCCCAGAGAAATCTCCAGTATACCGCCCACAAAAAACAAACCAAACAGCACAGGCACAAAAACACCCACTGTGCCGAATATCGCCATAAATATCATCGCAATCAAAAGTCCAAACGACGCCAAAAGCATAAGAAGTCCAATGACGATTATTGTTCTGAGAGGTGTTATGGAGAAGGCTGTTATGCCGTCGATAGCGTACTTGACAAGTCCCCAGAAATTCCAACTCGAGGTACCTATTGTACGCTCTACGTTCTCATAGGGAAGCCACTTGGTGTCGAATCCTACCCAACAGAAAATGCCTTTGGAAAATCTCTGTTTTTCGGACATCTCCAGAATAGAGTCAACCATCTGGCGGGACATTACTCTGTAATCAACGGCGCCGTAGGGCATTTTAACAGAGGACATCGCGTTTTGCAGACGGAAGAAAAGCTTTGAAAAAACAGTTCTGAGGAAGCCGTCGTTTCGCTCTTTTTCTTCTCTGAATAAAGCACAGCAGTCGTGTCCCTGCTCTATCTGCTCAAGCATCTGGGGGAACAGTTGAGGCGGATGCTGTAAATCTGCGTCCATTACAAAAACATAGTCGGCGGTTGTATGCTCGAGACCTGCGAACATAGCAGACTCTTTGCCGAAGTTTCTGGAAAAAGATATGTATTTCACGTTTTTGAACATATCAGCCAGACTTTTCATAACGGACAAGGTATTGTCACGGCTTCCGTCGTCTACCAGTATGTATCTGAACTTATACTGAGGCAGGGTTTCGATAACCTCGTTTGTCACTCTGACAAATTCGGGCAGAACTTCCTCCTCGTTAAAGCAAGGTACTACAATATCTACTGTTTTCATAAATATATCACCTCATTATCAAAAACTGAGATTAGGCTAAATACAATAATACTCATACATTGTATCACCAAAAATCAAAATTGTCTACCTAATAATAAAATGACCTGACAAAAATGATGAGTTTTTTCAAAAAACAGTTTACCTTACAGGTAAATCGTGGTATTATTAATGTGTATATCTGTGCTTAGCGGTATATGCTTAACCGCCACACAGAAAACTTACTTTTCGGGAGGAACGAAAATGGCCTCAAAAACAAAAACTAAAAAAGTGCCAGAACGTAAACCGTCAGCGTTTCGGTCTTTCATAGATCAAAACCGCTATATCATTCTTGCTTTCTTTCTGCCTTTTTTGCTGATGTCCATAGGATTTGCTGTATCTAACGTAGCTCCCTTTGGCATTCTCAAAACTATGGTGGACTCTATTGCCTTCCACCTCGGCAATATGTTCCCATCCTGGCACATAGATGCGACTCCGAACCTCGCACAGGCCTGGGGCGACAGACAGATGCATGTTGTCGATTTGTGGCACCAATATTATCCATTCCTTGTTGACCTTCAGGATAAACTCAAGTCCGGCGGTTCTCTGCTGTGGACCTGGGCAGTAGGTATGGGCAGTAATTTTATCGCGATGATGTCCTATTATCTCTTAAGTCCGCTCAACTTCCTGTCTGTGTTTATTTCAAGGGAGGCTCTCTCGGGTTATCTTGCAGTTATTACTGTGGCTAAAATCGCCTTTGCGGGTATGTTTACTGCCATCAGCCTTCGTATAATATTCAAAAAAGACGGACTCGCACTTGTGTTCTTCTCTCTGATGTTTGCGCTATGCTCATTCAATATGGGATATTACTGGTGCGTAATCTGGCTTGACTCTGTGGCTATGTTGCCTTTAGTAATAGCAGGTACTATTTCTCTTCTTCGCGACGGCAAATATAAACTTTTCATTATATCTCTTGCTCTCGCAGTTATTTTCAATTATTACATCGGACTGTTTATCTGTATTGCAGTTTTCCTCACAGCAATAGGCTATACAGTCAGTTGTTGGCATTCTCTTGGGAAATCTCTCAAAGATCTGCTGCGCACTCTGGTATGCTCGGTTACATCCTTGCTTATGACAGCACCCGTGACAATTCCCGCATACCTTGCGCTGCAAAACTGCTATAAATCAACCGTTACAATGCCTACCCGATTTGACATTAACATCGGCGCGGATACTGCCGAGGGTGTTTTTGACGCACTTCAGCAGATTATTTCCAATATGATATCATTTGTTGCTCCTACCTACAAAGAGGGACTTCCAAATGTTTCCACAGGTATTCTGGCAGTGGTTATGCTCGGCATATTCTTTTGCTCCAAAAAGATTAAACTCGGCGAAAAACTCTTCAGTATTTTCACATTGCTGTTCCTTATAGCAAGTTTCATTTTCCGTCATCTCGACTATATGTGGCACGGCTTCCATTTCCCCAATATGCTGCCTTACCGCTTTAGTTTCCTTGTAAGTTTTCTGCTGATTTATATGGCGTACAGAGCGTATACGGTACTGGAACACAGCTCATATATTGACGTTTTAATCGGCGCTCTTGTATTTGCTTTGATCCTGCTCGGCTACTTCCTCAGAGAGGAAGATAAGTTCTCCAAGGGTGCTGTTATCGCCTCTATTATACTCGGCATTGTTATGATTATTGCTATCTTGATGTTTACACTCAAGATACTGCCTCAAAACGCTTTGGCGCTACTGCTTTGTCTGCTTGTAACAGGCGAGATGTGTGCTACCGCGATTATCGGTGTAAATACAGTCGGCACAACTACTACCACAAGTTATCCCAAAGAAGAAGTCCACGTTAACCGACTTCTGAGTCATATAGAAGATATTGAGAGCCAAAACACACCCGATCTGTATCGAGTAGAGGTCGACTCCACTCAGACTCTCAACGACGGCGCGCTCAACTGTTACAACGGAGCCTCTGTGTTTAACTCTATGGCTAACGTCAGCATCACAAAGTTTACAGAGAGCATCGGTTTTTCAGGTTGGAAAGCAGGTAACAGATACTCATACTATGAGTCCTCTCCCGTTACTAACACTCTGGTTAATATGAAATACATTATCACCAGAACAAACGATATCCGTAACACCAAATATACCGAACTCGTTGATTACTCGGGCAACGTAGAAGTTTACGAGAATACACATTATATCTCTATGGGCTTTATGACCGACTCGGCACTCTCGAGTTACGTTGTACCCGAAAGCACCATCAACCCCTTTGAAAATCAGATCGAGTTCTGGCGTTTGGCTACAGGTATAGAGGAGCCTCTCTATAATCAACTTACCGTTGTGGATGTTGGCCACAGCACGGATAATCAGACTTATACCAAACACTCTGAGGGCTACTATACATTTACACCCTCAGACACTACCTCAGATAAACATGTGAAGTTCAATTTCTATTTGGAAGAGGACGCTTCCGTATACACTTATTTCCAGGTAAGCGGCGCTAATGACAAGGGTAATATTTACATCAATGACCATAGCGACTACTCCATGAACGTTAAACAGCCTTTCATTTCCGTTGCAGGCGACCTTAAGACAGGGGACAAGGTTTCTCTCTACTGTAAACTCAACCCCTCCAAGACATCTACAGTACGTGCTTACTGCTATACTCTCAACGAGGATGTTTTTGAGGCAGGAATCGAGAAACTTAAAGACGAACACCTTAATATGACAAAGGTTACCGACACAATTCTCGAAGGTACTATAGACGTTAAGGAAGCAGGACTTCTCTATACATCTATTCCTTACGAAAAGGGCTGGAAAGTTTACGTTGACGGAAAAGAGAGCGAGATGACTCCCGTAGGAAACGCTATGTGTGCCGTAATGCTCTCTGAGGGTACTCACACAGTTAAGTTCACCTACACTCCCGACGGCTTTGTTTTAGGCCTCGTTGCACTTTTAGTTGCACTTCTTATATTCACAGCGTTTTGCTTTGTAACCGGCAAAACTCTCAGAGATAAGAGAGGCTTTGGCTTTATATTGTGGCTCTTCGATCCTACTGTTAAAGAAAAAGTATCTGAGGACGCTGCCTCTGACGAAAACACAAACGAAGAGTAATCTCAACAAAAGACAAACAAAAACCGCTATGAGAAATCATAGCGGTTTTTGTTATCCTATTTTTATTTCTCCGTGTTTTTCCTCATATTCCTCTATACAATCTCTGATTAATATAAGAATTTGACTGTTTGCACTTCTGCCCTCATAATCTGCTACAACATGTAATTTATCAAGCATTTCCTGAGATATTCTGATAGATAAGCTCTTTATAGCCATAACAACCTCACAATAAATATATTTTATATTTACTTTAACTCTAAAATCTGTTATTATGTGCAATATAGGCACAATATATATCTATACTATATCTAAGAGGTGGTTATGAAGTTAGCGGTAGTTGGCTCACGGAGTATTATAGTAAACAACCTGAACGAATACATCAATAAAAATGTCACAGAAATTGTGACAGGCGGCGCTAAGGGAACAGACACCTGTGCAATAAACTATGCCACAGAAAATTCGCTCAGACTTACTGTATTTTATCCCGAATTTTCTCGTTATGGCAAGGTCGCTCCTATTAAAAGGAATTTATCCATAGCCGAATACTCCGACGAGGCTCTCGTTTTTTGGGACGGCAAGTCAAAAGGTACAAAACACGTTATTTCCTGTTTTGAAAAACTCCAGAAAAAAGTCACATTAATTATAGTTAAAAAATAAAGACCGCCTGTGTAGAACACAAGCGGTTTTTATTATTTATAATTGATTATTCCTCAGCGGAGTCGTCCAAAACTTCTTCGGCGTCTGCCTTGTTGTCCTCGGCTTCTGCGGCGGCTAAGTCTGCTGCTTCCTCCTCGGGGTCTACTTCCTCTGCCTCCAGAATGGTAGCCTCTTCTTCGTGAGGTGCACGGGCGGCGGCCACAACGCGGTTTCCGTCTTTGATTCGCATTACGGTAACACCCTTTGAGGGACGTGCGCATACTCTGATTGAACTTGCCAAGATACGGATAATAACGCCGTCCTCAGCAACAAGGATAATGTCATCCTCTAAATCAACAACCTTAATAGCGGCAACGTCGCCGTATTTTGCTACGTGGTAGTTGGTGATACCCTTGCCTCCTCGGGACTGGAGTCTGTAGTTGTCAATCTCAGAGAGTCTGCCGTAACCTTTCTCGGAAACAGTCAGAACCTTACCGCCTTCGCGGGCAACGGACATACCTACAACCTCGTCACCCCCGCGAAGTCTGATTGCACGAACACCTCGTGCCTGTCTGCCCATGGGACGAACGTCATTTTCGTTGAAGCGGATTGCGTATCCCTTACGGGTTGCGATAATGATATTATCGTCACCGTTTGTCATACGTACCCATACGAGTTCATCGCCCTCGTTGAGTTCAAGAGCAATGAGTCCGCCCTTGCGGTTTGTATTATAAGCGTTGAGAGCAATTCTCTTTATAATACCCTGACGGGTTACCATTACGAGGTACTTGTCATCCTCAAAGTCGGGTACACGAACCATCGAGGTGATCTTCTCGTCAGAAGTAATGGGCAGTAGGTTTGCTATATTCATACCCTTTGCCTGACGGCTGCCCTCGGGAATCTCGTAACATTTAAGTCGATAAACTCTGCCCTTGTCTGAGAAGAACAGCATATAATCGTGGCTTGAGGTTATGAGAAGTTCGGTTGCAACGTCCTCTTCGCGACGTGTCATACCTGCGATACCTCTACCACCGCGGTTCTGGAGTTTGTATGTGTCGGTAGTCTGACGCTTGATATATCCGAAGCGTGTGTAGGTAACAACACACTGCTCCTCGGGGATGAGGTCCTCAATATCAACCTCTCCGCTGATAGCACATATTTCTGTACGGCGAGGATCGGCATACTTGTTTCTGATTTCGATAGCCTCGTCCTTGATAATCTGCATACGGCGATCACGAGATGCAAGAATCTCCTTAAGATCGGTGATTTTAATTTCGAGTTCCTTGATTTCATCCTCAATCTTTGCTCGCTCAAGACCTGTCAACTGACGCAGTCTCATCTGAACAATAGCCTGTGCCTGAATCTCGGTCAGACCGAATTTTTCCATAAGGTTGTTGACTGCATCTGCGGTATCTTTACTTGCGCGGATGGTAGCAATAACCTCGTCGATATTGTCAAGGGCGATTTTGAGACCCTCTAATATGTGCATTCTCTCCTCTGCCTTGTTAAGGTCAAAGGCTGTACGGCGGGTGATAACCTCTTCCTGGAAGTCAATGTAATGAGAGAGCATCTCCTTGAGGTCAAGAATCTTAGGCTCGCCGTTTACAATTGCAAGCATAATTACACCGAAGGTGGACTGAAGCTGAGTATAGGTGTAAAGCTGATTGAGTACAACCTGAGCGGATGCGTCACGCTTGACGTCAATCTCAATATGCATACCGTTTCTGTCGGAATGGTCCTCGATGTTGGATATTCCCTCGATACGCTTTTCGTTTACAAGATCAGCAATATGCTCGATAAGTCTTGCTTTGTTTACCTGATAGGGAAGTTCTGTAACGATAATCTTGAATCTGCCGTTTTTCTCTTCCACTATTTCTGCCTTGGCACGAACGGTAATCTTTCCTCTGCCTGTCATATAGGCGGCACGGATACCGCTTCTGCCCATAATCATAGCACCTGTGGGGAAGTCAGGACCGGGCAAACACTCCATAAGTTCGACAATCTCTGTGTCGGGGTTGTCTATGAGCATACACATAGCGTCAATAACCTCGCCCAGATTATGGGGAGGAATATTGGTCGCCATACCAACAGCAATACCGCCCGAACCGTTTACGAGCAGGTTTGGGAATCTTGAGGGAAGTACGGTGGGCTCCTCGAGACGATCGTCGAAGTTAGGCATAAAATCGACTGTTTTCTTGTCGATGTCTGCGAGCATTTCCGTGGAAATCTTGCTCATTCTTGACTCTGTGTATCGGTATGCAGCAGGGGGGTCGCCGTCAACGGAACCAAAGTTACCATGGCCGTCAACGAGCATATATCTCATAGAGAAGTCCTGTGCAAGACGTACCATAGCATCATAAACGGATGCGTCGCCGTGGGGATGATAAGAACCAAGCACGGAACCTACTGTATCCGCACATTTTCTGTAGGGTTTGTCGGGGGACAGGCCCTTCTCGTACATTGTGTAGAGAATTCTGCGGTGAACGGGTTTAAGACCGTCTCTAACATCGGGCAGAGCTCGGGATACGATAACAGACATAGAATAATCGAGGAAGGACTGACGCATCTCGCGATTAACGTCTACGTCTATGATCTTCGTATTGGCAAATGCGCTTTCATCAATGCTGTAATTTTTTTCTTTCTTAGCCATTTTCGATTCTCCTTTCCCGAGTTAAATATCGAGGTTCTGAACATACTTAGCGTTCTGTTCGATAAACTCTCGTCTGGGTTCAACCTTGTCACCCATAAGAATAGAGAAGGTCTCGTCTGCCTGAGCGGCATCGGTGAGTTCTATGCGGAGCATTGTTCTTGTTTCGGGGTTCATTGTGGTCTCCCAAAGTTGCTCGTAGTCCATTTCACCAAGACCTTTATATCTCTGGATATCGGCTTTGCTGCCGATTTCTGCCAGAATCTGATCGCGCTCCATATCGGAATATGCATAGCGGTGTTCTTTCTTGTGTGTTATACGATAGAGAGGAGGCTGGGCTATATACACGTGTCCCTCCTCAATAAGGGGCTTCATATATCTGAAGAAGAATGTAAGAAGCAGTGTACGGATGTGCTGACCGTCAACGTCAGCATCGGCCATAATGATAACCTTGTTATAACGGAGTTTGCTCAAATCGAACTCGTCACCGATACCGCAACCCAAGGCGGTAATTACGGGCTGAAGTTTATCGTTGCCGTATACTTTATCAATTCTGCTCTTTTCAACGTTCAGCATTTTACCCCAAAGAGGAAGAATAGCCTGATAACGTCTGTCTCTGCCGTTTTTAGCAGAACCGCCCGCAGAGTCTCCCTCTACGATGTAAATCTCGGTTATGCTTGTGTCCTTGCTCTGACAGTCAGCGAGTTTGCCGGGAAGTTTTGCACTTTCAAGCGCAGATTTACGTCTGACGCTTTCTCTTGCTTTACGGGCTGCCTCTCTCGCTCTCTGAGATGCCAAAGCCTTGTCAAATATAGTCTTTGCGACCGAGGGGTTTTCCTCGAGGAAAGTCATAAGTTTATCGGAGATAAGTTTATCTACCATACCTCTTACTTCGGTGTTACCGAGTTTAGTCTTGGTCTGACCTTCGAACTCTGCTTCTTTAACCTTAACGGAGATAACAACGCAAAGTCCCTCTCGGATATCTTCACCGCTTAAGTTAGCGTCGCTGTCTTTTAATTTATTGAACTTTCTTGCATAGTCGTTCATTACTCTTGTGAGGGAACGTTTGAAGCCCTCTTCGTGAGTACCGCCGTCTACTGTATTGATGTTATTTGCGAATGACAGCATAAGTTCGCTATAGCTGTCTGTATACTGCATTGCGATCTCTACCGCTGCGGTGTCTTCGTTGTTTGCAGCAGCAAAATAGATAACCTCGGGATGAATAGGATCAGCAGAACGCTTTTTGTTAAGATACTCTACGTAAGTACGGATACCGCCCTCGTAGAAGAAGTTCTTGGCTATAACATTATCTGCATCACGCTCGTCACGAAGTTCGATGTGAACGCCTGCATTAAGGAATGCCTGTTCGCGAAGTCTTGTTTCAAGAATTGAATATTCGTATTCGTCTGTTTCCTGGAAGATTTCTCTGTCTGCCTTAAAGAGTACGGTTGTACCTTTTTCTGTGGTTTTGTTGCCTTTTTTGAGTTTATAACACTCGTGGCCTCTCTCGAATCTCTGAGTATACTCATACTCGCCGTCACAAACTCTTACTTCGAGCCACTCGGAAAGAGCATTAACTACAGATGCACCAACGCCGTGCAGACCACCCGATACCTTGTAACTTCCGCCGCCGAACTTACCGCCTGCATGTAAAACGGTAAATACAACAGTAACCGCAGGAAGACCTGTTTTTTGGTTGATACCTACAGGAATACCTCTACCGTTATCCTGAACCCGGATAATATTGCCGGGAAGAATAGATACATCAATCTTTGTACAATATCCTGCCAATGCCTCGTCGATAGAGTTATCAACAATTTCATATACAAGATGATGAAGACCTCTGGGGCCTGTGGATCCTATGTACATACCGGGGCGTTTACGGACTGCTTCAAGTCCCTCAAGAACCTGTATTTCATCCGCATCGTACTCGGTTTCTACCTTTGTGTTTTCAACTGTTCCGTAAACTAAGTTTTCGTTATCCAATTCTTTTACCTCCTAATGTTTCCCCGAAAGGAAACCTCCGTTTCTGCTTTGCAGAATTTTAATTTTTCGTCTTTTATATTTACATCAGAACTTTCTGTTTCCTGAATAATTACCGTTTGGTGTTTTTTTGCCGTCAGCGGATGGAGTTTTGTCCTCTGTCTTTTCCTTTTTCGGAACGTACTCTTTAACGTCATCAAATGTAACTGTCGGCGGTATATCTCTTGTCACTCTCTTTAGCGGAACGTCGCTTGAATAAGACTGTGACTTTGATGTCGGGGTTGAAGTTATCTCTGTATATTCCTGTGAATCTTCTGTTTCTTCAACATCTGAGGATATACTGAATGCGCGGGTACTCTCTACTCCTGAGGATGAAGAAATATCC
This sequence comes from Ruminococcus sp., assembly GCA_045603105.1. Lineage (GTDB taxonomy): Bacteria > Bacillota > Clostridia > Oscillospirales > Acutalibacteraceae > Ruminococcoides. The sequence continues at coordinate 33,674 of JAZULM010000051.1, forward strand.
TCATACGCACCGCTAAACTGAGTTTCTTGTGCTTTGGGAATAACTCTTGTTTTGCTGCTTGGTTTCGGACCTCTGCTTATTGGTGTACGAGTCGGTACCGAAAGGTCAATGCTCGAAGTCTGCTCCATATATCTTTTTAAAGGAGCAAATTCTATAAAGAGAGGTGCCAAAAAGTAGAAAACCACAAATGGTACCATTTCCCACAATATCCACTTTATTTCCTTGGCTTCTCCAAAGAAAAGAGTCATCAGAATTTTTCCAGTTCCTTCTTCTCGAAATGTATTCTCTATATTTTCAGCCGATAAAAAATAAAAAACCATTATAAATGCAGCTGCTATCAAGCAGAAAACAAGCAATAACCAGATTTCAAAACTCTGATTTATTTTTGATATTTTCTGACAATGACTGCATTTATGTTCTCCCTTGCCGTGTTCAATAAGTTTTGTGCCATATCCTATTTTTCTCTGGCAATAGGGACATTTCTTTTTTTCTCTATTCATCATATACCTCCTTTTTTCACATTCAGGTTATCAGTTTATTTTCAACTGAACGCTTAAGTAAAGTCTGAGAAGAAAGAGGACTTATATACACTCTTTCATAAACCTTGCCGTCTGTTTCTTCCTTACATACTATAAAAGACTTTGGAAGTTCATAAGAAACGTTTATTACTCTGCCTTCTTTTTCTGCTTTACTTAGAAAATCTCTGGACCATTTTGATATAGTTGAGGTATCCATATCGTAGATACCTATAATTGTTTCGGCATCTACTACCGTTTCCTGGCCTAAATGCAGATACATTTACTTTATCTCTCCGTTTTCAATAGTAAAAATTTTTACATCTTTTTCTTTAACCGGAGGTTCACAACCTGTTATAAAGGTCTGACAACCTCTTGTATTATTCAGAAGATACTCTTGTCTGTTTCTGTCAATCTCCGAGAGTACGTCGTCAAGAAGTACCACGGGAGGCTCCTCAAAATATTCCCTAAGCATCTGTGCTTCTGCAAGTTTGAGTGACAAAATTATACTTCTCTGCTGTCCTTGTGAACCGAAACTTTTTGCTTTGAGTCCGTTTAGATAAAAATCAAGATCGTCTCTGTGAGGACCTGAATTCGTACAACTGAGTTTAATATCTTCTCTTTGAAATTTTTCAAAACTTTCTCTGAGTTTTTCCTGTATTGTTTCAATATTATCTTCTAAATTTATTCCGGCACTGCTCAGATATTCTATAGTCAATTCTTCTTTATCCGAGGAAATACCCTTGTGATAATAACTTGCTGTTGACTGCAGTTTTTTCAGGTATTCAAGCCTTTTTTCTATTATCTTCGCACCTAATACTATTAAGGTATCATCCCATATACACAAAGTTTCTTTAAGTTCGGGGTGCTTATATATTTCTTTCAGTAAAGCATTTCGCTGAAATACCGTACGGTTGTATTTAGAGAGTAAAACTGCAAATTTGACGTCTTGCTGACATATTGCTCCGTCAATAAATCTTCTGCGAAGAGCAGGGCCGTTTTTCACAAGAGAAAGATGTTCCGGTGAAAAAACTACCGCCGAAAAACATTGAGAAAGATATGCTGAAGACGGCTTAACTACTGAATTTATCTGTACTTCTTTTTTATTTCCCGAAAATTTGATACTTGCAGTCTGTTCTCTTTCCTGACTGTAAAACGCCATTTTAAGTTCTGACATTTTACTTCCGAATCTTGTGAGTTCGCTTTCCTTAGAACCTCTGAAAGAATGTCCTCCGGAAAAAAGCCAGATTGCCTCCAATAGGTTTGTTTTTCCCTGTGCATTATCTCCGAAGATTACATTGATACCTTCTGAGGGAATTATTATATTATCCTTAAGATTTCTGAAATCGGAGAATTCAAGGGAACGTACAATCAAATTTGGGACACCTCTACAATTCTATCGCCGTACTGTGCTTTATCGCCGTCTCTCATTTTCTTTCCTCGCATAGTACAGACTTCGCCGTTAACCAGAACTTGTCCACTCTGGATAATCATCTTTGCTTCACCGCCTGTTTGAGCAAGACCTGAAAATTTGAGCAAATTATCAAGTTTTATATATTCTTCTTTAATTGTTATTATCTCAGATTTCATCGTTAAGCCTCATAGGTACTACTAGAAATAAGAACTGATCCCCCGAAACAGGTTTTACAATCATAGGTGAAAGACTGCCGTTAAAAATAAGAACTACCTCGTCACACTCTGTATTCTTAAGTGCATCAAGTACGTATTTGTTGTTGAATCCTATTTCAACGTCCTTACCAATAGTGGAAACCATAAGTTCATCACTTGCTCTGCCCATAGCAGTACGGCAGGAAAGTTTAATCTTGTCCTGATTTATGCTGAAACGTACGGGACTCTGTACTCTGTCGCTTGTAATAAGTGACATTCTGTCTACTGCATTGATAAGTGAACGTGTATTGATACGAACTGATGTTTCTTCGCTCTTGGGTACAGTAGTGCGATAATCGAGGAAGTTTCCTTCAATAAGACGTGATACAACAGAGTAAGTATCAATTTTGAATGATACGTGTCTTTGTCCTACTGAAATATTAACTTCTTTTTCTTCATCTGTTATAAGTTTGAGGATTTCTCCCTGCATTTTGCCGGGAACAATAAATCTTGTATCTACGTCTGTGTCGATCTCTTCCTTACGGATAGCCATACGATATCCGTCAACAGAAACAACTCTCATAACCTTATCTTTAATCTCAAAGAGAGAGCCTGTGTAGATGGGTTTGTTTATATTATCGGAAACAGCATAAATTGTCTGCTTGATCATATTTCGCAGAACACCTGCTGAAATGTTAATTTCATCTAATGTATCGAACTTAGGCATCTCGGGATATTCCATAGAAGATATACCGACAATCTGATAAGAAGCGTTACCGCTTGTGATGTAAATAATCATTCTCTCATCGGTTTCAAAAGTAACAATTTCTTCAGGAAGTTTTCTGACAATATCAGCGAAAAGTTTTGCTCCTACAACTATTTCACCCTCAACAGAAACAGTTGCTTCTACAGATGTTGTTATAGCGAGTTCAAGATCATAACCTGAAAGTGTAAGTGTATTATTGTATGCTTTGATAAGAATACCCTCTAAAGCAGGAAGAGTAGCTTTTGTAGATACTGCTCTGGAAACGTTTGAAACAGCAGTAACAATATCAGTTCTTGTAACAGTAAATTTCATAAACAAATTCCTTTCGAAAGAAAAAATAAGAAATAATATATAATTTTTGTTGTATGTTGTTGTTAGTGTGAATTTGTTAATATTCTTAATTTGGCAAGAAATAACGGGAATATTTTATCCGCAAAGGAGATGTGGAAAAATATAGGTAAACTAACAAATGAATACTTAGAAAATAATAAATGTTGAAATGTTAGAAAAATGTTAGATAATGTTAAAGAAAATGTGGAAAACTCAGTTATCTCTGATATTCTTGATAATGTCAGAAATAGTTTCGTGAAGAGTACTGTCTTCCTGCATTAAATCTTCGATTTTTCCAATAGTGTAAACAATGGTAGAGTGGTGGAGATTTCCGAACTCTTTGCCAATTTCAACCATAGACATACCGGTAAGTTCTCTTGTTATGTAAATAGCAATATGGCGGGGATTTTTTGTCTCTGCTTTTCTGCTTTTCTTTGAGCGTAACTCATCAGGAGAAATTCCGAACGTTCTGGCAACTTCGTCAATAATTTTCTTTACTGTATTTTCAGGAGTAGAGTCGTTGTTGAGAATATCGGAAATAGCCTCGCTGACAACCGCGTGAGTAATCTTGTCGTTATTGAGAAGGTAGCGGGCTTTGAGTTTCTTTACAACACCCTCTAACTGACGTACGTTTGACTTAATTTTCTGAGCAATAAACTCAATAAGTTCGTCAGAAATAGGAACCTGGAGTAAGTCAGCTTTTTTCTTGATAATTGCAATTCTTGTTTCAATATCCGGAGGCTGAAGATCTGCCAGAAGTCCTGATTCAAAACGAGAACGAAGTCGCTCGTCCAAAACTTTCATATCTTTTGGAGGACGGTCAGAAATCAAAACTATCTGTTTATGGTCCTCGTAAAGAGCGTTGAAGGTATGGAAGAACTCTTCCTGAGTACTGTTTTTACCTGCGATAAACTGAACGTCATCCACCAAAAGTACATCGGCGTGTCTGTATTTATCTTTGAATTCAGCGGTAGTCGCAGTACTGATCGCCTGAACAAGTTCGTTAATAAACTCATCACCCTTAGCGTACTGAATACGCATATCGGGGTTATTCTTTTTAATCTCGTTACCTATGGCATAGAGTAAATGGGTTTTACCAAGTCCCGAACTGCCGTAGATTAAAAGAGGATTGTAATTTTCCGCAGGTTTTGCCGCAACAGCCATAGCGGCTGCGTGAGCAAAGGTGTTTGAAGGACCTACAATGAAGTTTGAGAAAGTGTAGTCGTAAATAGAGCCTATATCTGCAGATGATGTTTCGGGAATAACGATTTTCTTTTCCTCGGGAGTTATCAGACAGATATCAAAAGTTCTGCCGAAAATCTCCTTAAATGCATCATCCAGAAGTGTTGTATAACATCTCTCCAGAGTATCTTTATGGAACTCATTAGGTACCATTAAAACAGTTTTACCGCCCTCAAAATCAAGTTCTATGGGATCAATACGGCTTATCCACATTTTATAAGCAACTTCAGTAATTTTTGTTTTGCAATATTCGCATATAACGCCCCATGCGTCGCTAAAAGAATCCACTTTGCTACCTCCTGTTATTTTTTTAAAATATCCGTTTTTTCTGTATGAGAATTCCTTATTTTGAGAGGTCAGAAAGTACGAAAAAAGAATGTTGAAAAGTTAACAATCTGACACAAAAAACCATTGAGGAAAACTTATCACATTTACCATTTTATTTTAACAAAAACAATGAAAAAATGCAACAGTTTTTAACATATATTTAAAGTAAATATTACTATTTATAATAAGGTCCAAAGAGAGTGCAATTTTCCTCATCACAAATTGTGTTGACAAACATAGATAAATACAAGATATTGTGTGTGATTTTTCTTAATTTTTGAGAAGAAAAAATAAGTTTGAAAAAAAAGAAGAAAATCAAAAATTTTTATTGACTATAGAGAAAATTTCAAGTATAATGCTATATTGCAAGGTTATGTATCCGAAAGGAGGATTAATATGCTCAGAACATATCAACCCAAAAAGCTCCACAGAAAGAAGGAGCACGGCTTCAGAAAGAGAATGTCCGATAGAAACGGACGCAAGGTTCTTGCTCGCAGAAGAGCAAAAGGCAGAAAGAGACTTTCTTACTAAGAGAATTTCTTACTAACTAAAAGTGAGGACCACGCAAGTGGTCTTTCTTTTTATCAGCAGTGTTCGGCTTTTGCCACAAGAAATTAAGGTGGTTATATGAGTGATATCATCACTTTAAAGGAAAATCGGGAATTCAGGCGGGCATACGGCAGAGGTAAGTCCTATGTCTCGCCCGATCTCGTTACCTACATCGTAAAAAATAATACAAATAACCTTCGTATCGGAATAACCACCGGTAAAAAAATAGGCAAAGCCGTAGAGCGTAATCGCTCTCGCCGAATTATCAGAGCTGCTTATCGACAACTGAGAGGTAATCTTAAATCAGGCTACGATATTGTTTTTGTCGCCAGAGGAAAGACTCCTCAGAGAAAAAGCACGGATATTCTCCACAGTATGAAAAAGCACCTGTGCGACGCAGGACTTTTTAACAAATAGGAGGACAAGGTGTGAAAAAACTGCTTCTTGCTCTGATTCGGTTTTATCAGAAACGTATTTCTCCACATACTCCGCCTATGTGTAAATATTACCCGACTTGTTCTCATTATGGATACGAGGCAATCGAAAGATTCGGTGTAATAAAAGGCACAGGACTTGCTATATGGAGATTTCTGCGGTGCAACCCTTTTTCTAAGGGTGGCTACGATCCCGTTCCGCAGAAAAAAGAAAAGTCCCGAAAGAAAGGTTAAGCTTATGAATTTCATCGGCAGCATTTTTGGTTATATACTCTGGGCGGCGTACCAGCTTGTAAATAACTACGCAATTGCCATACTTATCTTTACAATTGTCGCGAAGCTGATTCTTTTTCCATCATCTATTAAACAGCAGAAAACTATGGCAGGAAATGCCAGAATGCAGGCTAAACAAGCCGAACTTCGCGAAAAATACGGAAACAACAGAGAAAAGCTTAACGAAGAAACCCAGAAACTTTATGAAAGGGAAGGCGTAAGTCCCTATAGCGGCTGTCTCAGCACTATACTCCCTATGTTTATTATGTTAGGAGTATTTTATAGTGTTGCTTATCCTCTTACAAACACACTTCATATTGACCAGGCTATGGTAGACCAGGCTAAGAACGTTTTGGTGTCTATTCCCGGTCTGAATATCAACGCTTCCGCAATGTACGGCGGCCAGATCGATATTATGAGGTACTTTAACAGTTTTGAAAGCATTCAGGCTTGTTTTGAGGGCGCAGCTGTCTCGGTACCCGAGATTTCTGCTTTTTGCTCAGCGTTTAATTTTTCAGGTCTGAATCTGATGGAAACACCTTCTGCACTTGGATTTTCTGTATATCTTGTAATTCCCTTACTTTGTTTTGTGACGTCCGTTGCATCACAGCTCGTTATGCAGAAGTTAAACGGTTCAGGCGCAAGTCAGCAGGGATGTATGAAAGCAATGATTTTAATGCTTCCTCTGTTCTCTGCGTATATCGCCTATACAGTTCCCGCAGCAGTTGGTTTTTATTGGATTTGTTCCACAGTATTGGGTTTTGTACAGTCACTTATACTCCACTATTTCTTCGGCCCCGGCATGATGATTGCCCGTTCAGAGGCTGCCAGAGTGGCATTACTTGAAAAACAGGAGTCTTCTGTTAAGCGACTTGGATAATTGAGAAAATTATCAAAAATTACGACTATAACTTAGAATACAACAAGATTTTATACTTTAACTAAATATTTATCACAAGAAGGTGACATATTGATTAGAGAAGCTTTCGGCGTAGGTGAAACCGAGGTTGCTGCTCAGGAAGATGCCTGCAGACAGCTCGGAGTAGAAACTTACGAAGCAGAATTTGAAATCATCCAGAGAGCAGAGAAGAAGGTTCTTGGTATCTTCGGCGGCTGTCCTGCAAAGGTCAGAGCATTTATCAAGTCCTCTCCCGCAGATGTTGCTCAGGATTTTCTTAAAAACGTACTTGATGCAATGGGTCTTAATAACCTCGCTATCACAGTAAATGAAAACGAAGACGGCGGAGTTACAATAAACCTCGAAGGCGAAGACGTTGGCGCAGTAATCGGCAGACGCGGTGAGACATTGGATGCACTCCAGTATCTCACAGGCTTGGTTGCAAATCACGTTGACAACGCATATTTTAAGGTAACAATCAATACAGGCGATTATCGTGAAAAGAGAGAAAAAACTCTCGAGATTCTTGGTAGAAAACTTGCTTTTAAGGCAGTTAAGACAGGTTACAAGACAAGTCTTGAGCCTATGAATCCCTATGAAAGACGCATTATTCACACCGCTGTACAGAAGGTAAACGGTGCGATCTCCTGGAGTGAGGGCGAAAACCTCAACAGACATGTTGTTATCGGTCCTGACCCTAAGGCTCCCCGCAAATCAGGCGGCAGAGGCAGAGGCGGTAACGGCCGCGGCTATTCAAGTCGTCCCAGACGCAGCTTTGATGCAGCTCCCACAGAGGATGCACCCAAAAGAGCTCCTCTCAACGAGGGCGAAGGCGCTGCACTTTACGGCAGAATTGACTAAATAATAAACGGCGGATAAGCCCGTCGGTACCTACAGGGCGGCGGGATGCTGCCCTGTATTTTTTTGAAAGAAAACCAAGGTTAAAAGGTCGGTGACAATATGGCAGACACCACAATTGCAGCAATAAGCACTGCTCAGGGACAAGGCGGAATCGGAATTGTCCGTGTTTCGGGCATTAGTGCTACCACGATTGCGGATAAGGTTTTTGTATCTCAAAGCGGAAAAAGTCTTTCTGAGTTTGAGGGATACAAGGCGTCCTACGGTAAAGCGGTAGATAACTCGGGTGAAACGCTTGATGAGGTTGTTGCCATAGTATACAGAGCCCCGAGAAGTTACACAGGCGAAAATGTTGTAGAGTTATGTTGTCACGGCGGTCTTTATGTTACACGACAGGTGTTAAGGGCGGTTCTTGACGCAGGCGCTGTACTTGCCGAACCCGGCGAGTTCACAAAAAGAGCATTCTTAAACGGCAAAATGGACCTCAGCCAAGCGCAGGCGGTTATGGATATTATCTCAGCCAGAAGTTCAATGGCGGCGCGTGCTGCGGTGAGTGTCCGTGGCGGAGCGCTCAGAAAACGTATTGATGAGATAAAAAGCGGACTTGTGTCCCTTGCTGGTCATCTCTGCGCTTGGGCAGATTATCCCGAGGAGGATATACCCGAGGTAACCGAGTCATCACTCGCTCAGATTCTCTCTGATACCAAAGAAAAAACTAAAAATCTTCTGTCCACTTATGACGCAGGACAGGCTATAATTCAGGGCGTTGATACTGTAATAGCAGGTCGCCCGAACGTAGGAAAATCTACGCTTATGAATCTGCTGACAGGCTTTGAAAAAAGCATTGTTACTGATATTGCCGGTACAACCCGCGATGTGGTCGAAGAAACCGTTATTGTTGGCGGTGTAACTCTCAGACTCTGTGATACAGCGGGCATTCGCCACACAGAAGATAAGGTCGAGAAAATCGGCGTAGATCGTACCCGAGAGAGACTTTCTTCGTGTTCTCTTGTACTTGCAATGTTTGACATAAGCGAGGAACTGTCACGAGAGGACATGGAACTTATAGAGAGTCTGAGAGGGGTACCCTCAATCGCGATAATCAACAAGATAGATTTAGAGAAAAAACTTGATACAGAAAAAATATGTGAAATAACACCACATATTGTATATATCAGCGCAAAGACCGGTGACGGTAAAGAGGACTTGGAAAAGGCCATCGCACTCGTCACAGGCACAAAAGATTTTGACCCCTCTGTGGGTGTTCTTTCATCCGAAAGACAACGCGCGGCAACTGAAAAAGCCCTGAGTAGCATAGTTGAAGCAGAAAACGCTCTCTTTGCAGGTTTTTCTTTCGATGCAGTTACCGTGTGTATTGAGGAGGCTATTGAAAGTCTGTTGCAACTGACGGGCGAAAACGTTTCGGACGCAGTTGTAGACGATGTTTTCCACAGTTTCTGTGTAGGCAAATAACGAGGTTTATTCCCATAAAGGATAGATGCAGATGATTACATATAATGCAGGAAAATATGATGTTGCGGTAATTGGTGCAGGACATGCCGGTATAGAGGCTGCCCTTGCTTCAGCACGTCTTGGGTGCAAAACCGTGATTTTTACTATAAATATGGACGCAGTCGGCAACTGTCCTTGTAACCCTTCTATCGGTGGTACAGCAAAGGGACATCTTGTCAGAGAGATTGATGCTCTCGGTGGAGAAATGGGAAAAACCGCCGATGAGTGTTTTCTGCAGATGAGAATGCTCAACCGAGGTAAAGGCCCTGCGGTACATTCTCTCAGAGCTCAGATTGACAGAACAAAGTACGCTCAGGTTATGAAACATAAACTTGAGCTTCAGAATAATCTTGAACTCAAACAGGCAGAGATTACACAAATCACCAACACTAACGATTCGGAGTATCCTTGGCAGATTACGACTCAGATGGGTGCCGTATACGACCTAAAAAAGGTAATTGTTGCGACAGGTACTTATTTGGGTGGCAGAATATACGTAGGCGAGGTCAGTTACGAGGGCGGTCCTGACGGAACTTTTGCCGCTACAAAACTCGGTCAAAGCCTCAAAGATTTAGGTCTTCCTCTGAGAAGATTCAAAACAGGCACCCCTGCCCGAGTTCTTCGCTCAAGCATAGACTTTGAACAGTTAGACGAGCAGTGTGGCGACGAACCTCCCGAGGCGTTTTCTTTTGAGACAGAGGACATGGGAGAAAACTCGGTTGTCTGTCATATCAGTTGGACAAACGAAAGCACAAAGAAAATTATCCTTGAAAACATACATCGCAGTCCCCTCTACGGCGGTATGATCGAGGGTATCGGCCCGAGATATTGCCCGAGCCTTGAGGACAAAATCGTAAGATTCCCCGACAAAGAAAGACATCAGCTTTTCATAGAACCTTGCGGAAAAGATACCGAGGAGATGTATTTGCAGGGCATGTCGTCTTCTCTCCCCGAGGAGGTGCAACTTAAGTTTTATCATACCATCAAAGGCCTCGAAAACGCAGTAATAATGCGCCCTGCGTATGCTATTGAGTACGATTGTGTTGATCCTCTTGCGCTTAAGGCTACCCTTGAGTTCAAAAATTTTGAGGGGCTTTACGGTGCAGGTCAGTTCAACGGAAGCAGCGGATACGAAGAAGCCGCTGCCCAGGGTCTGGTTGCAGGTGTAAACGCGGCGCTGGCTGTTCTTCGAAGAGAGCCGATGATATTAGAGCGCTCGGGGTCTTATATAGGAACTCTCATTGACGACCTCATCACAAAAGGTGCCAATGAACCTTACAGAATGATGACTTCTCGAAGCGAGTACCGACTCGTTCTGCGTCAGGATAACGCCGACAAGAGATTAACACCTCTCGGCAGAGAAATAGGCCTTGTCACAGACGAGAGATACGAACGCTTCCTTAATAAACAAGCGCAAATAGAGGAAGAACTCTATAGAGTAGAGCATACAACTCTGTCCCCCACAGAAGAGTTAAACGCTATTCTTGTTTCACGTGAAACATCACCCGTTACTACGGGTGTCACCATAGCCGATTTGCTCCGCAGACCGCAGATTTCCTACACCGATCTGACCTCGGTGGATGTGAATCGCCCCGAATACAGAAGAAGTGTATTTGAGCAGGTTGAGATTGAGGTCAAGTACGCGGGATATATCAAAAAACAACTCGACAGAGTGGAGCAGGTTCAGAGAATGCAGGAAAAACCGCTCCCTCAGAATATGGACTATAAGCAGATTAAGGGACTCAGGCTCGAAGCTCAGGAAAAACTCAATAAAATTCAGCCTCGAAATATTGCCCAAGCAAGCAGAATCTCGGGCGTGTCCCCTGCGGATATCAGCGTTTTGGTTATTTGGCTCACAAAAAACCGCAACTTGTCACAAAAAGGCGGTGAGCAGGAATGAGTTTTGAAGAAATACTTTACTCAGAAGCCAAAAGTATCGGAGTGGAACTTGATAAGACTGCACTTGAGCGTTTTCGTATATACTACGGTATGCTCATCGACTACAATACGAGAATGAACCTGACGGCGATTACTCAGGAGCAAGAGGTCATAGTCAAGCATTTCTGCGACAGTCTGTGCCTGCTTTCAAAATATCATTTTGAACAGGGCGTTTCTGTTGTGGATGTTGGTACGGGAGCGGGTTTCCCCGGACTTGTGCTGCTTATTGCCCGACCTGATATTAAGCTTACGCTCCTTGACGGACTTAACAAAAGGCTTGTGTTCCTTTCTGATGTGCTTGAAAAAACAGGTCTTAAAGCAGAGATTGTCCACGCTCGCGCAGAAGAAGGCGGAAACGATAAAAAATATCGCGAAAAGTTTCAGATTGCTACCTCGAGAGCGGTTGCAAGACTCAATGTTCTGGCAGAATACTGTCTTCCCTACGTAGCAAAAGGCGGAGTTTTTCTTGCGATGAAGGGCCCGGCTGCTTCGGAAGAACTGAATGAAGCGGAAAAGGCGCTGAAACTTCTCGGTGGAGAAACAGAAAAGGTGCAGGAATACACGCTCTCTGACCAGAGCAGTCGCACGATAATTACAGTCAGAAAGACTTATCCCACCCCCTCTCAATATCCCCGACACAACTCAAAAATAAAAAAACAACCATTATAACGAAACAGACGGTGCTTTCTGGCACCGTCTTTCTATTTGTGACAAGATTTTCTCTGATGTGTATGAATATTACAAAAAGGTTGTACAGAATCCCCTAAAATTCTGCCTGCAGACGTGATAATATAATATTGTGACGAGGGCACAAATACGGACAACCTGAAGGCGGTGAGTGAAGTGAGGTTTCTGACTAAAGAAGACAATGTTATTTTAGAGATTCCCACAATACAGATCCGTCCAAACAAAACTCAGCCGAGAAGATATTTTGACGAGGATGCTCTTTTGCAACTTTCTCAGTCTATCGCCGCAAACGGGATACTTCAGCCGTTGACCGTAAGACGGCTCAGCACTACCGAATATGAGTTGATCGCAGGCGAAAGACGTCTCAGAGCCTCGATTATGGCGGGACTTGTAAAGGTTCCGTGTGTTTTGATCAAGTGCACCGACAAAGAGTCTGCGATATTTGCTTTGCTCGAGAATTTACAGCGAGCAGACCTCAATATGTTTGAGGAGGCAAAAGGAATATCGCGACTTATCAGAAAATTCGGACTCACTCAGGAGGAGGCGGCCCTCCGACTCGGCAAAAAACAGTCGACAGTAGCAAACAAACTACGACTGCTCAAACTTAGTATGGAGGAGCAAGACTGGATATTACAAGCGGGACTGTCGGAAAGACACGCGAGAGCGTTACTTCGAATAGACGACGAAGAAGTGCGAAAAGAAATTCTCAGTCGGGTTGTGGCCGAGAGCCTGAGCGCCAAGGAAACCGAGGAACTCATAGTTCGTCTTTTGTGTACGGTAACAGTAAACTCGTCCCCTAAGCAAGAGAAGAAATTTATAGTCAAAGACGTCAGGATTTTTGTAAACACTATCAGCAAAGCCGTAGATACAATGCGACTTTCGGGTATAGATGCCGTTGCTAAAAAGAGTGAAACAGACGAGTACATCGAGTATACGGTGAAAATACCAAAACCTGACGCAACAAGGTCAAACGCCACCACATCGTTAAAGTCGGCGACAGCATAATTTACGCTTTTTTCTTAGGGTGCTATGCACCCGTCCACTCATACCCATTTCCTTATCTGAACCCCTTGCCTCAAGGCGCACGGTATCCTCCATATACCGTGCGTCTTTTGGCGTTTCACGTGAAACATTTTTGAAAACAGTCATAAATCTGATTTTGGACACATTTTTCTGTCAAAAGTCTTTTATTTTACTTAAATGTATGGTAAAATTAACTTTAGATTTATATTTTACTATGATTTTTTGATTATTTTTCGAAAAGGTGATACTTTTGGCAAAGATTATTGCTGTTTCTAACCAGAAGGGCGGTGTGGGAAAAACCACAAGTGCCGTAAATCTGGCCGCATCGTTCGGATATCTGGGCAAGAAAACCCTGCTTATTGATATGGATCCTCAGGGAAATGCCACAAGCGGTGTCGGAATTGACCGCAGAAGCGTACCGCTTTCTGCCTATGATATTCTCGTCAACGGCAAAAAAGCAAAAGAGTGTATTGTTGAGACAAAATTTAAGAATCTCCACGTTATTCCCTCCAGCCTCGATTTAGCGGCGGCGGAGTTGGAGATTGCCGATATGGACAGACGAGAGGCAATTCTTAAGAACGCGCTTCTTACCTGCAAGTCCGATTATGACTACATTTTCATCGACTGTCCTCCCTCGCTGAGTCTTATAACCGTTAACGCTCTTTGTTGTACGGATACTGTGCTTATACCCATTCAGTGCGAGTACTACGCGCTCGAGGGACTGGCTCAGCTTATGAACACTATCCGTCGGGTTAAGCGACTTTATAACTCGTATCTCGACGTGGAGGGTGTTATCCTCACAATGTATGACGGCAGACTTCTTTTGACTCAGCAGGTAGTAAACGAGGTCAAGAAGTACTTCCCCCGAAAAGTTTATTCCACCCCTATTCCAAGAGGTGTCAGAATATCTGAGGCTCCGAGTTACGGAATGCCTGTTATTTACTACGACATTACCTGCAAAGGTTCAGAGGCTTATCTGAATCTTGCACGTGAAGTTCTGAAGAAAGAGAGGGCTTGATATGGCAAAAAAAGGCGGTCTTAACAAGGACAAGCGACTCGACGCGATATTCCTTGAAAATGAAAGCGAAAGCCGTGACAGTACAGTCTTACTGAGAGTAAGCGAAATCGAGCCTAATCGTGATCAGCCCCGAAGGGAGTTCGACGCAGACTCGCTGCAGAATTTGGCGGACAGTATATCGGAACACGGAGTACTTCAGCCTATATTGGTACGTCCTATCTTCGGCGGAGGGTATCAGATTGTAGCAGGTGAGCGCAGATACAGAGCGTCTATTATGGCAGGACTTGTCGAAGTTCCCGTTATCATCCGTGATCTGGACGATAAAAAGACCATGGAGATCGCGCTTATCGAGAATTTGCAGAGAGAAAACCTCAACCCCGTTGAAGAAGCGATGGGTTATCGTACCTTAATGGAGAGTTACGAGATGACTCAAGAGGACGTTGCTGTTGCGGTAGGAAAATCTCGACCCGCTATAGCAAACGCTCTGAGAATTCTCAAATTGCCCGAGTACGTGCTCGCACTCGTATCCGAGGGTAAACTGTCCGCAGGACACGCGAGAGCACTCGCTTCAATTGAAGATCCCGAGAAAATCTGTCAATTGGCAGAGGAGATCGTAGAAAAAGGTCTGTCGGTCAGATTTGCAGAACAAGCATCAAAGCCCGATAAACAGAAAAAGCAGACAAAGGTCAAAACCGCAGTTAAACCTCAGTATTACAGCGAGGTAGAGATGGCTATGACCGAGAGCCTTGGCAGAAAAGTAACTGTAAACAAGGCAAAAGGCGGTAAGGGCGGAGTTCTCAGCATAGAGTTCTATACGGACGAGGAACTGACAAGATTCGCTAATCTGTTCGACAAGGACTAAGATAAAAAATAACTACATATGGCTAATAATTATTCTACGAAGGAGTATGAAAAATGATTGACATTAAATTTTTAAGAGAAAACCCCGATGTGGTAAAAGAAAATATCCGAAAGAAGTTTCAAGACAGCAAACTTCCTTTGGTTGACGAAGTAATCGAACTCGACAAGCAGAGCCGTGCCGCTAAGAAAGAGGCAGACGAACTCCGCGCTCAGAGAAACAAGCACTCTAAGGAAATCGGTGCATTGATGGGTCAGGGTAAACGCGAAGAAGCAGAACAGATGAAGAAACTCGTAACCTCTCAGGGCGAGAAACTCGCTGAACTCGAAGCATTGGAAACAGAACTCTCTGAGAAGGTCAAGACAATAATGATGATAATTCCCAACATCATTGACGAGAGCGTTCCCATCGGCAAAGATGACTCCGAAAACGTAGAGATTCAGCGTTATGGTGAGGCTTTTGTTCCTGATTTTGAGGTTCCTTATCATACCGATATTATGGAGAGATTCTGCGGAATCGACCTCGAAAGCGCAAGAAAAGTGGCAGGCAACGGCTTTTACTACCTTATGGGTGATATTGCAAGACTTCACTCTGCGGTTATCTCTTATGCAAGAGATTTTATGATCGACAGAGGGTTCACTTATTGTGTGCCTCCTTTTATGATTCGAGCAGACGTTGTAACCGGCGTTATGAGTTTTGCCGAGATGGATTCCATGATGTATAAGATTGAGGGCGAAGATCTGTATCTTATCGGTACAAGCGAACATTCAATGATCGGTAAATTCATCGACACTATGAACAAAGAAGAGAGCCTTCCCTTTACACTGACAAGTTACTCTCCTTGTTTCCGTAAGGAAAAGGGAGCTCACGGTATAGAGGAAAGAGGCGTTTACCGTATTCACCAGTTCGAAAAACAGGAAATGATTGTTGTTTGTAAGCCCGAGGAGTCCAAGATGTGGTTTGATAAACTCTGGCAGAACACAGTTGATCTTTTCCGTAGTCTTGATATTCCCGTACGTACTTTAGAGTGTTGCTCAGGTGACCTTGCTGACCTTAAGGTTAAGTCCATTGACGTTGAGGCTTGGTCTCCCAGACAGAAGAAGTACTTTGAGGTAGGAAGTTGCTCAAACCTCGGCGACGCTCAGGCAAGAAGACTCCGTATCAGAGTAAGTTCCAAGGAAAACGGCAAGTATTTTGCACATACTCTTAACAACACAGTAGTTGCGCCTCCCAGAATGCTTATCGCATTCCTCGAGAACAACCTCAACGCTGACGGTTCCGTAAATATCCCCGAAGCACTTCGTCCATATATGGGCGGCATGGAGAAAATGCTCCCCAAAAACTAAAAACAAAGGGTGTCTGATGTTAATCGGACACCTTTTTTGATTTATATCTGTTGATATAGGCCTGATAATGCCTTATAATAAAAGAAAAAATTAAGGAGAATGTGCCTTGAAGATAGTAATTCTTGATAAAGATACCCTGGGCGAGGACATAGATTTAAGCCCTATATATGCACGCGGTGAGGTGTGCGAGTACCCTGCTACAAAACTTGAGGAAGTAAGTGCCCGGGTGGCGGACGCTGAGGTGATTGTGACAAACAAAATAAAACTCAACGCCCAAACTCTCGCAGGCGCAGATAAACTGAGGCTTATCTGTGTTGCTGCCACGGGCTATGACAATATAGACACAGAGTACTGCAAAGAAAAAGGAATCGCGCTTTGTAACGTTCCGGGATACTCCACCGACAGCGTAGCGCAGGTAACGGTTTCGATGGCGCTGTCGCTCTCTACACATCTGCCCGAATACAGAGAGTTCGCACATTCGGGAGAGTATACCCGAGCAGGCATTGCCAACAGACTGTCGCCTGTGTATCACGAGGTGTCCTCGATGACCTGGGGTGTTGTCGGTGGTGGAGCAATTGGTACTGCCGTTGCAAATGTAGCAAAAGCCTTGGGTGCAAAGGTGATTGTCTGCAGACGTAAGCAAGAGGGAGATTTTCCGCTTGTTGATATTGATACTCTCTGTGAGCAGTCGGACATAATCTCAGTTCATCTGCCGCTTTCTGACAGCACAAGAAATATTATAAGTGCAGAGCGTATAGCCAAAATGAAGAAAAACGTAATATTTATCAATACCGCCAGAGGCTTGGTAACGGACGAGAGAGCGTTGTGTGACGCGGTTAAAGAAGGCAGAATCAAAGCGTTAGGTATAGACGTATACTCTGTGGAGCCTTTTGGCGAGGACCATCCTTTCTGGGAACTCAGAGATTATCGAAATGTTTGTCTGACTCCCCATATGGCGTGGGGAAGCGCTGAATCGCGAGCAAGATGTGTTGGAAAAATCGCAGACAATATCTCGGACTTCTATGCAGGGAAAAATACAAATCGAATTGTATAAAGATACCTTGTGAGACAGTAGGTAGCCGGGAAGTCGACAATAGATTTTTACGTTCACTTGTTGACAAATTTCGAATTATAAAGTTATAATGATTATATAAAGAGAAAAAGAAACGGAGGAACACCAATGGGCGAGAAAATGACCACACTAATCAAAGAATATCGCAAGAAAATTAAAATGAGCCAGGCCGAACTTGCCGAAAAAGTTGGTGTCCGCCGTGAGACCATAGGCAGACTTGAAAAAGGAAAGTATAACCCATCGCTCAAACTTGCTATGGACATCGCCGTTGCTTTGAAAGCAAAGGTCGATGACCTGTTTAAGTTCGACAAGGTGGATATTGCCTGACACAATACAAAAAAGTAAGCCACAGGAATTTTCCTGTGGCTTTTTATTATTGGGTTATTTTATTAAGATTTTCAAAGCGCCTGTCGGACAAACCTCGGCACATTTAAGACAATCTTTGCAACAAACAATAGCCTCTGCGGTGTTGAATTCGGGCTTGATAACAGTATCAAAACCTCTGCCAACAAAACCGAGAATGCCTTTCTTGGCGACTTCGTCACATTCTCTGACACAAAGTCCGCACAAGATACATTTATCCTGATTACGCTCGATAAATACAAGACGCTCCTCGGTAAAACCTAGGTGAATATCACCGCCGAAACGCTCGGGATGAATCTCGTAGCGGTTAGCGTGGCGGATAAGTGAACAGTCGCTATAATCGTGACATCCACATTCAAGACATCTTTTTGCCTCGTTTCGGGCAACCTCTTCAGAAAATCCGAGGTTGACTTCTTTGAAGTCATGTTTTCTCTCCTCGGCGCTTCTGTGTGGCATTTTTGCTCGGGGGAGTTTTTCTTTGTGAGCGAGATCCTCAGCTGTCACCTGTTTCTTTGAAACAAAAGGTGCGATGTAAGGAATACAGTCGCCTTTGAGGAAACTGTCGATAACCTCAGACGCTTTTTGTGCTTCGCCGATAGCGGCAATAGCGATTGAAGCGCCCTTGTTTGTGGCGTCGCCTACAGCAAATACATCGGGTATGTTGGTGCGGAAGGTATATTCGTCTGCGCTGATGATTCCGCGGGAGTTAAGTTCGAGTTCTTCAAAACCCTGAACGTTTACCTTCTGTCCGATAGCGGCGATTACGGTATCAACAGAGAGATACCTGAACTCTCCTTCAACGGGTACGGGTGAGCGTCTGCCTGAAGCGTCCGCCTCGCCGAGAGTCATAATCTGAAGTTTAACCTGATTAACCCTACCATTTTCGCCTAAGTATTCGTCGGGGTTAGTGAGGAAAAGAAACTCTACGCCCTCTTCCATAGCTTCCTCTATTTCAATATCTTCCGCGGGCATTTCTGCTCTTGTACGGCGATAGATAACGTAAACGTTTTCTGCACCGCATCTCTTGGCGGTACGACAAGCGTCCATAGCGGTATTACCGCCACCCACAACGGCAACGTTTTTGCCGATATTCACCTTCTCGCCCAAGGCCACTTTCTGCAAAAAGTCGATTCCTCCCATAATGCCGTCCATATCCTCGCCCTTGGTACGGGTGCTCATAGAAGTCCAAGCGCCGATGGCGATTAACGTAGCATCGAAATCTTCGCGAATCTGTGAAAAAGTGATATCCTCGCCTATTTTTACATTGTTTTTCATCTCGACACCGAGTTCCTCTATAAGAGAAATCTCTTTATCGAGAACGCTCTTTGGTAGTCTGTACTCGGGAATACCATAGCGAAGCATACCGCCCATCTGAGGCATCTGGTCGAAAATGGTAACGTCGTGGCCTTTTACTCTGAGAAAATATGCAGCGGTAAGTCCTGCGGGACCGCCACCGATAATGGCAACAGATTTTCCCGTAGGAGATGACACCTCGGGTTTATAGGGATTTTCGCTTTGAAGGTCATTGTCAGCGGCAAAATATTTGAGGAATGCGATTGATATGGGTTCCTCTACCATTGCACGACGGCAGGCTGACTCGCAGGGATGAGGACAAACTCTGCCGATAGAAGCAGGCAGAGGAAGTTTTTCTTTGATGATTCTGACTGCCTCTCGGTCATCACCCTCAGCGATTTTTTTAACGTAGCCTTGACAGTTAGTGCCTGCAGGACAGTTAAGAACACATGGGCCGAGACAGTCGCCTTTGTGGTCGCTCATCAGAAGTTCAAGCGAAACTCTGCGTGCGTTCACAACACGTGTTGATTCGGTGTTAATTACCATACCGTCCGAAACGGTGGCACTACATGCGCGCAGAAGTTTAGGGATACCCTCAGCCTCAACAACACAAAGTCCGCATGCGCCGTAAACCTTTACACTCTCGTGGTGGCAAAGGGTAGGAATGTCAATGCCGTTGTCTTTTGCGGCTTTTAAAATGGTGTCACCTGTATTGGCTTTGATTTCTCTGCCGTTGATAATAAGTTTTACTTCACTCATAGGGACACCTCCTCAAAGAATATTCACTGCACCGAATTTACATACGGTGATACACTGACCGCACTTGATACATTTTGCGGTGTCTATGGTGTGGGGAGATTTTAACTCGCCCTCAATAGCTTTTGCGGGGCATTTTTTGGAGCAAAGCGTACATCCGCGACACTTTTCTTTGTCAATACTGTAGGTGATGAGCGCAGAGCATTGGTGAGCGGGACATTTTTTCTCATTAATATGTGCAACGTACTCGTCGCGGAAATACTGAATTGTTGTCAGTACGGGGTTGGGAGCAGTCTGTCCGAGTCCGCACAGAGCACCGTCCTTTATAGCGCAACACAGTTCTTCGAGAAGTTCTATGTCGCCGTCTTTACCCTCGCCGTTACAGATACGGGTGAGAATTTCAAGCATTCTCTTGGTACCGATTCGACAAGGAACACATTTACCGCAACTTTCTTTGGCAGTGAAGTCAAGGAAGAATTTTGCCATAGATACCATACAGGTACTCTGATCCATAACAACCATACCGCCCGAGCCCATAATGGCGCCTGTGGCACCAAGGGCTTTGTAGTCAATAACTGTGTCGAGGAGTTCCTCGGGGATACATCCGCCCGAGGGACCGCCCATCTGAACAGCCTTGAACTGAGCGTCGTTTTTGATTCCTCCGCCTATATCGTAGATAACCTCACGCAGAGTCATACCCATAGGAATCTCAACAAGTCCGCCTTTTTTGATTTTACCGGTCAGAGCAAAAACCTTGGTACCCTTGCTGTTTTCTGTTCCCATCGAAGCAAAGGCTTCGCCTCCGTTTAAGAGGATCCAGGGAACGTTTGCAAAAGTTTCTACGTTGTTGATGTTAGAGGGCTTTTGCCAGTATCCGCATTGTGCAGGAAAAGGAGGTTTGAGCCTCGGCATACCGCGGCTGCCCTCGAGAGATTCGATAAGGGCAGTTTCCTCACCGCATACAAAGGCGCCTGCACCTGCTTTGATTCGCATTTCACAGCAAAAATCGGTACCGAGGATATTGTTACCGAGATATCCCTTTGCTCTTGCCTCAGAGATAGCGTTTTCGAGTCTTTTTATCGCGAGAGGATATTCTGCGCGAACATAGACAACGGCTTCTTTGGCGCCGATTGCATAGGCACCAATAAGCATACCTTCGATAAGATTATGGGGGTCACTCTCTATAACCGCGCGGTCCATAAATGCGCCGGGGTCACCCTCGTCGGCGTTACAGATAAGATATTTTTCTTCGCCTGCAGACTGTTTGGCGGCATTCCACTTGAACCAGGTGGGAAATCCTGCTCCGCCTCTGCCTGCAAGACCTGAGATCTTGATTGTTTCTATTACGTCGTCAGGCGACATAGTAGAGAGAACTTTTTTGAGGGCTTTGTAGCCGTCAGCGTTTATGTAGTCCTCGATTTTTGTGGGGTCGATAATACCGCAATGTCTCAGAGCGATTCTCGTCTGCTGAGAAAGAAAACTCTCGTCCTCAGAGGAAATAATCAGGTTTTGAACATAGGAAAGATCCCCTGTTTCGGCGGACCTGAGTATGTTTTCGGCGTCGTTTTCTGTTACCTTTACAAGTCGTGCTGTGAGATTGTTGCCTTCATAGAGGTCAACAATAGGTTCGAGATAACACATACCGATACAACCGGTAACTGAGAGTGTGACGTTTTTATACTGTGACAGGTTTTCGCTTAACGCGGAGTAAACCTTACCAGCGCCGGCAGCAATTCCGCAGGAGCCTGAGCCTACCGCTATTTTCATCACTGCTCACCTGCTTTCTCAGAAAGTGTACGTAGGATGCTTATTGCTTTCTCGGGGGTGAGAGAGCCGTAGGTGTCCTCGTTAATCATCATTACGGGAGAAAGAGAGCAACAACCAAGACAGGCAACACATTTAAGGGTGAAAAGTCCGTCCTCGGTAGTTTCGCCGTCTTTGATATTAAGTTCCTCACATATAGCGGCCTCGATTTTCTCGCTGCCGTTTACGTGGCAGGCTGTACCCTGACAGAGCATAATGAGATATTTGCCGATGGGCTTAAGCCGAAACTGTGTATAGAAGGTAGCAACACCCATTACCTTGGCGGGGGTGTTACCTGTTTTGTTGGCAACGTGATAGATAACGTCTGTAGGAAGATACCCGTATATATCCTGTGCTTTCTGCAGAATTGTAATGAGCGAACCTTTTATGTCTTTGTACTGAGAGAGAACCTCATCAAGCAGGGAAAGGTCGCTTTTGCTTTGATTACAAGAGCAATTCATAAAAACACCTCGTTTTTGTAATTCTCTAATTTATAATTATAACTCAAAGTGTCGGTATAATCAATGTTTATGCCTCTTAATCCAAGTGTAAAATCGAGGATAAAAATAGCGATTTTGCATAAAATGAGAATCTTTGGAGTGAAAAGAAAATCCACCCGATGTGCGTCGGGTGGAAGGTTTATGAAATAAGGGGACTTTTGAGTGGTTACGTAGAAAAAGGCAGAACTTCGCCAAGGAAAAGAGTCGATTGATTATTTAAGCACGTTTCTCCAGTCAAGGTCGCCGCGCTCGAGTCCGTGGATAAGCACCTCTGCGGTTGCGATATTGGTAGCAACGGGGATGTTGTGCATATCACAAAGACGGAGCAGATTCATATCGTTGGGTTCAGAGGGCTTGGGTGTCAGAGGGTCGCGGAAGAAAAGCAACATATCAATCTCGTTACAAGCGATACGTGCTGCGATCTGCTGTCCGCCTCCCTGAGCTCCGCCAAGGAAGGTTTTAATCTCAAGACCTGTTGTTTCGGATACCATCTTACCTGTGGTACCTGTTGCCGAAAGTGTGTGACGGCTCAGAATTCCGCAATAAGCAATGCAGAACTGTACCATCAGTTCTTTTTTTTCGTCGTGTGCGATGAGTGCTATATTCATAGTTACTTTACCTCCGTTCTCTACTATTCACTCAAAACCTAAAAGCGCGATATCGGATATCGCAATATACTGAATCCCTCTCTGTTAATGAATATATCAGAGAGAAAGAATCTTTTTAGCCAAGGGGGGATTTTCTCCCTCGAGTCTTGCTGCTAAGTTGTTAAACGCTACCATAGATGGAGCCGTCCGTTGACCGCTCTCGCCTCTTTGCGCGATGGTGGCAATGCGCACATCCTCGGGGACAATGGCGATAAGTTGAGTCTGGGCGATGTCGATGAGATTGTCGATATCTTTGTAAATATCCATCGCAATAAAGCGTTCACGCTCGAAGCGGTTGATTACAAGCCTTGCATCACGGATACCCATCTCAAGAAGACGGCGTCTGATGTTAAGACAACCGCGGACACTCGTGGGTTCGGGGTTGATAACGATAAGCGACATATCTGCCGCAGCGGCACCCGCCTCGAATCCTGAGCCTGTTCCTGCAGGGGAATCGATAATAATATAGTCGTAGTCGTCTTTGATGTCGTTGATAAGTTGTTTCAGTACAGAGGGGCTGACTTCGTCGTCAGCAGAAAGTGCCGCGGGCATCATATGAAGACCAAAGATGTTCTTGGTAACATAGATGGCGGCTGTCTTGTCACAACCTCCGCCAACGGCATCGGACACGTCGTAGACCAGTTCTTTTTCGATTCCAAGCATAAGGTCGACTCCTCGCATACCGCTGTCGCAGTCTACAAGAAGGACTTTTTTATTAAGTTTTACAAGTGCAACCGAAAGTCCTACGGAAACCGTAGATTTTCCGGTACCTCCTTTTCCGGAGGCGATAACAATAACCTTGCTCATAAAACAATACCTCACGTTTATTTTATCACAAGTAAACTTCAAGGACAATAAAAAATAAAAGCTTTGGTGTAAAATTTTGTTTGTTGAATTTGGGCAAGGTGAACAAAGAACAGTCCAATTTTTGTTTATTCTAATGGAGTGTTACTATATTTTATCCTTGTATGTGTCGATATGAATGGCGAGATATAAAAACACCCGACAGTTTTCTGTCGGGTGAAGTTTACTGTGTAGCAGAGGTTGATTCTGTTTCTTCGGGATAAAAATATGCGTCGAGCAAGGCCTTGGCAACGGACATAGAGTACTGACCTTTTGCGCCGTGTTCAAGTACAACGGCGATAGCAACCTCGGGGTCGCTGTAGGGGGCGTAACAGATAAAGGTTGTGTGGTCGGAGCCTGTGTTCTCGGCGGTACCTGTTTTAGCGGCAATGCTTATTCCGTAATCGCCGAATACCCAGTGGGCGGTACCTGATTCGCTGCTTACAACCTGTCTCATAGCAGACTGAACAACAGTCAGACTATAAGGGTCAATCTGAAGATTCTCCACAACCTCGGGAGTATTCTCGAAGATTATCTCCTCGCGGTCGTAACTTGTAACCTTGTCCACAAGATGAGTGCGCAGACGAACGCCGTCGTTGGCTATTGTAGCGCAGTAGGTGGCAAGCTGAGCGGTAGTAAAGGAGTTGTCCGACTGACCGATAGCGGCCTGAACAGTATTACCGGGCACCCAGCTTGATGAATCTCGACCTGCAAGGAAGCCGTCGTTTTCGTAAATTTCAACTCCTGTTTTCTCTCCGAGACCGAGTTTTTCCATATAGAGGTACATAGTGTTTATACCAAGCTGTCTGCCGACTTCGGCGAAGAAGTAGTTGCAACTTCGGGTGATGGCGCCGTATACGTCCTGAGCACCGTGATATCCCATACAGTTTACAATGTTGGTGGGATAGTAACTGTATCTTTGTGTACAGGTGACGGGAGTGTATTCGGAGATAACACCTTCCTCCAATGCTGCCAGAGCGACTGCGGGTTTAACAACAGAGCCGGGGGCAAAGGAGCCTTGGAATGCTCGGTCATACAGAGGAAGTTTTTTGTCGTTAAGCAGAGATGTATAGTAATCTCCGTCGTTGTATTTTGTTATATCATAGGTGGGATAAGTTGCGGCAGCGAGTACGGAAAAGTCCTCAACAGAGAGCATAACAACTGCACCTGCGGTACAGTCCTCGCCGTTGCCGTCTTCACCCGATTCTGCGGTGAGAGCAGCACCCGCGGACTGTGCGGCCTTGATGTTTTCTGCCAAAGCCGAGTTAGCAACACGCTGAAGTTTGCTGTCGATAGTCAGGAATACTGTGTTTCCCGGTTTAGCGGGTTCAACATCTACAACGCTTATTACTGTACCGTCGGAGTTTTTGGATACAGTTTTGGTACCGCCTTCGCCTTTGAGGTATTCCTCCATAGCCGACTCTATGCCGAATTTACCGATTATATCGTTGTAGGAGTAACCTTTGTCTTTATTCTCGGCATATTCCTCTGCGGTCAGAGGTCCCGTAACACCGAGAACGTGAGGCATAAGAGTACCGTCAACACAGATTCTTTTGGAAACGGTTGCGATATCTATGCAGGGCATAGACTGGGAGTATTCTGAGATAATGGCGGTCATTTCCACAGACAAATCTTCTGCAAAGGTATAGGGTTTTGTAGATGAGAAAAGGCACATCTCCATATTGTATCTTACGGATGCAATATTTCGGCAGAGTTGTCTGTCCTGAGTATAATCTTGAAGTTCGTATCTCGAGATAAAGGCGTCCATATAGTCGTCGGCGGTAGCGTAAACTCCAAGTCCGAGGAACTCCTGAGAACGAATGGACTTCAGAGTGCTTTCTGCACCATCTTCAGAACTGAACTGATATGCACCGCTACTGTCTACGATTATAGGCAGGGTGTCGATCCAGCGGGCATCCTTTTTCTCAAAAATATCGAAAAGTTTAAGTATAACGTCGTTTACGGTTATGTCTCCGCTGATGTAGAGTTTATCGATGATAACGGAGTATGCGGTGGTGTTTGTTTCGATGGCTTCGCCGTTACAGTCAACGATCTCGCCTCGGGTAGCGTCAGAGGTAAGACGATAGTTGGCTGTGGTGGCAACCTCGTCTCGGTAGTATTCGCCCTGAACGATCTGCCAGTCAAAAAGTCTTATCACAAAGCCAATGGCGATAATCAGCACGAGGATAAGGCATATAACAGAGCGCTTATATTCTTTTATGAAATCTTTAATCATAGCCTTACCTCCTTAAGATTATTGATTAGTTTTGCACCATTGATGAGCGGAACATTCTGTTGAACCAGAAAAGCGGCGGCAAAAACAGTAGGGTGTAGAAAATTCTGACCAGATAATGTCTTGCAAAATGGAGTCCTGGCGAAGCGATGTCTGCTCCTGCCCAATATATCAGAAAATGTACAGTCAGCAACACAACGGTAGTGATGCTTCCTATAACCATGGTGTTTACAAAGTTTGCAACGAAGAAATTCCTTGCACAATAGCCGAATACAAAGCAAAGAATAGTAAGCGCTATAGTGTATAGTCCGATGCGATCGGTAAAGCCGATATCGCAGAGAGCCCCGCAGATAAGTCCGAAAATCATCGCGGGGACTTCGCTCTCGAAAACTGCGATAGTGACTGCCACAGGCAAAAGCAAAAGAGGTTTTGTACCGAAGATGGCGGGTAAAAATCCCGGAACACCTGATAAGGTATAGAAGATTATCACTTCGAGTGCATAAGCCACGTATCTCAAAGATTTAAGTTTTCCGTCCATGGCTTATTCTCCTGTGGTTTCTGTAGGTTCAGCGGTGGCATCCTCTGAATCTGAGGGAAGTGTGATGTCCTCAACAGACTGCTCAGAGATTTCGCCCTGTCCGTCAAAGTCAGTGATAACAACAACATCGGTGACAGTTTTGATATCCTCAAAAGGCTTGATTACGGCATACTTTGAGGTATCATAGTCGTCGAATTTTATCTCTGTAACCTCGCCTACAATCAAAGAGGCGGGGTACATTCCCGTAATACCTGTGGTGATAACGATGTCCCCTGTTTCCATGGTGTTCTGGGCGGGTATTTTGGTCATAGTGGTAAGTCCGTCGTCTGCGAAATTCACATTTCCGCTGACGATACCCGAATCTCGGGATACTATGTCTACTGCGCCGACTTTTGCATCAGGCGAGAGAATGGTTTTTACTCGGCTTGTAGAGGCGTCAACACCGCATACCCAACCGACCAGACCTTTGTCGGTAACAACGGGGTCTCCGATATTCACATCGTCGGCACGGCCCTGGTTTATCGTGAATGCATAAAAGTCGTCCGAGGGGTCACGGCGGATAACGTTAGCAGGGAGAAGTTCATAGTTGGGGTATGTTTGCTTAAGGTCGTAGTATTTCCACAGACGGGCGTTTTCCTCTTTTACCTCGTAATAGTCGACAAGCTGAGAGCGAAGTTCGGCTACCTCTTTGCTGAGCTCTTCGTTTTCAGCCAAGAGTTCGTCGTAAGATTTAGAGGATAACTTCTTGGATACAGTGGCGGAAACCTCCTGTATGCCAAGGGTAACACTGCTCAGAATCCCCGAGATTACTGACTTGTCCGAAAAAGCGGTTATGCTCATAGAGATAATAAGCACAAGCAATACGCATATTAATTTTTTGAAGCTTTTTGAAGATATTAAATCTCTCACAGTCTCAGCCTCCGGTGAAATTCGGGGAACGGAAGTCCGTTCCCCGAGATTGTGATGTTAATTAAATGTTTTTGTGTAGAGATAAATCCTTAGATGCCCAAATCGGCGATTTGTTGTCGCCCCCGAGTTTTGATGCTTGGGTGCTCGGCACTTCTGTGTCACGTACACTTATCACTACGCCGACCTCGGATTTTTGTCGAACTCCTCTGATTTGCCTATGTGGATTTATGATGTAAAAAATCCACATTTCTCGGCAAATCCGATGTCGTTCTCAAAAACCGAGGGCTTCGT
>JAZULM010000052.1:0-7450 GCA_045603105.1 Ruminococcus sp.
GGGCCGCTGTTTACGATAAGTCTGCCGTCTTGCTCATAAACTAACGGAACGTGCGAGTGAGCGCACAGCATAACAGGTGAGTCCATTTCCGCTATCGTCTGATTCAGTCTGTCAAGCGGCGGCTCTTTTTGCAGAAAATCATAATATGACGGACGGTGAATCGCAAATATCCTGTCGCAGCCGTCAATGTCGATATTGAGTGTTGTCGGCATTGCTTCAAGCCAGTCAAGTGCCTTGGCAGTGAGGCTTTCATAGGTATAGAGAAGATTTCCTGTCTTGCTGCCATAGCGCCAGTCCTTTGGATCTTTGCGGTAGTTTATGAGATAATCCTCACGGTTGCCTCTTATGAACCATGTTTTATATTTTAGTGGGATATTTTGCAAACTCGTTTGTCATATAGCACATATGGGTTATGTGTCCACTACGCTTTGTCCAGAAGGATATGGCGGCGGTAGCGGTCTTGACAGATGTAAATATCATTATTGCAAAAGGAAGTACCAATATTACGGGTACCACTCTCCACCAGTTTATTGCTGAGGAAATCTCAGCGGGCATAGATAGTGTGCTGTATATTACAAGCACTATACCTATTACGAACTCACCAAGAGCGTCAACACAAAACTTCTCACACAGTACGTAAAACCACGAATTGACAGGTCGTGTAAGGTACTTGTCGAAGTCGCCTTTGTCAACTATCCAGTATCCGAGTCCCCACAGATTATCGAAAAAAAGATGGTCGATTCCCTTGGGGATAAGAGAAAAACCGTAAATGAACAGCACCTCGTGGAACGTCCAACTGTCAACTACAACGCCGTTTTCTGTAAAGCACAAAGCGGGAATTGACGCGAAAATTATGCCGAGGCAGAGAATCTGTACCGCTTGCTCAAGTAGAAATCCCAAAGCACCCATAAGGAAGTCAACCTTATATTCCATAAGTTTCTTGAGATCCTGCTTGATAAATATCTTATGAAGTCTGAAATATTTAAGCATCTTCTCAACCTCCGTGCACTACGAGGCGCTTCATAGCACTTCTTAATATCAACTTGGAGATTACGGCAAACACCACAAGCCACACAAGTTGCAATGCTATATAGAAGATTATCTCGCCAAAGCTGTAAAGCCCCATATATATCATTACGGGAGTGTATGACAAGGATGCAAAAGGCAAGAAAGAAAGTATATTTCCCAGCCCGCCCATAAAGGCAAGGGGTATTGTTGCGCCCGAAAGAAAGTTGACAATTACGCCTTTGATAATATCTGTTCCCCAAAGATTCTTGAGATAAAAAGCAAGGAATCCGTAGGAAAGGTTGAAAAAGAAGTTGATTAAGTATGCCATAATCATACTCAGAATATACAGCAAAAGCATAGGGATACTCAGCATAAACTGACCTGATACTATCCATCTGTACACCTCTACACCTACTGTTATGGGCAGAAATACCATAAGCATCTGGACAGCCTTTGAGCCAAGTTCCTGGAACAAAAAGCACATATCAAAATCTACGGGCTTTATCATTCTCATAGCAATAGAGCCGTCAAGAATTTCTTTTCCGATTACATAGGAACCGTCAGAGTAAGTAATGTATCCTGTGAGGAAAGAAATGAACAGATATACTACCATATTATCGTAGGTAAATCCGTACAAAGTGGAACTGTCGGAACTGTCAAATACAGCCTTCCACACAAAAAACATTACAAAGCACTTCATTATCTCGCCTAGTAAAAAGAAGAGAAAATTCACTCTGTAGGTTATCATATCGAGTATGCCTGCTCGGGTAAAAGACTTATAGATGCGAAACAGTTTACTCACTGATTTCGCCTCCTCCCAGATACAGACGGCGGATGATTTCTTCGATATCTGCGTCCTTTACATTGATATCCTTAACGTGGACTTTGGACAAAGTGTACGAGAGCATATCCTCCACAGAAACTATATCGGAGTTAAAGCGGACGCTGACCATTGTACTGTTAAGGTCAACGCTGAGGTCATCGTCGTCAAATGAAAATTCCTCTTTGAAGTTGAGTTTCGCGATATCCTCGGAATTTCTGAGTTCAAATGCAAGTTCGCGCATTTGACCGAAACGCTGACGCAGTTCTTTAAGCGGGCCGTCAAAAACTTTCTTGCCCTTGTCAATCATTACTATTCTTTCACATAAAAGTTCGATATCCTCAAGGTCGTGAGTTGTAAGGATAACGGTGGTGCCGTTTTCACTACAGATACGCTGTATAGCCTTTCTGATATTGTCCTTAACCACTACATCAAGTCCGATAGTGGGTTCATCAAGAAACAGCACCTTGGGATTATGTAGCAAAGAAGCAGCAATATCGGCACGCATTCTCTGTCCCAGAGAAAGCGTACGTACGGGACTGGAGATAAAATCGTCAAGTTCAAGTACCTCGTTGAGAAATGCCATTCTCTCCCTATATTTATCCTCGGGGATTTCGTAGATTTCTTTGAGTACCATATATGTCTCACGAAGTGCCAGATCCCACCAAAGCTGAGTTCTCTGTCCGAACACAACTCCGATTTCCTTAACATAGTCCTTACGATTTTGTGTAGGAATTCTGCCGTCAATTCTGCACACACCTGACGTGGGAGTCAGAATACCCGTGAGCATCTTGATAACTGTAGATTTACCTGCTCCGTTGGGGCCGATAAAGCCTATAATTTCACCTTTTTTTACATCGAAACTGATGCCGTCTACAGCCTTGACCACCTCGTATTTAGGGCTGAAGAGTGCCTTGAAACTACCCTTAAGACCGGGTTCTTTCACTGCTTTTTTGAATTCTTTTCTCAGGTTTTCCACCTGAATCATAATGTTATTTTCCATTTTACACCTCCATATAAAACTATACGGAATACTGTCAAAGACACAAAAAGTGTCCTGCCGAAAAATCGGCTATGCTTACACTATCAGTAATGTTTTATCCGAAAAACTTTAGTAGTAACGGTAGTAAAGTATCGCGGCCGCTGTATGATAACATCCTCGTGGATTAAGACTGAATCAAGGTTTTTAGCTTTAGTCTTTTATACTGATATTCCTCGTGAACAGCATACTAAAATTATAGGTTTTTTTACCATTTATGTCAAACAAAATCGTATAAATACTGACTTTCATATTTAAGTTATCAATTAATGACAACAATATTCCCAAATATAAACTTTCATTTTTTTATTTCGTGTGATATACTTTCCTTAAAAGTGAGGTGATAAACTATGATATGCAGACTGTGTCCCAATCAATGCCTTGCAACGAGAAGTGACGTCACAGCAGGCGGAAAATGTAATATGAGTTTAAAGCCAAAAGTTGCCCGAATTGCTCCTCATATGTGGGAGGAGCCTCCTATAAGCGGAAGTAAAGGCTCAGGAGCGGTATTTTTCAGCGGTTGCACTATGAAGTGTATCTACTGCCAGAACTTCGAAATTTCTCACGAAAACAATGGTGTAGAAATAGACGCCTACATTCTCTCGGAAGAATACAGAAAACTCGAGGATATGGGTGTGCATAACATAGACCTTATCAGCGCTACTCAGTTTTTGCCCGAAATTGTGAAAAGCTTTGAAATCTATAAGCCGAAAATTCCCGTTGTGTATAACTGCGGAGGGTACGAAAGAGTTGAAACCCTCAAAGCCTTGGAGGAAATTGTGGATATTTACCTCCCCGATTTCAAGTACTCTGACGATGCTCTCGGCGAAAATTACTCGGGAGTTAAAAATTACACCGAAACAGCTTTGATGGCACTCGCTGAAATGTTCAGACAAAAAGGCAGACTCGTGACCGATTCGCAGGGTATCGCTACCAATGGTGTACTTGTTCGGCATCTTATACTCCCCTCCCATACAAAAAACAGTATCGGTGTGCTTAATATTCTCAAAAAGAATTTTGGCAATGACGTTACTGTAAGCCTTATGGGACAGTACACCCCAAAAGCAAAGGCACTCAGCCACCCGAAACTCAGTCGGAAGATTACTGTACGCGAATACGAAAAAGTCCTCGACCATCTGATTGAACTCGGACTTGAGGGTTTTGCGCAGGAACTTGAGTCAGCAGACGAGAGTTTTATTCCCCTGTGGGATTACAAAAGAACATAAATAAAAATAAACCCCACGGATGATACCGTGGGGTTTGCTGTTTTTGTTTGATTTCTGACAGTTCTCTGTCTTTTATTTTGCGAAGTCAAATGCTCTTGACTCTCTGATGATATGAACCTTGATATGGCCGGGATACTCGAGTTCTGCTTCGATTTTCTGACAGATGTCACGTGCAAGAGAAGCCATATTCTCATCGCCAACAACCTCGGGTTTAACCATAATGCGGATCTCACGACCTGCCTGAATAGCGAAGGTTGTTTCAACGCCGTCGAATGAAGAAGCAACGCTTTCGAGTTTTTCAAGACGTTTGATGTAGTTTTCAAGGTTTTCTCTACGGGCACCGGGACGGGCTGCAGAGATAGCATCGGCTGCCTGAACAAGACAGGCAACGATAGTCTTTGCTTCGATATCGCCGTGGTGAGCGTGGATAGCGTGGATAACAGCATCGCTTTCCTTGTATTTTCTGGCAACGTCAACACCGAGTTCGATGTGGCTTCCGTCGATCTCGTGATCGAGAGCCTTACCGATATCGTGAAGTAAACCTGCACGCTTTGCAACTGCGGGGTCCATACCGAGTTCGGATGCCATAATACCTGCGATATAAGAAACCTCTAACGAGTGGTTGAGAACGTTCTGACCATAACTTGTACGATAACGAAGTCTGCCGAGAAGTTTAACGAGTTCGGGGTGAAGATTGCCGATACCTGCATCGATAACTGCATGTTCACCTGCGCTCTTGATAGTAGCCTCAACCTCACGACGTGCCTTGTCAACTGTTTCCTCAATTCTGGCGGGATGAATACGACCGTCAGTGATAAGTTTTTCGAGAGATACTCTTGCGATTTCTCGTCTGACAGGCTCAAAGCAACTGAGTGTAATTGCCTCGGGTGTATCGTCGATAATAAGGTCAACACCTGTGAGTGTTTCGATAGCGCGGATATTTCTACCCTCTCTACCGATGATTCTGCCCTTCATTTCGTCATTGGGCAGAGGAACAACGGAGACAGTTGCCTCTGTAACATGGTCAGCAGCAAGACGCTGAATTGCAAGAGAGATGATGTTTCTTGCTTTCTTGTCAGCCTCGTCTTTGAGTTGCTGTTCATACTCCATGATTTTCACAGATTTTTCGTGTGCAAGTTCACCGTCAAGTTGCTCGAGCAGATAGGCCTTCGCCTGTTCTACAGAGTAACCCGAGATACGCTCGAGCATTTCAAACTGGCTCTTCTTGATAGTATCAATTTCCTCCAGTTTCTTCTCTGCTTCCTTGAGCTTTCTTGCCACGTTTTCTTCTTTCTTTTCAAGGTTTTCGATTTTTTTGTCGAGAGATTCCTCTTTTTGCTGGAGTCTTCTCTCCTGTCGCTGTACTTCCTTGCGACGTTCAGCGAGTTCTTTTTCTGTTTCGGTTCTCAGGCGGTGGATTTCATCCTTGCCTTCGATTATGGCTTCTTTCTTTCTTGACTCAGCGGTTCTCATAGCGTCTGAGATAATACGCTTTGCTTCCTGCTCAGCACTGCCGATTTCGTTCTCGGCAACTTTCTTTCTATGAATACCGCCGAAAATGAATCCTGCTATTATGCCTACTACCAGAGCAGCAGCCGAAATAACATAAACAAGCCATTGTTCCATAATGTGACACCTCCTTGATTTGAATTTTTTCAGATTCAACTCACGGTGCCGTTAAAAGTAGATATACAACCCATAAAAAATACCGTAAAATACAAAAAACGGGCAGGATACAACACGCAAAACACAGCAAAACTATCCCTCTGAACAAGGCATAATTATAGCTATGGCAGGTAAAAAATCTGCAATTGCGGGGTAAAAAGATATCCGCCCGAAAATATATAAAAAGGTAAATTAACAGTGTAAGGATATCTATAAGTAACGGCTCATCTAAGAGTCGGATTAAAAGTATGTGCGACTTTTATCTGTGTCTTTGCATTAAAGTCGCAGGTATAATCGATAAAACTATTACACCTACATACTATATTAATGTAAACACACCCTTTTGTCAAGAATATTTTGTTTATTATTATGCATAATATTGTGGTCATCGAATAATAAAATAGCATAAATCAATAATATTTTTATAAAAATAATTCTTCAGAATAATATACCCGAAACTCTTCACTCTCGGTTTAAGTGTATCATTTGCATAAAAATTACAGTCGAACCGCGTTTATTAAGAAAAGATTATACAAAATGAGTTAAATTCTTCACAAACTATTGAATTTATCAGAAAAACAGTATATAATTTAACTACCAATTAATTACAGGAGGAAGTATATATTATGTCAGTTAAAGTTGGTATTAACGGTTTCGGTCGTATCGGCCGTCTTGCTTTCAGACAGATGTTCGGCGCAGAGGGTTATGAGGTTGTAGCTATTAACGACCTTACAAGCCCCAAGATGCTCGCTCACCTGCTCAAGTACGATTCTGCACAGGGCAGATATGCACTTGCAGATACAGTTACAAGCACAGACAACTCCATCACAGTTGATGGCAAAGAAATCACTATCTACGCTGAGAAGGATGCTAACAACATTCCTTGGGGCGAGCTTGGTGTTGAGGTTGTTTTAGAGTGCACAGGTTTCTACTGCTCCAAAGAGAAGTCTATGGCTCACATCAACGCAGGCGCTAAGAAGGTTATCATCTCTGCTCCCGCAGGCAACGACCTTAAGACTATCGTATACAGCGTAAACGAGGATACACTTACTGCTGAGGATCAGATCATTTCTGCTGCATCCTGCACAACTAACTGCCTCGCTCCTATGGCTAAGGCTCTTAATGACCTTGCTCCCATCGAGAGCGGTATCATGGCTACTATCCACGCTTACACAGGCGATCAGATGATCCTCGACGGTCCTCACAGAAAGGGTGACCTCAGAAGAGCACGTGCAGGCGCTGTTAACATTGTTCCCAACTCCACAGGTGCAGCCAAGGCTATTGGACTGGTCGTTCCGGAGCTTAACGGCAGATTGATCGGCTCTGCCCAGCGTGTGCCTGTTCCCACCGGCTCTACCACGATCCTGGTTGCGGTGGTCAAGGGTAAGGACATTACTGTAGAAAGCGTAAATGCCGCCATGAAGGCCGCCTCCAACGAATCCTTTGGTTATACCGAGGAGCCGCTGGTTTCCGGAGATATCGTGGGTATTCGCTATGGCTCTTTGTTCGATGCCACCCAGACCCTGGTGGGCAAGCTGGATGAGGATCTGTATCAGGTCCAGGTCGTGGCTTGGTACGATAACGAAAACAGCTATACAAGCCAGATGGTTCGCACCATTAAGTACTTCTCCGAGCTTTAATAGATTTAGCCGGCTCTGCCCAAAAGATGGAGCCGTCTTGTATTGACAAAAT
>JAZULM010000053.1:0-36492 GCA_045603105.1 Ruminococcus sp.
GTTGTGTATACAGGCAATACATCAATATCTTTTATTCTTATTGCTTCCGCCTCTGAGGTAAAGCTCATTGATTTTGAAGACAGTCTCTGGGACAGTTTATTAATAACACCGACAGAAGCGGGAGCCTCTCCTGAACTCATATTATAATTAACCTGTGCTATCTCCGGAAACTGGCTTTCTGCATTATCTGAAAAAACCAGCAAAAACACAAAGGCAGTAGCGGTCAACACAAGCAAGAGAATAGATGTGATAATATGTTTTTTAACATTCATCTTATCACTCCTCTACATACACTCTGTCACCATCAAATATATTCTTTGAAGAGTCGTAAACTATCATTGTACCACCGTACAGAGTATCAGAATGCACCTCTGCGTACATTTCATCTTGAGTAGCAATGTTTACTGACACTTCGCTGACAGTATAGTCCTTATTGTTCTGAAAAGGTGATAAAGTATACACAGATGCACCCTCGCCAAAGCCTGATATAGCAGACAGCGGAATCAGGTATGCTGTGATGTTGGGATTTTCATCTTCAGAAAGTGTACCTGTTATAACCGCTGTAGTTTTAACCTTTGGCAGTAACATTGTATCGATAGTATCTGAAAAATAAGTCAGCAATGCTAATGCTAAAAAGAAAACAATTGCAAATCTTACAGAATACTTCTTCAGTTTATCCTTTTTCATATTAACCTCCTTATCCTTTATCAGCATTCACAAAGGGAGAGTCTATGTTCTTTCTGCCATAAGTGAAAATCAGCAGTGGCGGTATCATAAACATAACACCGCAGGCAAAGATTATACCATAGTCATAGTTGCTGATATCTGACAAAGCTATTGACAAAGGGTACATTCCTTTATCGCTAAAGTAAACGAGGGGCTGTTCAACCATATTCCAATTGTCGATAAAGCAAAGTAAAACCAGAGTAACAAGACCGCCTTTAATCTGTGGCAGAATAATCTGTGTGAATATCTTGAGGTAGCCTGCTCCGTCTATTCTGGCGGCTTCTATAGAAGCATCAGAAATATAAAGTATACTTTGCCTGAGCAGACAAATACCAAACGCTGAAAAGGTACCGGGCAATATGATAGCGAGAAAACTGTTTAAGAGTTCAAGCTTATCGAGAACTATATAGTTTGGAACTAACGTTACTTGCAAAGGCAGAATCAGCAGAATGATATACACAAAGAACAGCTTATCCCTCATAGGAAATTTAAGCTTTGCAAAAGCAAAAGCGGCAAGAGATGAAACTACAACCTGTCCTATAACCGTAGGCACCGTCATTATTACAGAGTTCCAGAATTTGAGCAGATACTCAGGTCTGCGAAAGAACACCTGATAATACTGCTCCAATGTTACATTTTGAGGAATGAGATTAATATCTTTGTATTCACTACCTGAGAAATCCAATGTTCCGTTAACCTGACTCTGAGGCATAAATGAACTTGCAATCATATACACCACAGGGAACACAAAGACCGCCACTATGATAAATAGCAGAACATATTTGAGTATGAGTTTTGCAATTTTCATAGGGTCACCTCATTCTGTAAAGCTACGTTTACGCTCAAAAACAAAGAATCCAAGCAACAGCAGAATAATAAACAAAGATAAAATTACAGAAGCAGCGGAAAGCCGTGGATAATTGAGGCTGTAGTAATTGTTGTTGATAAAGTTCTGCAAAAAATACACATTCTTATTAGGGTAATCACCCCACAAGGCAAAGACCTCTCTGAAAATCTTAAACGAATAAATAATCTCCATAAGAAACACAAAGAAGGCTGTGGGGATTATCATAGGTATAGTGATTTTTGTGACCAACTTAAAAGAACTAGCACCGTCAAGACGAGCACTTTCATACAAAGAAGAAGGTACATTTGCAAGACCTGCTGTAAACAGCACAACGCAAAAGCCTGCATACTTCCACACATATATAAGCACTATCATTACCATAGAATACTCTGAGGTAAAAAAAGCTATTGTGTTTAGCCCCATAGCGTTCAACAGGTTATTGACTGCTCCGTAATTATCAAACAGTATCTGCCAGACACAAATAAGGGATGCAACAGGCACTACCACAGGTATCAGCAAAGAACTTCTGAAAAAAGTGGAAATTTTCTTAAAAGAGTTAAGGAACAATGCAATCAAAAAAGAGATTATCATAAGTGTAGGGATTGCAATTACTGTGAATACCACTGTATTCTTTAGTGCAAGTAAAAAGGTGTTATTTGTAAACAGCTCCTTGTAATTCTGAAGCCCTACAAACTCATTTCTGACATACAAACTTTTAACAAGGCTTATTATGTATGGCACTACATAAAACACCATTATTCCAACAAAGGACGGCAAAACAAAAAGAGCCGCTACAATATATTCTTTGTATTTCCTTTTCATAAGCCCTCCCTCTAAAAATTCTTATTCGTTCATATATATTTCCGTAGCAGAGCACAGGCGGTCAATAAATACTTCTTTTGTAATATTGCCGTCAAGATAATCGTTCATCAGTTTATATACAACATTTTGGTTGTAGTGGGTAGCGTTGATTCTGTTAAAATCATAAAGAGAACAGGTTTTGATATTTTCAACTATAGGTTTAAAATCTTCGTCAAGTGCCTTGTTCTTTGCTTTGAGAACTTCAACATCCGCTTCGTCTATGGTGCTGTCTTCGTCAAGAGTTCCGACGTAATCATAAGCTTTATTGAGTGCGCTTTCATATATTGCAGTTTTCACAGGCAAATCAAGATAGTTAGTACCCGTAAAACTTGTTTCATCATACAGTTCACCGCACCAGTATCCCTGACATCTGTCGCCAAGGGCATATTCAATAAAGGTCAGCACCTTTTCTTTTTGTTTGCAGTTTTCGTTTACGGCAAAGCCCATATTAACATAAGCGGATATCTCACCATCACGGCTGAAGTTATTTACAACGGCTATTTTATCCTCGCCGTTATTTCTGTTAAGCTGCATGGATGCATAGTTCAAAGGCGAAAACCCAAAGTACATAGCAAACGGAGGCTGAAGAAGGCATGCCTTTTGCCATGCATCAACATTGTTCTCTATGCCTTCAAAATCACAATCATTCACAAGTACAGTGACATAATCAAGAGCCTTGCTGAATTCTTCTGTATCAAAATCGTGTGTTCCGTTTTTCAGGTCAACAAAACTGTCTATAAAATAATAGAAGAATTCTATGTCATCAAAGCCGAAGGCAAGTTCACCCTGATACTGAGGTAAAACCTCTGCCAACGCTTCGTAAGAAAATGTATCGGATGTAAAACCTAATTTATCCAATTTGCTTTCGTTAGTTGCCCAGACATTAGGGGAATAGAAAAGAGGAATGAAATACCGCTTTCCGTCAACTATACCTGAGTTCATTACGACCTGATTAAAATCATCGAAATCAAGCTCCGAACCATAATCAGAAATAATCTTGTCAATATCAGCAAAGGAGCCTGACTTTGCAAGTTTTTCATAAGGAAGCATACAATCCAAGGAGATAATATCTGGGCCGCCGTCAGACATCATCTCTACCGACAGCACCTCTGTCATTTCTTCGTTAGTTTCAAAGTATTTGACCTCTACTCTGTCGTTGTAATCTCCGTGAATCAGGCAATACTTATTGTATTTCTCGATAACCTCTACCAAGTGACTGCTGTAGTTTTGGAGGGTGTAGAACGTAAGAGGAGTGTCTTCTGGAACAGTTTCTTCTTCAGCTTTACACGCAGAAAGCACAAGTGAAAAAGTTAATATAAATATAAGCAACATTGATAAAATCTTTTTGTTCATAAAAAAGCACTCCTTCTTTCTTATTCATTAAGATATATATCTGTTACCGCCTTAAGTCTTTCTATAAATTGCGGTAAACTTGTTTTGCTACTCAGGTAATCCTCTGTAATGCTGTTTATTACTTTGTCGTTGTAATTGGAATACGCATTATGAAGGCTGAAGTTCCGAATGTTTTCTATGTATTTTCTAAGATGCTCCGCATTTTCTGCAGATAACCTTATATTGCTTGTATTAATATCAAGGGAATCCTGGTAGCTCTCTGCAAAAGCTTTATCAAAGCTGATGGATGAACACTTCTCAAATAGTTTATCCATCACTTCATTATGTACAGGGTAGGATTGTCCGAATCCTCCTGATACATTTGGATTATACTCAATGATATCTGCACCTGTCATATTGCTTTGTGTTTTTTCACTAAGAGCAAATTTGATAAACTGCAAGGCAACTTCCTTGTTTTTGCAATTTTCGTTTATAAATATAGCATCATTAATCTGTGCAGATGTACCATTGTGCAATGTAGGAAGATTAAGTATCAACGGAGTTTCGCCAAGTTCAGATATTCTGCACACCTCTGCAGCTAAATCAAAGATACTGTATCTGCCATCCATGGAGAACAAATACTCATCTCTCTGAAGATATCTGCCACCAGCATTGTTATCTGAATCCACTATACCCTTCAAACTGTCGAGCGTTTCAATAAACTCCCTATCATCAAAATCTGCTGTCTTGGCATCAGTGTCAACCTGTCCGTCTATACATGTATAGAAAATGCTTTTAGCAAAATTATCTTCACTGAATAAATAGCTCTTGTATTTTTCTGATATCAAAACAATATCGCTATAGGTAAGTTGCTGAGAGGTTCCTGCTATATCAGAGATTTCTGCCAAATCTTCGCAAGACGTGACTACAACATCAGGAGAATATGAAGTCGGTATAAAATATCTTTTTCCACCCACAATACCAGCATCCATGACATATTGATTATATTCATTCAGATTCAAAGGATTACTTGAAGTATCGCTTTCCAATATAGAATTTATGTCCATAAAAATATTCTGTGTGACCAACTTTTCCATAGGTACATTGGTCTGAGATATCAAAGAGGAACCCATAATATCCGGACCTGCACCTGCCATAACCTCTGTGAGAAATTTGTTGGTTAGCTCATTTTCATTTTCAAACTCAACCACTGCTATCTGCATATCCAAATTAGAACACTGCTTGTTATATTCATTTATCAGTTGATCCACATCCGACCAACTTCCTTTTAGCGTATAGTATGTACATCTTTGTGCTGTTGTTTCCTCTTGACACGCACACAAAGTCAACACAACTATCGCAAACAAACATAATAGAGAAATTGCTTTCTTCATAAAAAGCTCCTTTTACTTTGCGGTAAATGATATTGCAAAGATTCCGTTTGACAACAAAACCTTAAGCTTAAACTTGTGAAACTTAAGTATTTTCTTTGTAAGATATAGTCCTATTCCGTTACCGGACTTCTGTCCATTTTTCGGGTGGCGGTAATAAGGCTTGAAAATCCTTTTCAAATCCCTTTTGGTAAGATAACTGCAAGTATTGCTGACAGAAAAAGTCTTGCCCTTAATAGAAATGTAAACTTTATCTCCTTCGCCATATCGCAGGGCATTGTCAATGAGATTTTCAATTACTGAACCTATAAGGGACTTGTCCGCATTTATTAACACATCTGAATCACACTCAAATATAATCTCTTTATCAACATTTGAGTAAGAAGAAATAATTTCTTTTGCAAGTTCAGATAAACTGAATTTTTCAATATTAAGTTTATACACATCCGAGGTCATTCGGGAAAGTTCAAACATCTTCTTAACTCTCTCGTCCATAACCTCAACTTGATTTAATATAGCATCACAATAGGATTTTTGCTCTGTGTTTTCTGATGTTGCCTCAAGGTTTTCTGCATTACCGCTGATAACAAACAAAGGGGTTTTCAGGTTGTGAGCAAGAGAGTTCGTTATGATAATCAGATTACGCTCCTGTTCCAGTTGCTTTTTGATATACATATAGACAACTAAGGATATCAGAACCCCCATTACAAAGAATAGAATAATGGTGTATGTGCTGACAAGTTTAATATCATCAATGCAATGCTCCATAACATTGAAAGGTTCTATATATGTTACAGTGAAGACATTGTAATCACCTTCGAGGATAACAGAATATCCCGAAAGGTGAACCTTACCATCACCCACAGGCTCATAAGAATTGCTCGTTTGTCTGTATGCATACTCAAAATCTCCTAAATAGTAGAGTCCATAAAAGTCAGAATCCTGTTTTCCTTTATCCACTATCTCATTCATTCTGCTGACACTGCGTAATCCAAAGAAAAAATCTCTGTCTATTACATTTCTTCTGGACTGGGAACCTTCTTTCACTTCGTTTGTCAGCTTAACATTAGGATTCAGTTCAAATGTTTCTATGGGAGTATCCTGAGCATACCACACATGGTCTTCTTGTGTTTCAACAATCTCTATTGTTATAGGGATAATCTGCTCATCTATGAAGCTGTAGTAGGTACACAAAAGCTCATAATAGGTCTTTTCGTTACCCGTGTCACTGTTCAGATAATCCGAAATCTTCTTATATTGTTCATCTGTCATAGATGCTCTGAACTGGTCATAAATAATATATCCGTATTCAAAACTGTTTGATGTGTCTGAAAAAGACACGGCTATGTAGTTGTCGGACTCAGGGACTTCCTCAACAGAAGCTATATAATCAAATCTGCCAAATCTGTCTATACCATAAAAATTTGGCATGAATCTTTCCGAATGGGTATCCAGATGAAAGTCCATATACCTTTCTTCTGCATGCAGATATTGAATTTCCTTTTCTGAATTGTATCGAACTATACTATAAAAGACAGATACACCGATACCGAGCAGAAGGAACAAGACAATCAATAAAGCACACAATCTCAGAGGCTTTGCTTTCATACTTCCGCCTCCAATCTGTAACCGCGTCTAACAACTGTCTTGATCATAGTGCCGGCAGAGCCTAACTTTTTGCGTAGCTTCTTAATATGATTATCAAGAAGTCTTATATCTCCCGAATTGTCATAACCCCATACCTTATCGAGAATAGCCTCTCTGCTGACTAC
Organism: Ruminococcus sp.; assembly: GCA_045603105.1. Lineage (GTDB taxonomy): Bacteria > Bacillota > Clostridia > Oscillospirales > Acutalibacteraceae > Ruminococcoides. The sequence goes on from JAZULM010000053.1 coordinate 6,930, forward strand.
AGAGTTTTTATTCTCCATAAGAAGTTTAAGTATTTCGTACTCCTTTGAGGCAAGGCTCAATTCCACTCCATTAAGAGTTACAATTCCTTTATTGGGGTCGAGAGTGATATCTCCAACAGTCATAACATCATATCTGACAAGTCCCTTTGAACGACGAATGAGCGCCATAACTTTCTCATAAAACACAGGCAAAGAAAAGGGCTTTACGATATAGTCGTCACAGCCAAGAGCGTAGCCTTTGAGGATATCCTCCTGACCTGTGCGAGCGGTTATAAACATAATGGGAACATCACTTTGTCTGCGAACTTCCTTGCAGATTTCAAAGCCGTCAACCTCAGGGAGCATAATATCAAGAAGCAATAAATCATAGGTGTTCTCGTAGGCTTTCTCCAATCCCTCTTGCCCATCTGAAGCAGTATCAAGAAACACTGCATCTCCACTCTTTATCTTAAACATATCCGAAATCATCTTGCGGATATCCTTGTTATCCTCAACCAGTAAAATCTTATACACAATTACCACCTACTCCAATATAACAGGCTAATCTGTTTTTTATCTATCTTTTATGCTTATATTTTAACATACACCATATATTCTACAACTACATTTATCAAAATATTAAGGGAGATACCTCATTGTCATCTCTTCTAAAATTTATCTGGACTTGTGAAGATCGTTATGGTATGTGTTTGTGCTGAGAAAGGCGGTGCAAACTGTGACAATACTTGAAGATTTATGGTACGGAAATGTAAGACCGACAGAGAGATCAATAGTCAGAGGTAGTAAACTTGATAACCTTATGAAACTCCTCTGTCAGAATGAAGATGACCTTATGTCAGGGCTTACGGAAAAGCAAAAAGAAAGCTTTGATAAGTTCAAGGACTGTCAATCGGAGATAACTGACTACCTTGAAACCGAAGCATTCACCTCAGGCTTCACCATAGCGGTTAAGCTTATGGTTGAGGTTATAAAAACAATAGAGATACCGGAGGTGTAACTATGAAAAAGAGAATACAAACAGCAATAATCTTTGCAGCTATGATATGTATGAGTCTGAGTGGTTGCGTTGACACAAAAGTAACATCAACAAGCACACGGTCAAGTACAGAGCCTACTGTGAAAATTTCAGTAACAACAGTAACATCAGCAACAGAAGTTATTGAAACAACTGCAATATTCTCAACCGCAGTTGAAATAGAAACAGTGACAGAAGCGGTTGTTACAGTGACAACCGTCACTGCTCCCCAAACAGAAACACCAAAGGTTGAGGTTGAACCATCCGAGTTTTATGAAACTACAGAACCTACAGAGATTATTACAGAACCACCTGTTATTACTGACGATACTAAGCTTACACACGAACAGTTTTCTACCGAAGAAAATATGCAAAGGCTCACATCTGAACTGAATGCTCACTATGAAAAAACAGGCATGACCTTAGACCACACGCTAAACAAACACAACACAGGTTGGATGTTTGCATATCAGGGAGAGATAGATAAAACTGCAGTTAGGTCTTATAACGAACATTGGGACAGAATAGTGGTTGGTATGGATGAACAGATAGAAGCTTTTATGGCAATGTCAGGTGCAACATATACTGATTTGAGATTTTACTACTATGCTGAGTTACAACCCGATAATGAATACCACGTGTATTTCTGCTATCAATAACACTAAAAACAAGGTGCAGGCATTACGCTTGCACCTTGTTTTATATTGCTTGTGTATTCATAACCGCTTTGTAAGCACTCCTCCATATTCCTAACTTGCTGTCAGGGTATGTTTTTTGCAGTTTTTTGATTGCTGAATCTCTCGCCTTTCTTACTCCGTCAACTGTCAACATATACTTAATAGATAGTTCCTCAAGGTTTATCTTTTCATATCCGTAAACCCCGTAGTAATACCCTAAAATCTCCTTATCTTTTTCAGATAGTGTATCAAACAATTCTTTCAGGTATTCTAAACAAAGGTCGTGATAAACAATTGATGCAGCTGACTTTGAAAGATTGTCATCACCAATGTAATTATAGGGATCAGTTTCTTCTGTTTCATCTTGAGGCACAAGGTCGTAAACAGAAAGAAAATGCGTGTTGTAGCTTATAAGACTTTGAATCTTAGAAATAGAGAGATTGCATTCAGCTGATATTTCCTCAACTGTCTTACGGTCAGAATAATATAACTTCTGCACCTTTCTTACAGCCGACATTTCTTTACCGGTTAACGATAGTACACCTATGTTATTCCCCATCCAACTATACATAGCTCCCCGTAACCACGGATATAAGTATGTGGTCAGTTTTGCTTTGTCGGGGTCGAAGTCTTTTTTATGCAGACAATGAAAGAATATCAAAGCTCCTTCGTTGCATAACTCTTCTAAAAGTTCTTTAGTATAGTCAGTCAGATTGTGAGGAGGTTCAGGTGTAGTGTTATAGCAGTTAAATGACATTGCTACCTTTTTAGCAATGCTGTATATAAACTTTTTATTCTGTAAGTATAGCTTCTCCAAAGCGGACTCATCACCATTATAAAAGGCGGTTACCAAATCGTAATTTGTCATAAAAACACCTCTTTATAATAATCATATCATAATAGGTGTACGATAAACCGTGCTTTATGTCGATTTTGGTCTGCCTCTCGGTTTTGTTTTTCTGACTACATTGCAAAGAGCATAAAGATTTTTTGAAGCAAGCTGTGCTTCGAATTCATCATTAGAAACTCCAGAGCTTGTAGTCGCATTGAAGTACAGCTCTTTTGCTTTTGCGTATAGTTTATCTTTATCCTCTACCGAGATAATATATCTTGAACAGTCTTTGTCAATGCGCTGATAGCACCGCTTTAAAGATTGTGCTTTTGGATTATCCGGTTGCAGTTCCTTAATTCCCATTCGATGATAACCGAGTTGGGCACAGGTATACTTTGGATTGTCAGGTGCAGGCTTGTCACAATACTTTGTATGGTAGCCTTTTTTCAGAAGAAAGTATCTTCCACAATATTCACATTTGCGGATAATATAACCCATCTCAAGAGCGTTGTAAAAATCAGTTTTCAACAGAGTTTGCAAAGTTTCAACTTCATACAGTTGATATATTCTGTATTCGCCTGAACCTTCAGATGTTTCTTTTGGAATATATGTGATTTTAGCTAAATCGCTTGATGTGAATAAGCCTGTTCCTCGGATTGGATTTGCTATCAGTTTGTATTTACGCGGATGGTTAAACATTGCATTAAGTGCCATTGCGTAATTACTTGAAGTTAGTTTATCAAGTTCTGACAGAAAGAAATATATAAAATTATGTATTGTGTAGTTAAAGGATTCAATGTCATATAAAAACAAAGTATAGGTATCGCAAAAATCTTTATAGATTTTCCATTTCATTTCAAGACTTCCAAGAAAAATAAGCAGATTTCTACTTTTTGCAGGAGGCAGTTCAGGTATAGGCGGTTGCTCTTTATTAATAGTGCAAATTTCTCCACTCTCGCAATTCTGTAAACTAAACGTTTCTATGCCACCATATTCCTCCGGGTTTTGCAAGTAATCATCATAGTCAGAAATTTTTCTGAGTATCTCTATATCTTTTGAGGTAAGCTCATAACTATCATCCTCAAACAAAGAAGGCTGTGAAGTTAATATTCTTGCTTCCTCCAATATATCGGTATCTTCCTTAAAAAGTTTTAATAGCGGATAATTACATATCATCTTATCAAGCTTTATATATTCTTCATTGGCATAAAACCAGTCTGCCATATCTTTGGTTTCAACATACTTGTCTATTTTGTTTTCTGCAATTTCAAGCTGATCACGCATTTCGGTATAAGCAACTTTATCTATATTCAGAAACTCTGTTGTTATTTCTCCAAGTCCAAAAGTTTTACCATTAATTTCAATATTACCGTTACCAACATAAAAAGCAATTCTTCCGTACATAATCACACCTCCTTAATAATTTGTCCGTTGATAGTTTTATATTGTATATGACAAATATTATTTTATCAAAACTTTCAACACAATACAAGCAGAAGAGTGAAATTCAAAAACTTTTGCTCTTACTTTTATTTTAGGAGGTTTCCCTATGTGCGAAACAAGTTTCGAAGGCAATATGTCTTCACGTTATCCGCCTGAGTATAAGGTGGATAACAACTGCCTGTATATAGAGCAGTGCAACAAGCAGGGCGTGTATAACAGAAAGCTCTGCAACTTTACTCCTTATGTCATTTCTGAAATTACTCAGGATGACGGAGTAACTGAAACTAAAAAACTATTGTTAGGAGGTGAACACGAAAATGGCCGTCAGCTAAAAGAAATTGAAGTTGACGGCAATGACCTTGCAACATTCAATTGGCTGATGAACTCATGGGGAGTTGATTGCATACTTGAAATTGGTTCAAATGTAAAAGACCTTATCAGGTATGCAATTCAGTCTACTGCAAAATTTGCTACAAGGCAAACAACCTATACCGTAACAGGTTGGAAAAAGATTGAAGGATGTTGGAAATACCTGATGCCCGGACTTGCTGATACCAATGTAAGCCTTAGCGGTAAACTTAACCGCTACGAATTTGTAGAGGAGTATACGGACAAAGATATTGCCAATACATTTCATCTGCTTGATTACGATGTAGCACCAAGAGAAATAATCTATACAATGATGGCATTTACCTTCATGACACCGCTGAACGAGTTTCTTCACAGAGCAAACTGTGAACCGAAATTCGTTCTTTTTCTTTTGGGTAAAACAGGCACACGCAAAAGTACACTGGCGGCATTGTTCTTATCTTTCTTTGGTAAATTTACATCTTCTGATTTGCCTTTGTCTTTCAGAGATACCGCCAACAGCATAACACACCATGCTTTTACACTGAAAGATGTGCTTACTTGCATTGATGACTTCCACCCTTGCAGTAAACAAGAGGAAGCAAAACTTACTGCAACAGCACAGTCCATTATGAGGTCTTACGGTGACCGAACTGGCAGAGGTAGACTCAGAGCCGATGCAACTCCTATGGATTCCCGACCGCCTCAGGGTAATGCAATTATCACTGCTGAGTTTCCGCCCGACATTGGCGAAAGCGGTACTGCAAGATACTTCGGACTTGAACTAAAGCCAGGAGATGTGAATCTAAGTATGCTATCAATGTTACAAAAAGAAGCTTCGGAAGGTATACTTCAAAAAACAATGTACGCGTATACAAAAATGATTTCAAATTTTGCAAATGCTGATGAGAAAAAGTTTGTTGGTTCTCTGGCGGAAAGTTTCAGAATATACAGAAACGAATTCAACAAACAGAGTATTCAGTGTCACGGCAGAGTGCCTGAGATAGTTGCAAACCTCAGAATCGGTATGAAGATGTTTCTTTTGTTTATGAAAGAACACAAAGTTATTGACGATGAGGCTTGCAGTAATATTGAATCTGAATTTTTCGAAATTCTCTGCGTATTGGCAAAAAGACAATCTGAAAATATTGAGCAGGACAAGCCTACACATAAATTCATCCGTAAACTTTATGCTTTGATTGACAGTGGCTCTGCAGTAATTATCAATCGCAACTTTGAACCTAATATAACTCCCAATAATCTTATAGGTTATGAAGATGATGATTACTATTATCTTAACAAGACCGCAGCTCACAGAGCAGTAAAGAAACTCTGTGATGAGCAAGGCGAAAGCTTTACGATTACTGAAAAAGGATTGCTTAAAGCCTTGGCTGAAGAAAAGCTTATTGATACTGCAGAAGGTCAGAACACAAAGTCTGTCCGCATAGGCGGTAAGACAAAACGTGTGGTATGCCTTATTAAATCAAAGTCTGATCCGATAGCAGACACTACGTAAGAAAAAGTGTGACAACAGTGACAATGCGGTTGAAAGTCTTTTAGATACTGATGTTTCAGATAATTAAATATGTGTGACAAAGTAGTTTCATGTATCTTTTGGTGCTACTGAAAAAAGAGATTCACAAACTGCTTTGTTATCTGCAAAAACCTATATTGTATCTGTTGTTACTGTTATTTATCAGTACAGGTTGAGGTGCGGTTGTTTGCCCATATTTCGCCCTTGTGGGCGTTTTTAAGAGAACAGAGGATACTAACCCGATTATCTAATAAAACCCGAATCAGGGGCAAAAGTAAGCCTTTTCTATTTTCTCTCCTTTTAGGAGAGAGCCAGCATCGCATTCGGCTGTACGCCACCCCTAAAAAAGGGGCGGTTTTGCCGATGCACTTTAAGCGGGCAGAAGCCCTGCACCCACTTTATATTAAACTAATACGGAGGTAATTATGAAAACTAAACGAATAAATTTAAGGGTATCTGACGAAACAGATACCCTCATAAGAAACAAGGCTAAGAAAGCCAATATGACCATAACCGACTATGTTATTAAGTGTGCAACCTCAAAAAAGATTGCAAACTATGACGGACTTAAAGAGCTGAGAACTCAGGTCAAAAAGCTTGGTAACAACCTTAATCAGCTGTTGGTTTTAGCAAGACAAGGTAAGATTCAGACCGTGTATCTTGATGAAACACAAACTGAACTTGCCAAAATCCACGATGAACTTTCAAAAATAACAGGAGGCAGATAGCATGGCCATAGTACATTTTATCAATTCAAAATCAAAACAAACCGCAAAAGGTATGGGTTATGTTCTGAGATACACTACTCAGGAGAGTAAAACCATTGATGAGAATGGTGTAAAACTTGTAACGGGTATTAACTGTACTGCTGACTCAGCCTACATAGAGTTTTGTAACACCAAGAATCTTTTTGGAAAAAGCGATGGAAGACAGTACTATCATTTCGTTCAATCTTTCGGAATCGATGAAAAAGTTTCTCCTCAACTTGCTCACGAAATTGCCTTGAGGTTTGCTAGTGAATCTGAAAAGTTCAGCGGTTTTGAAATTGTAGTTTCAACTCACTGCGACAGAGATCACATACATTCTCACTTTGTGATGAACAGTGTAAATGCTGAAAGCGGCAAGAAGTTTCATATCAGTGAGAATGATATTGAAGAACTTATGAATCGGTCGGACAAGCTTTGTACGGAGTACGGCTTATCAGTTGTGCCAAAGACAACAAACAAACCAAAATCAAAAAACATGTCAGACAGAGAATATCGCTCTGCGATAAAACGAGAAAGCTGGAAACTGAGGCTCGAGGCTACCATAGCAAATGCAATGCAAATTGCAAAATCAAAAGAGCATTTCATAATGCTTATGGAGTTTGAAGGTTACAAAGTAAACTGGTCTGACTCCAGAAAACACATAACTTACACCACCCCTGACGGTAACAAGTGCAGGGATATTAAATTATTCGATAACAAATTTTTAAAGGAGAAGATGGAAAATGAATTTACAATCAGGACGAAAATCACATCAAGATTTGCTTACAGAGGCACAACAGAATCTGAAAACCGCAGAGACTTATGTACCTTGCGTATCTATAACGGAACAGAACTGGAAAGCTTTGATATCGGAGCTCAGCATTCAGGTGAAGGTACTTCAGGACATCGAGGAGAGGCTTCTGTTGCTTGCTACCCGACAGCAGTTGACAGAAAGCATGCAGTCACATCTGGAAACACTTATAAATCACACTCAGAGTCTGAAGACGGAGATCTCTCAGTTCAATTCAAATCTTCAGGAACCTACGGAGGAAATGAAGAAATCTCTGGAGAAATTTCTGACGGATACGGAGAAACAGGTTGGGAGAATGAGCGAGCAGTTTTCACAGAGTCTCTCAAACGAGAAGCAGAGGCTCAGAAAACATACAGTGAAACTTATGCTCATTGCTCTGATACCCTCTCTTCTTCTCATAGTCTGGGAACTGATACGGCATTTCTTATTGGTGCCCTGAGTGAAATAATCGACGAAGATGATGAAACTGAGGACTGCACAACACGACTTGTAATAACAGAAAGGAAAAATTATATGAAGAAACGAAACCGAAACAACCACGACAGTGGTATGAACATGAATATGTAAAGGAGGAATGGCTCGACATTAAGATGAACAGCAGTGTTGCCTTATGGCAGACACAAAAAGCGGTATTCCACAGCACGAGATAGAAATTCTCGCGAGACACTTTCTCCCTCAAATACGAGCTTTCTTTGCTACTGAAGAAGGCAGAAAAGAATTTGAGAAATGGAAATTGGGTCTAACAGAAAACAAGTGAAATATATAAAATAAACAGAGCAGAGAGGGACAATCTCTGCTCTGTATTTATGCTATAAAATGTATAATGAGATTATTTAGAAAACAAAGTAAATATCTATTCGCTTTCCTGAATCAATTTATCATATAAGATTTTAATTTTAGCATTAAAAAAGCCTATTATATTCGATATTAAAACAATTTTATCATTTTCGCTACTTTGCTCTTTTACTAAACGATATAATTGAGAGGCTACTTCTGTATTTTGTTCGTACCCATATTCCAATATAAAATATGCTTTAGAAATGTGTTTGTAAATTGAATCAGATGCAGATTTGTAATCATCATCCTCCATTTTAATTGCTTCATCTAAATAGAAATAAGGTATCCTTGGTTCTAACATTAAAATTATGATAGCACATATTTTTTCTTCTTTCTTAGAAAACAGTATATTATCCATTATATTATTATATAGAACAGCATAAAACTCTTTTTCGGATAGCCTTTCTAAAATTAATTTATCAACAATTTTCTGTATAATCGGTAATAAATTATCGATTATTTCTCGATACATATCTTTGGGCATCATTTCATCTAAATCTAGAGACTCGTCTGAATTTTTATTCCATTCTAAAAGCTTTATAAAATTATTTAATGCTACCTTGTCGGATTCAGATTCAATATACCATTCATAGTAGCAAAAGCAAAAATCTGACAAACTTCGTTTATAATTTGCTGTTTTTAAAAATTCTTCTACTTTTAATTGTTGTTTCATTTTATTCACCTCAAATACTAATAAGATCTAATTCTGGTATTGTAGAGCGTTCAGTAAAATTCTCGTTGTTATTGTCTATCAATCTAACAAAAGGGGAATCTTGATTAAAATAAAAAGTCATAGCTTGGTTTATTGTATGTATCTTTTTAGATTCAGGAAACATTACATTTACTGCTTTTATTGAAGGAATAGCCGCAAAAACTCTTGATGTATCTACATTACCTTTTATTTTATAATTATACCCATTAGATTTACTTTTTCCTCTGCATAATGCTGTTATAATTTCTAAAGCTCTATCTGTAGCGTTTTCCTCTTTAGATAAACACAATAATATTTGTTCTATAAGGGTTTCTATGTTTGATCCAACTTCTAAAAACTTTTTATTGTTTTCGTAGTATGCTTTTCCAAATTTACTAAGATAATAATACTTATACTTACCTGGACGAGTAAATGTTACTGCTCCCTTATCCACAAGTTTATCCATTATTCCCGTAAGTGTACTCTTATCTATTCCAATATTATCAGCAAGCTTTCCGTGACGAATTCCTTCATCTCGATGAATGGAAAGTATAATTTCATTTACATGAGGGATTTCTGAAATATCGTATTCTTCTATCTTATTTTTAAATTGTAGCATTTGACTTTCGTTTGATAATTGATCATATATTACATCCATCAAACCAACATATCTTCCAAATATAAAGTGTATGTTTTGTTCTGCGTACTCTTTTTTTATGTAATATGCAGTATGATTTTTCTCATGTTCCAATACTTTTTCTAATTCAGCAAAGTTGCTATTTTCCAATAATGACTTTAGATAATTTGAACTTTCTTGTATATATAAGAAGAGATTCTCGTAATCATTCCGTTCCAATGATTCTTCTAATTTATTTCTATTTATCATTATTTTTACCTCCTTTTTCTGTGCCACTTTAAAAAAGTGGCACATGTTTAATCTCAACTTCGTTACAATGATGGCTTCCATTACTGATCGCTTGAATTGTTATAGTAAACAAACAATCATTTCTACACATTCCATTACATTGTGGCTTTATTGGAATAGCATTCGATACCACATTATCAGGACTAGTAACAGGAACCGAAACTAAACCTATCACCTCTGGTTTGTCTGTAAACTTTCTTAATGCTGAACAAGAATTTATCCATACAAACCTAGTACCAAAATCTTTAACTGATCCAGATGCATTGCCAAACTGCACTGTACCACTAGAATAAGATGGACATAACATTAAAGTTGCCTTGAGTTCCCTAGCGAGCAAATCTCTATAAGTAGCAACAAGAAAGTCCACACAAATAGGAAAAACCACCCTTCCCCATCCAGGAACATGTATAAGTAAAATCTCCCTGGGAATATTTTTTAAATCTTCTTCAAAACGTTCGCCAGAATCAGAAAACTCAAAACTATTTTGTTTATATTGCTTTCCGATTTGTTCGCCACTTTTCAAATAAACTGATAAGTAATTTTTACCATCTACCCATACAGACGGTGTTACAGTAAGATAGGGAAGTTCATCAGTTACATTACGAAAATTTTGATTAAACCCTAAATCATCTGTTTCGCACAATTCTAAAGCACCTAACATTTCTGGTCCAATTAAAATGTCTACATTATTACTTTTAGCTTTTGAAGCAACATTAATAAATCGCTCAGTAAGCCTCTTTGAATCATAGTATTCTTTAATACAAAAATGTTGCTCACCTGTTTCTTTGCTACAATACATTACTACATCCATAATCTCATCTAGTTTCGCATTACAACATGGAGTTACGCCAATAACAATTTTCTCTCTGTTTCGATCCTTAAAAAGATCGACAATAACATTTTTTATTGTATAACCATTCAATGCGGTGTTTTTTATACAAATGATGTTATTAAAATGTTCGTTAAGATTATCATACCAATAATTGCCATCTGTATAATTTTTATCTACAACTTCGTTATCCTTTTTTACATAAATAGTGTTGGTTAGAGAAGTTACCTTTGGAATAATAGTTATCCCAGTTTCTGAAGCATTTGTATTTAAACTATCAAAACTTTTCGATAATGTTCCGTTGTACACTTTATTATAGTCGTAAGCTTTGATCACTTCGTTAATATCCACTAACAAATCCAGCTGACACAACACGCACCTATAAACTATAAGATCATTATACTTTTCGCAGGAATTTATTATATCAGCAAAGTTCTGTGTATTTATAAACATTTTGTCGCCTTGGAAAATATTTATCAAAATACTTCTAGCTATATTCTCGTAAGTATCAGACATTTCTTTACTAATTGGTGTCTTGCGTTCGCTATTAGATAACTCAAGGGTTTTGCTAAACAATACTGCAATCAAATTAAATAAAGTAGTCCCAATGCTCTCACCTCCATTTGTTACATCATAATTGTACACTATAACAACGTATTTGTCAATTATATTTGTTTGATTATCGTTTGATTAAAACAATAATCAAAACATATCTTATAATGAAACATTTTCATAATTTTCCATTTTGCCTCTGCAAACAATTCGAATGCAAGCAACAATCTATTATACACAAAGTTTTAAGTTTAGCTTAATTATAAACAAAAAAAATAATCTCCTTACTTCAAAACCATACAAAAACTTCGAAGTATAGTTGTTAATTTTAAAATAGTTTAGCTATAAATTCATCAATCTGTATAATAATATTTAATAAAAACAAAAAATCCGAACGTATCACCATTGATGATAATGTTCGGATTATTTGCGTTTGGTGGGAGAAGGTGGATTCGAACCACCGAAGTCACTGACAACAGATTTACAGTCTGCCCCCTTTGGCCGCTCGGGAATTCTCCCATATTAAAGACCTGCTAATTTAGCAGGTCCTGTTTGTTGGAGCTGGTGGACGGACTTGAACCCCCGACCTGCTGATTACAAATCAGCTGCTCTACCAACTGAGCTACACCAGCACGAAAAGTGCTTTAATAATATAACACAGTCAAAATGTATTGTCAACAGTTTTTTATAAAAATTTTTATTTTTTTCTATTGTTTTTCCCCGTTTCATATTGTATTATTACTTTTAGCCCTATGTGGCTCAGTTTACTATAATTTGCGAGGTGATGATCTGTGGCTGTACTGTCTTTAAGAGGACTTTCTATGAGTTTTATAGAGAGAACTCTGTTTTCTGATGTGAATTTTGATATAGAAAAACGTGACAGAGTAGGATTTATCGGCAGAAACGGCTCAGGTAAGTCCACCTTGCTAAAAATAATCACAGGAGAACTCTCGCCTACAATGGGTGAGGTTGTCATATCTCGTGACAGCACTGTGGGATATATGGCTCAACACGCTTGCACAGTTCCCGATAGAACAGTATTTGATGAACTTCTGACCGTCTTTGAACACCTTATGGAGATGGAGAGGACGCTTGAGTCTGTTACCCGCAGTATAGAGCAGGGAAAAGGTGATATAGACGAGCTGATTTCCACACAAACTCAGCTTATAGATAAGTATAATGCAGACGGCGGCCTTACCTATAAAAGTCGCACCCGTTCAGCACTTCTGGGACTTGGATTTGCTGAGGAAGATTTTAGCAGGACAGTCGGTACTCTCAGCGGAGGACAAGCCTCAAAACTTTCCCTTGCAAAACTTCTTTTATCGGGAGCAGACCTGCTTTTGCTCGATGAACCTACCAATCATCTCGACATAAATTCCGTTCGCTGGCTCGAGGGATTTATCAAGGATTTTGACGGCTCAATGCTCATTATCAGCCACGACCGATACTTTTTGGATGCAGTTACCAACAAGACCATTGAACTTGAGCATAAACTTATACGTTCCTATACCGGCAACTATACCGTCTTTATGCAGAAAAAAGCCCATGAATTAGAGGCTCAGAGGCGACTTTATGAGCGCGACAGTCGGGAGATCCGTCGTATTGAGGGTATAGTTGAACAGCAGAAACGATGGGGCAGAGCACACAATTTCATAACTGCTGCGAGCAAGCAGAAAGAAGCCGACAGAATCCGAGAGAGACTTGTCCGTCCCGAAGGCGAGGAAAGTACGATTCATTTCTCTTTTGAACCGAAACGAGAAAGCGGAAACGATGTGCTTATCTGTACCAATATGTCCAAATCTTTTGACAATACAAAGATTTTTGAGAACGTAAATCTTCATATACGCAAGGGCGAGAGAGTGTTTATTGTCGGCGCCAACGGTTGTGGCAAGACCACGCTTTTCAAGGCGCTTCGGGGAATCTGCGAGGCAGAGTACGACAACCTGACATTCGGAGCCAGAGTGGATGTAGGATATTTTGACCAGATGCAGTCGGACCTTGACGAAAATAAAGACGCTTTCTCAGAAATCAGCGATGCGTACCCTGCTATGAACAATACGGAAATCCGCACAGCATTAGGCGCTTTCCTCATAAAAGGTGACGATGTATTCAAGCCTGTAAAAGCCTTAAGCGGTGGTGAGCGAGCCCGAGTAGCGTTGCTTAAATTAGTGCTTTCGGGTGCTAATTTCTTTTTACTTGACGAGCCTACCAACCACTTGGATACACCCTCCAGAGAGGCTCTTGAACAGACCTTGCTTGACTATGAGGGTACGATGCTTATCATCAGTCACGACAGATATTTTATCAATAAACTTGCCGACAGAATCTACGAACTCAGACCTGACGGTGTCAGAGAATTTCTTGGTAATTACGATTATTATGCAGAAAAAACCGCCGCTGACAAATCTCTCTCAGAAGAATTGTCAGAATCACAGGGTACTGCACCCGCTCAGCCAAAAGTAAACGAGTATAAACTTCGCAAAGAGGAACAGGCGCGTCAGCGTAAGCGACTCAGCGACCTGAACAAAACCGAGGCTCGTATAGTTGAACTCGAAGAAGAAATATCAGCACTTCAGGAGAAACTTCAAAGCGACGAAGTAGCAGCAGATTACACGAAACTTATGGAACTTACTTCCTTGCTTGAAAGTTTACAAAACGAACTGACCGAGGCGTACACTCTGTGGGAAACTCTTTCAGAGGGTTAAGCTTACCCATTGACAATCTTATAGAGTATGAGATATCATACTAAGAGATGAATTTTATTTTGGGAGGATATATTATGAATAAGAGAATACTTGCTGTAGGACTTGCACTTATACTGATTATTTCTGTATTTTGCGGATGTTCTGCGAATCCCACAAAACAGTTGGAATTGATAGTTAAAAATACAACTATGTGGTCATATCTCCCCGAGGAGGGATCCACCGTATACAGTTATGCCATAACCGATATGGATCAAAACGGCAGGGTGGAGATCGCTGCTTCTAAGAATTACGGCGCCGCTAATATTACCGAGACAAAATACTACGAGGTGTCAGAGAATAACGACGCCCTCACAGAACTTGAGCATATTTACAGCACCGACTCTCAGGCTGACGTTACCTTCGGTAGCGCCAAGTGTTACAAAAATAATGAAAACGGACAGATATACTACATTTTTACCGATTTCAATAAGAAAAATATCCGTGAAAGTTATACCTCAAAAGTTGCAGTTTCACTTTTCGAGGGCAAGGTAACTGAGGAGGTTCTTGCAGTAGAGGCTTCTATCTATAACGACAGCATCGAAGATTACGAACTTTCCTATACAGACGGCAACGGTAACGCTATATCCGAGTCTGAGTACAGCAATATTGAAGCAAGTCGTTTTGAGGGATACAAGAGTATGTCCGCTACCTTCGGTTGGAAGGGATATACCTATGAAAGACACAACCAGACTATATATCCCACAAATAATGAACTTGAGGATATTCTGTGGGATTCCTACAAGCTCTTTGACGTTAAATAAGACTGATTTTTATGCACCGCTTCCTTGTGAGGCGGTGCTTTTTTACTCTTGACAATCATACAATATTGTGTATAATGAGTATACACAATAATTACAAAGTTCACAGGATTACTTTGCTTAGAAAAGAGTGATAAATATGAGCATTTTAAAGGTAGAGGGACTCTCCAAAAGATTCGAAACTTTTACTTTAGACGGAGTTTCTTTGTCAGTAGAGGAAGGTACAATTATGGGTTTTATCGGCAGAAACGGCTCGGGTAAGACCACGACTCTGAAATCTTTGCTCGGTATTGTTTCTCCCGATGGCGGAAGCGTAGAATTTATGGGCAAATCTCTTGGCGATGACGAGATTTTTGTCAGACAGAATATAGGCGTAGTGTTCGGTGGTGCCGACTATTATCTCACCAGTAAAGTAAAGACAATCGCCAAGGTAACATCAAGGTTTTACGATAATTGGAACCAAGAACTTTTTGAGAGTTATCTTCGCAAATTCGGTATTGATGAGAACAAGAAAATCAAGGAATTGTCCCAGGGTATGAGAGTAAAATTTTCCTTGGCTCTGGCTCTTTCCCACGGTGCAAGATTACTGCTATTAGATGAGCCTACATCGGGACTTGACCCCGTATCCCGCGATGAACTTATCGGAATTTTCATCGACCTTGTTTCTGACGGAGAACACAGTATTCTGTTTTCAACCCACATTATTTCCGATTTGGAAAAATGTGCCGACTATATAACCTATATACAAAAGGGCAGAGTTTTAGTTTCTACAGATAAAGAAACTTTTGCTGATAGTTACCGCTTTGTAAGTGGCGGTGAACTTTCCGAGTCACTCAGTGAAAAACTTATCGGTATGAGAAAGTCCTCCTTCGGCTACGAGGCTATGATTGAGTCGCGTTTCGAGCAGGATTTTCTGTCAGCAGGTGCCCGGGTGGAGCGAATAGGACTTGAAGATATTATGATTCATCTGGAGAGGGAGTGAGAATATGATAAATCTGCTTTACAAGGAATATAGACTGTCTTTTCATCCGGCATACTTTTTGTTTCTGATATTGGGAGCGATGTTGCTCATCCCCGATTACTGCTACTATGTGACCTTTATTTACGCTACGCTTGTTGTACTGAATAACGTGTTCTCTTTAGGAAAAGCGAACAAGGATATCGAGTATACGGCATTCCTGCCAATCAGAAAAAGAGACGTGGTCAAGGCGCGATTTTTATCGGTATGCCTCTATGAACTTTCCACTATTTTATGCGCAGGTGTGTTTGCGGTTATTTCCCGCCTTATTTACGGAGACGGTGTAAACCAGGCAGGCATAGACATCAATCCCGCTTTCTTTGGATTTGTATTTTTGATGTTCGGCGGTTTTAATTTTATCTATATGACAGGCTTCTATAAAACAGGCAATAAGATACGAAAGCCTATGCTTCTGGCGACAATTTTCATTGTGGTATATATTCTTGCCGTAGAGGGAATCGCACAGTATACACCTTCTGCACTGAGTATATATCTTGACTCCTCTACACCCGAGGGAATGCTTATGCAGATTCCCGTTTTATTGGGTGGAATTATCGCGTTTTTCGGGCTTAATCTCTGGGGATACAGCATATCCGCAAAGAGATTCGAGAGGCTTGACTTATGATCAATATAAGCATCTCCAACTCATCCTCTGAGCCTTTGTATCAGCAACTTTACGACCAGATAGCAGGGGCAATAATAAAAGGTGAATTAAGTGTCGGCAGTCTGTTGCCTCCCATCCGTACAGTTTCGTCACAACTGAGTATCAGTGTAATATCGGTCAAAAGAGCCTGGGAAGAACTGGAACGTTCGGGATTTATCAATACTGCAGTAGGCAGAGGATGTTTTGTAGCCGAACTTTCAGCCGATGACATAAAACGTCTTCGCAAAGAAATGCTTGAAGTAAGGCTTGAAAACTTGGTACGCTATGCAAAAAGACTTGCGATACCTGAAACTGAGTTCAAAGAAACTCTCAAAAAACTATATACTGAATAAATAGGGCAGTACTGAAAAGTACTGCTCTTTTTTGAACTTTGTAATTGTTCGTTGCATATTATGGAAAAGGAAGCTTCCGTGGATCTATAAACTATAAAATGAAAGGTGAAAAAATTGGCAACAATACTCAACAACTCAGCAACCCTGACTTATAACTCAGGTACCGATACAGGCACCGCCGCTTCCAACGTGGTGTCCACAAATCTTCTTGACAGTTACAGCATTACTGCTGAAAAATACACCGCTAATAACGACTGGCGTCCCGGCGAAAATATAACCTACCTTGTAACAATTACAAACACAGGTACACAGCCTCTCTATGCAGTAGAGGTTATAGACGACCTTGGTGGAACTCCCACCCTTACAAACTACCTTACAGGCAGCGCCTTGATAGTAAACGACTCATCTGTAACAGAGGTAACACCTACTGACGTAAACCCTCTTACCATTCCCGTCGTAGCAGTTCTCCAGCCCGGAGAGAGCGTTACAGTAGTCTACGTGACAAGAGTAAACGGCACTATAGGGGACAATGTTGACAGTATCACAAATACTGCTACAGTACAGGCTCGTCAGGATAGCGCCACAGGTGAAATATTCACCGCTGATCCCGCACCCTCTGTTACAATTCCCAGAGCAGACTTCGCCGAGGTCAGCATAGTGAAAGCCGTAGACAAAACAACAGTAATCTCAGGCGATACTCTGACTTATACCTTTACAATCGAGAACACAGGCAACATTCCTGCCACAAACGTAGTAATCACCGATGTCCTCCCCGAGGGCTTTACAATTACTTCTATAGTATTTCAGAGTGAGGGTATCACTACAGTATATGGTCCCGATGATTACACAGTCGGCGCTGACAACACTTTAATACTTCCTACAGGTACACTCACACTTACAGTACCCGCCTCATCTGCATCAGGTGCAGGAGTGACAGTTGTTACCATAACAGGTACGGTTACAGGTTAAGCCCTATAACCTTACGACTAAAAAGGAGACATTCCACAGCGGATGTCTCCTGATTTTATTTAAAAATCCTCTGTAAATCATTGACAAAGCAAGGCACAAGGGGTATGATTGGAAGCAGTTTGAGAGTGTTTTTCTCAATGAGTACAACGAAGGGAACGGTAGAACAAAATGACTGTATTACTTGCACTTGCGGTGGCGTTGTTTTCAGGTCTTCTGATGACAAGACTGTGTAAGCCTCTGGGGCTTCCTGCGGTTACAGGATATCTTGTGGCTGGTATATTGGTAGGTCCTTATTGTCTGGGACAACTGGGTGTTGAGGGACTGGGCTTTATCTCTGAGGAGAATGTAGCAAAGTTCACTATTATGTCTGAGGCGGCACTGGGCTTTATCGCTTTTACAATCGGTAACGAGTTCAGACTTCAAAGCATTAAGAAAATCGGTAAACAGGCAATGGTTATCGCACTTTTCGGTGCATTGGTGGCAACAATACTTGTTGACGGTGCCTTAATCGCACTTTCTTATTTGATGCCCGAAGTTATCGATATTCCTGTGGCACTCACATTGGGTGCGATCGCTTCTGCAACAGCGCCTGCCGCAACCTTGATGGTTGTCCGTCAGTACAAGGCAAAAGGCCCTGTTACACAGATGCTTCTGCCCGTAGTTGCTATCGACGATGCAATCGGACTTATTATTTTTGCAGTTTCTCTTGGACTTGCGAAGGCATTCAATTCAGGCCAGATTGACGTTCTCTCCGTAGCGGTTGAACCTATAGTAGAGATCGTTCTTTCTCTCGTTGTTGGTGGAGTTTTAGGAGCGTTACTTTCATATACAGAGAGGCTTTTCCATTCCAGAAGCAAACGTCTTTCTATTACAGTTGCTTACGTACTTATGGGCGTTGCCGTTTCCCAGCTTAAGTTCACTTTGTGGGGTGTCCATTGCGGATTTTCCTCACTTCTGCTTCTGATGATGATGGGTACGGTATTTTGCAATATGTGTGACTTTTCAGAGGAACTTATGGACAGACTCGACCGCTGGACTGGACCTCTGTTTGCTCTGTTCTTTGTAATAAGCGGTGCAGAACTTCAGCTCAGCGTATTTACACAGTGGACTATGGTACTTGTGGGTGTTATTTACATCGTATTCAGATGCTTGGGTAAATACTTCGGTGCTTCCGTTAGTGCAAAGCTTACTCACTGTGAAAGCAGTGTGCAGAAGTATCTGGGTATAACTCTGTTTCCTCAGGCAGGCGTGGCATTGGGCATGACGCTTATTGCTTCTGCTGAGTTTGGTGGCACTCAGGGAGATATAATCCGTAACATCACGCTCTTCTCTGTAATGGTTTACGAACTTGTAGGTCCTCTGCTTACCAAGATTTCCCTCACCAAAGCAGGAGAAATCAAACCCGAGGAGCGCAAGTCTTCCCGTGGAGCCAAGGTTCACTAACTTTTATTGTCAAAATTAATAATATAAACAGCAATTTAACGAGATAAATCGTTCAATTCGCAGATTATGATGAAAACACCCCGAAACAGGCGAAAAAACTTGACAAAAGCCCGTTTCGGGGTGTATTATATTAACTAATCTTTTCATATTTATAATGTAAAAATGCTTTGACGGAAAAGGGCAACTTTCAAAGGCTGCAGAGAGTCGGTGGCTGGTGTGAACCGATGCACGGAGATTTTGCGTATCATTCCCGAGCAGGGCTTCCTAAAGCAGACGGTTATTATTTACCTTTCTGCCGTTAAGGAGTCACGGGCAGTCTTCGTTACAGACTATGAGTGGTCACGATTACTTCGTGGCAATCCGGGTGGTACCGCGGTGTTTATCGTCCCTGAAGCATAGACGCTTCAGGGCGTTTTGTTTATTTTCGTCGGTATAATTTCCCAATTACTTTGACATTTGAATTCATAAGGATAGGGCAAAGGCACACAGCCACACCCGATAACAATAAAACGTTAAGGAGTGATTTAAGTGTTAGACATCAAGATTACACTTACACAGAATCCTAAGGAAAAGCCTCAGGATGAAACAAAACTCGGTTTCGGTAAGATTTTTACCGACCACATGTTTATCATGAATTACACAGAGGGACAGGGTTGGCATGATGCCAGAATAGTTCCCTATGAGAATATTTCTCTTTCTCCTGCTGCAATGGTTTTCCATTACGGACAGGAAATGTTCGAGGGACTTAAGGCATACCGCGGTGCAGACGGCGAGCCAAGACTTTTCCGTCCCGATATGAACGCCAAGCGTACCAACGATACCAACGACCGCCTCTGTATTCCTCGACTTCCCGTTGAAGATTTCGTTCAGGCTGTCAAGGCAGTTGTTGACGTGGACAGAGAGTGGATACCCAAAGCAGAGGGTACTTCACTTTATATCCGTCCTTTCATTATTGCAACAGACGACTTCCTCGGTGTTGCACCCAGTAAAACATACTTGTTTATGATCATTCTTTCACCCTCGGGTGCTTATTACTCCAGCGGTCTTGCACCTGTAGGTATATGGATCGAGGACGACTACGTGCGCGCAGTAAAAGGCGGTATCGGTTTCGCTAAAACAGGCGGTAACTATGCTGCATCTCTAGCTGCACAGGTCAAGGCTCACGACGGCGGTTACAGTCAGGTTCTCTGGCTTGATGGCGTTGAGAGAAAGTACATAGAAGAAGTTGGCGCTATGAACATCTTCTTCAAGATTGACGGCAAGGTTATAACACCTGCACTTTCAGGTTCTATTCTTCCCGGTATTACCCGTAACTCAGTACTCACTCTGTGCAAAAGTTGGGGACTTGACGTAGAGGAGAGAAGAATTTCCGTTGATGAACTTATAGAGGCACAGCGTACAGGCAAACTTGAAGAGGTATTCGGCACAGGTACTGCCGCCGTTATCTCACCTGTCGGTACACTTCGTTACAAAGACGACGTTATGACCATCGGCGACGGCTCTATCGGTGAACTTTCTCAGAAACTCTATGACACAGTAACAGGTATCCAAAACGGCACAGTAAGTGACGAGTTCGGATGGATTACAAAGTTATGATAAAGAACCCGAAGCGTATAACGGTTTTTGCGGGGCATTACGGCTCGGGCAAGACCAACATCGCTGTAAACTATGCCGCCTTAATCAGAGAAGCAACAGGCAAAGACGTAGCCCTTGCAGACCTTGACATAGTAAATCCATACTATAGAGCCAAGGACAGCACAGACCGATTGGAACAACTTGGTATCAGGATGATATCATCACCTTTTGCTAACTCCAATCTTGACTTACCCGCCCTGCCTGCAGAGGCTTACGCCATTATAGATGACGAAAATACCTATGCAATCTGTGACGTGGGCGGAGATGACAGAGGCGCCTATGCTCTGGGCAGATATCGTGAGGGTATAATGAAAGCCGACTACGAGATGCTTATGGTCGTCAACTGCTACAGACCTCTGACACGTACTGTCGAGGATGTGCTTGAGATGAAAGCAGAAATAGAATCTGCGGCTGGCATCCCTTTCACAGGCATAGTCAACAACTCAAATATCGGACAACTGACTACGGTTTCGGATGTGGTCAGCTCCTTCGATTTCATAGAGGAAATCACCGCCAAAACGGGACTTCCTCTCAGATTCACTACCGTATGGGATAAACTTTATCCCGAACTTCAGTGTAAATATGATAATATTTTACCCCTGACTCTACAGGAAAGAGTCTGGTAAATTGCCGTAAATGGAGGAATTAACTATGGCAAAGGTAACATTCGATAAAAACCTCTGCAAAGGCTGCGGCCTTTGTGTCGGTGCATGTCCCAAGGGAATCGTTGCACTCTCTGAGGAGATTAACCACAAGGGATATCACCCCGCAACAGTAACAGATGAAGAAAAATGTATCGGCTGTGCATTCTGTGCTACAATGTGTCCCGACTGTGTAATCACCGTTGAGAAGTAAGGAGGAAGAAAAATGTCAGAAAAAGTTTTGATGAAGGGTAACGAGGCGCTCGCTGAGGCTGCTATTATGGCGGGTTGCCGTCACTATCTGGGATATCCCATTACCCCTCAGACAGAAATTGCAGCATATATGGCAAAGCGTATGCCCAAGGTAGGAGGTACCTTCCTTCAGGCAGAGAGTGAGGTTGCCGCTATCAATATGGTAATCGGTGTAAGCGCAGCAGGTAAACGTGCTATGACCTCATCCTCAAGCCCCGGAATTTCCCTTAAAGGCGAGGGACTTTCTTATCTTGCAGGTTGTGATTTGCCCGCATTCGTAGTTAACGTTCAGCGTGGTGGTCCCGGTCTCGGCGGTATTCAGCCTTCTCAGTCTGACTATTTCCAGGCTACAAAGGGTACCTCTCACGGCGACTATCATATGTTGGTGCTTGCACCTGCTTCCGTACAGGAAATGGTATCCCTTACTTTCAAGGGATTTGACTTGGCAGATAAATACAGAATTACATCTATGCTTTTAGCAGACGGTACTCTGGGACAGATGATGGAGCCTGTATCTCTTGATATGGGCGAGGTAGTAGAGTACGATAAACCCTGGGCAGCCACAGGAACCAAGGGTGAGCGTCCTCACAACGTAATCAACTCTCTGTTCCTTAAACCCGAACAGTTGGAAGTAAGAAACTTAGAGCGTTACGAGAAGTACAGAATTATCGAGGAAAACGAGGTAATGTACGAGGAGTATATGATGGACGATGCAGAGATCTGTATCGTAGCATTCGGCATCTCTGCCCGTATCTCCAAAAACGCTATAGATATGG
Source organism: Ruminococcus sp. (assembly GCA_045603105.1). Lineage (GTDB taxonomy): Bacteria > Bacillota > Clostridia > Oscillospirales > Acutalibacteraceae > Ruminococcoides. The sequence continues at coordinate 29,402 of JAZULM010000053.1, forward strand.
CAAGAGCAAAGGGTATCAAGGTTGGAATGTTTCGCCCCATAACACTGTGGCCTTTCCCCAAGAAGGAACTCAGAGCTGTTGCAGATAAGGTTAAGTGCTTTGTAAGCGTGGAACTTTCTATGGGACAGCTCATTGATGATATCCGTCTTGCAACCGAATGCACAAAACCCGTTCTTCTTTGCAACCGTGTAGGCGGTATGATTATGACTCCCGAAGAGGTACTTGCAAAGATTGAGGAAGCAAACAAGACAGGAGGTAACAACTGATGGCAGTAGTATTTGAAAAGCCCAAGGCACTCACCGATGCAGTTTTACATTACTGTCCCGGTTGTACTCACGGCATTATACATCGTCTTGTAGCAGAGGCTATTGACGAACTCGGTATTCAGGGCAGAACAGTAGGTATCGCATCTGTTGGTTGTTCTGTTATGTCCTACGATTATTTCGATGTAGATATGGTTCAGGCTGCTCACGGCAGAGCCCCCGCAGTTGCCACAGGCGTTAAACGTGCTAACCCTGAAAACATAGTATTTACATATCAGGGCGATGGTGACTTGGCGGCTATCGGTACCGCAGAGACAGTTCACTCCGCTGCCCGTGGTGAGAATATCACCATTATCTTTGTAAACAACGCTATCTACGGTATGACAGGCGGTCAGATGGCTCCTACAACTCTTCCCGGTCAGGTTACACAGACCTCTCCTTACGGCAGAGATACCAACACCGTAGGCTTCCCGCTTAAAGTGTGTGAACTTCTCCAGAACGTAGACGGTGCCACATATCTTGAGCGTGTAGCAGTCAATAACGTAAAGAATATAAAGAACGCAAAGAAGGCTATCAAAAAGGCCTTGCAGTATCAGACCGAGGGCAAAGGATTCTCTCTTGTAGAGGTTATCTCCACCTGCCCCACAAACTGGGGTATGACACCTCAGAATGCACTTAAGTGGCTTGAGGAAAATATGATTCCTTACTATCCTCTCGGTGTATACAAGGATAAGTTTGCACAGGAGGGCTGAGAAGATGACTAAGAATATGCTTATTGCAGGTTTCGGCGGACAGGGTATTCTTTTCTGCGGAAAAATTCTTGCATATGAGGGACTCCTCGAGGATAAGTGTGTAAGTTGGCTTCCTTCCTACGGTCCCGAGATGCGTGGCGGTACTGCCAACTGTTCCGTAATCATTTCCGATTCTCCCGTTGGTTCACCTATCGTGTCCAACCCCGATATACTTATGGTTATGAATCTGCCTTCACTTGATAAGTACGAGAATGATACAGTAAGCGGCGGTCAGATTTTTGTTGACAGCGCTCTCATTGACAGAGAGGTTAAGCGTCAGGACGTTGAGGCTTACTACATCCCCGCTACAAAACTTGCAAACGATGAAGGACTCACAGGTCTTGCTAATATGATTATGATCGGCTATGTTATCAGAAAATCAGGCATTATTCCTTTTGAGAATATTGACAGAGCTCTCAGCAAGGTGGTTCCTGCCTCTAAACAGCATCTGATTGAGTCAAACAGAAAGGCTCTGGAACTCGGCTATAACTACGCCGAATAAGAAAAGCACCCGGTTGATGACAAAACCGAATATTTGTGATACAATAATTCAAATATTAAAAAGTTTATTTTAGATAAGGAGACTTCGCTATGACTGATCAACTTAAAGAAATCGGCAGCAGAATAGAGGAACTTCGTGATATTTGTGATGTTTCCGTTGAGGAAATGGCTCGTCGTATGGAGATGAGCGTTGAGGAGTACCGTGCATACGAAGAGGGAGAGAAGGACTATTCCTTTAGTTTCCTTTACAATGCCGCCAATATCCTCGGTGTAGACGTTATAGATATTATGAGTGGCGATTCTCCCAAACTTTCTACTTGTGTTGTTACCCGAAAGGGCAAAGGAATAGAGGTCAGTCGTAACAAGGCTTACGACTATTCTCACCTTGCATTTACCTTCCGCGGTAAACGTGCAGAACCCATGATTGTAACTATTGAACCCTCTATGAAAGCCCCCGAGAAACATTCTCACGAGGGACAGGAGTTCGAGTATGTTCTCTCAGGTACGATGAAGTTCTATATAGGAGATATTTCCTACGAACTCTCCAAGGGTGACAGCATCTATTTTGATTCAGGAAAACCCCATTCGTTCAAGGCGCTCGGTGATAAACCTCTCAAGTTCCTTGCAGTAGTTATCAAATAATCTTTCGGGGGAATTTTAGGAATGGCAATTTATGAAAAATATACAGGCAGAAGCAGAGACTCGTTTAGCTCGTTAGAGGATTGCTGTAAGAACTACAAACTTACATGGAACGATGATTTTAACTTTGCCTATGATGTAATTGACGAACTTGGTACCACCAAGCCCGACAAACTCGCACTTCTTTACATCTCAGCACAGGATGAAGAAAAACGCTTCACCTTCAGAGATATGATGCTCCTTTCCAACAAAGCTGCAAACTATTTCAAATCTCTGGGAATCAAGAAGGGCGACAGAGTTTTACTTATTCTTCGCAGAAGTTATCTGTTCTGGATAGCAATCCTCGGACTTCACAAAATCGGTGCCGTAGTGGTGCAGGCAAACGATATGCTCAAAACAGGCGAGTACATCTACCGTTGTAACGTGGGCAGAATCAACGCTATCCTCATTACAGGCCACGGCAACTGTACCGAAAACTACGATGCAGGCGAGGGCAAGTACGAGACAGTCCGTCTGAAGATGGTAACAGAGCATAAGGATGCAGGCGAGGGATGGATCGACTTCGAAGCAGGACTTGAGGCAGCTTCCGATGAGTGGACACGTCCCACAGGTAAAGCAAGCACCAAGGCAACCGATCCGATGATTATGTGCTTCAGTTCAGGCACCACAGGCTACCCCAAGATGATCGTTCACGATTTCTCTTATCCTCTCGGTCATATTATGACAGGAGTTTTCTGGCACAGAGTTGTGGACGGCGGTATGCACTTCACAATTTCCGACACAGGCTGGATGAAGTCTGTATGGGGCAAACTTTACGGACAATGGTTCGGCGAGTCTGCCATTATGGTTTATGATTTTGAGCGTTTCGTTGCTAAAGATATTCTGGAAAAACTTGAGAAATATCAGGTCACAACCTTCTGTGTGCCTCCCACAATGTACCGTTTCATTCTTCAGGAAGATGTAAAGTCATACGACCTTTCATCTATTCAGCATTGCTGTACAGCAGGTGAGGCACTTCCTGCAGATGTATTCGATAACTGGAAACAGATCACAGGACTCGAGATTCACGAGGGCTTTGGTCAGAGTGAAACTCCGATATGTGTAGGTACTCTCTATCCTTGGAGCAAGCCCGTACCCGGTTCAATGGGACGTCCCGTACCCGGCTATGACATTAAGATTCTTGATGCATCAGGCGACGAATGTCAGCAGGGTATCTCAGGCGAAATCTGTATCAAAGCATCCTCTCTTGCTACTCGTCCCAGAGGACTTCTGTGTAGTTATAACTGGAGCAAAGAGGATACCCACGAGAAGTGGTACGGAGGCTATTATCATACAGGCGACGTTGCTTATATGGATGAAGAGGGACTGTTCCACTACGTAGGCAGAAACGATGACGTTATCAAATCTTCGGGCTATCGTATAGGTCCCTTTGAGATTGAGTCTGTACTTCTGGAGCATCCCGCAGTACTGGAGGTAGCGGTTACCGCATATCCCCACGAAACAAGAGGTCAGATTGTCAAAGCAAACCTGGTGCTTCGTCCGGGATATACTCCCTCCGAGGAACTTACTCAGGAACTTAAGGACTACGTAAAGAAGAACACAGCACCCTATAAGTATCCCAGAATGATAGAGTATTTTGATGCTCTGCCCAAGACTTTCTCAGGTAAAATCCGTCGTGTCGAAATTCGTGACAAGGATATGGAAAAATACCGTGCTGAGAAACTGGCTTCTGAAAAAGCAGGAAACAACTGATAATTTTAAGAGGGTCTGGTATCAGGCCCTCTTTTTTGGGAAGTTTACAATCAGGAGATGAAATGATGATAAAGGAAAAACTCAGGAACTGCCTGAAACTTTTCTGGATATTCTTTAAGATCGGAGCCTTCACCTTTGGAGGCGGTATGGCTATGATTCCTTTTATGGAAAGTGAAGTCGTAGAGAGAAAGAACTGGATAGACAAAGACACTCTCCTCGATATAGTAGTTGTGTCCGAATCTACACCGGGACCGATCGCAATAAATGCAGCCACGTTTATCGGCTACAAAGTAGCAGGATTTTTCGGCTCTATGTGTGCTACTCTGGGCGTGGTTATGCCATCTTTCATTATTATACTTCTTCTTTCTTATTGTCTCGGATTTGTGTGGGAGAGCCAAATTGTACAGTTCGCTCTCAGAGGTATCCGCGCAGGTGTACTTGCTTTAGTTGCAAAGGCTCTGTGGGGTATGTTCAAGAAAACTCCTCAGAATGCCTTTTCGTATGTAATGATATTACTCAGTTTCCTTGCTGTTGCTATATTTGACGTCAAGGTGCTTATTGTAATTATTTCGGGCGCACTCATAGGTCTTGCAGCCTTCTTTATATCAAAGAAAGCAGGTGAGAAGAAATGATTTTTCTTGAACTTTTTCTCATCTTTTTGAAACTTGGTGCCTTTACCTTTGGCGGAGGAGCAGCGATGATGCCCTTTTTGGAGGACGAGGTAGTAGGTAGAGGTTGGCTCACAGCGGAGCAGTTTGTTGACTTTGTAGCAATAAGCGAGAGTACTCCGGGACCTTTTGCGGTGAATATTGCGACCTATGTAGGCTCTATAATGGGCAGTGAATATATAGGAGGCAGTACACTGTGGGCAGTAGTGGGTGCCGCTTGTGCAACATTAGGTCTGGTGATTCCTTCATTTGTAATCATTTTAATTATTGCAAGGTTTTACGACAGATTCAAGTCAAGCACACTGGTAAAGGGTGCGATGAACGGGCTGAAGCCAGTGTCTATCGGACTTATAGCCGCAGCAGTACTGTCTATCGGACAGGTTGTATTCTTCCCCGAAGGCTTTTCATTCTCTGAGTTTATATCTTATAACTTTATTATTTCCCTTATAATTTTCATACCGTCATTTATCATGGCAATAAAAAAACTGCATCCAATACTGATTATCTTAATATCAGGAGCCATGGGTGTTGCCTTTGGCTTTGCGGAGCAGATTTTTGTATAAAGTTCAAGCCCCACACAGCAGTAGTGTGGGGCTTTTTTTACGTCTGATTCATTATCAGCAGCAGCCGCAACCGTTGTTGTTGCAATCATTTCCGCCGTTACCACAGCAGGACAGGATGAGGATCAGAATTACGATCCACCAGCAGCAGTTTCCACCGCCGAAGAAGCCGTTATTGCACATAGGAGTTCCTCCTTTCAGTATTGGCAGGAATAAGTTTTTGCATAGTAGCTTTTCTTGCCGTCTACATTACCATATTATTAAAGACAGGACTCTTTGGTTACATCTTTTATAGCGTGAGATATATAATTTATACTAAACTTAATTAACTATACAATTTTTGAAAAAATTATATAAAAATATAACAAATTTTTTACTTTTTCTGTTGTAATTGGAAAAGTAATGTTGTATAATACAATGTGAGTTAGCATTTAGTGCTATAGAATATTGAAGGAGGAATTTCCAATGAAAATGTCAAGAAAAGTAGTTTCTTTCTTGCTGGCTGTTATGATGTTGTTTTCAATGGCAACTATGGCAGTTTCTGCTTACACAGTTCCTGATGGATACCAGATAGCAGATTCCGGCGTTGATGAAACAACTATCGACGGTGAAGTTTACGGACTTCTCGGTGACCCTGACTTGAACGACAGAGTTAACGTTAGGGATGCTACTGCTATCCAGAAGCATGCAGCAGATCTTGAGGCATTCGACGAGATGCAGCTTGTTCTTGCTGATATTGACTTCAGCGGTGCAGTTAATGTTAAGGATGCAACAGCTATCCAGAAGTGGGCTGCTGATATGGAGGTAAACTTCCCTATCAACCACCTCATCTATGCTCCTACTACAGAGTCTACTGATCCCACAGATGCTCCTGTGAACCCCACAGACGCTCCTGTTAATCCCACAGACGCTCCTGTTAATCCCACAGATGCTCCTGTGAACCCCACAGACGCACCTGTTAATCCCACAGATGCTCCTGTGAACCCCACAGACGCTCCTGTGAACCCCACAGATGCACCTGTGAACCCCACAGACGCTCCCGATGATGGTATGTACACCATTTACTTCTCCAACAACAAAGGTTGGGATACAGTATATATCTACGGTTTCTATGGTGAAGAAGGTCAGCCCGGTGCAATTCCTTGGCCCTGTGACTTCCCCGGTAAAGAAATGAACTTTGTAGAGGTTAACGAGTACGGTCAGGATGTATACTCCTACGACGTTCCCGCTGACATCAGCTACATCAAGTTTGCTAACGGTCCCAGCGACAGTTCAGACTATCAGCGCACAAACAACATTCCCAACTCTATGCTTCACGACAATGCCGGCTTCTACCTCACAACCGAGCTTGGCGCAAGCAACGGCAAGAAGTGGGATATAGGTACATATGAGTATATTCCCGAAATCGAAGATACAGATCCTACTGATGTTACCGAGCCTTCACTCCCTACAACAGGTGACGAGGCAACAGGCGACGAGGCAACCAAGGACGAAGTTATCGATGATGGCATGATTACCGTTTACTTCACCAACAACAAAGGTTGGGATAAAGTATATATCTACGGCTTCTATGGTGAAGAAGGTCAGCCCGGTGCAATTCCCTGGCCTAAGGACTATCCCGGTGAAGAGATGACCTATGTAGGCGTTAACGAGTACGGTCAGGATGTATATTCCCACGACGTACCTGAGGATCTCGACTACATCAAGTTCTCAAACGGCGGTAGCAAGGCAACAAACTATCGTACAAACAATATTCCCAACTCTGTAATCTATGATAACATTCAGATTTATCTTTCTACTGAATCCGACTTAGGTGAAAATGGTAAGAAATGGGATTATAAGACAACTACTTACGATGGTGCCGAACCTGAGGAGACAACAGCTCCCTCCGATCCCGTAGAGGAGACAACAGCTCCC
>JAZULM010000054.1:0-19230 GCA_045603105.1 Ruminococcus sp.
CTAAGTAAAACAAGAAATTCCTGCCGAAGCTATCATTTCAGCGTTTTACTCCGTTCGACTTGCATGTGTTAGGCACGCCGCCAGCGTTCGTCCTGAGCCAGGATCAAACTCTCTAAAAATTGTATCTTAACACCTTTCGGCATTAATATCATTTTCAGAGCTTTTGTGTCTGCTCATTTTTAACACTTGCGTGTTTACTCGATGTTTTTTGTGTGTTCATCTTCACTGTAATTGTTTGAGTACTTTTTTCCTCAAAAAAATTACGGGTTCTCATTTCTTTGTTGTTCAATTTTCAATGTCCTTGTTCCGTCACAATCAACAAATCAGTTTCAAATTCTTTGTTTAACTTGTCGCTAAATTTGTCCAATTTTATGCGGAGCGTTTATTATTATATAGCAGCAGACCATAAATGTCAATACTTTTTTCGACTTTTTTTCAAAAAATTTTTTAGAAAAATCAGGCACCAAATTGTTGTGGTTTTGTGACATTATTAGCACAATATATAGGTGGCTTTCTCACTCAAGAAAAACTATATAAATAGTATAGGAGATCTTGACCTCAAAATCGAATTATTATACAATTAATATATAAAGAACAAGGAGGTATTTTATGTACAACATAGCTTCACCCTATACACGCGAACAACTTATAACTCGCAACCGTTTATACATACGTACGTTACTTGGGCGTCCACTTTTATTGACAGGCTTTATTATTCTTGCGGTTTCAGCATTTCTTAATATGATAATAGCCGCTGTTTTCTCAAGAGAAATCTTCACTGTTGTGGATGCAGTAAATAAATACATGCAACAAAACGCAGGTGGCTTTGATGCTGAATTCTCCATAAATGCAAATATCTCCACCAGCGACCTTTTACTGATGGCATCTCTTCTTGTAATGTATCTGAGTTCCAGAAAACCAAGGAGCGCTTCTGCACCTAAAGTAGGCGTAACGCTCTTTTGGGTATGGACTATTCTTATGCTTATTGGTGACATCGGCACTTGTCTTGTATTTATTACCGTTCCGTTGGCTATTTTCTTTATCGTACAGAACGTAGCGCTTGGTGACGATAGCCTTCTTTCTGAAGTTGGCAACAACGACCTTGGCCAAAGAGCAATATACCTGACGCTCGGTATCGTTATCTTTGTATTTATCGTTTTTGCGGCACTTTACATTATCAGAGGTATCTCCAGACTTCGCTTCGGATCATCTATACGCAATAGTATATCGTCAGAAATACTCACCTCAAAAGGCGCTGTTACTTACGCGGTTACTAATCTTATAATATCGGTGATCCCCTTAGTAAGTTCGCTTTTCTTACTTATGGTAGCCAACTCCATCAATTTTAAGGAAATTCTCTCTCAGGCGACAATTGGCATCCCTGTAGAAATTCCCTACGATAACCTCTTGCTCCTTGCTACCGTATCTTCCGTACTAACCGCCCTTTTCCCCGTGTTTATGAGCATATTCGCTCTCAAATATCACAAACATATTTGTTCTGCGGGTGAACACGGAGAGAATCTGCCGACAATACCCGTCGCTTATCCTGCAGATAACAGTCCCTCAGACAATGCTACAGAACCTGCGACATCCAACGCCTACGGCTCACAGAACCCTTATGAATCTGTCGTCGATACACCTGCAGAAGAACCCTATACAAAATCTGACACCGCGCACCCTGTACCTCGCTACTGTAACCAGTGCGGAAGCAAAACAGATGCCGGCCAGCGATTTTGTAATCAATGCGGTGCCAGACTCCACAACTGATTAACGTATATACAAAGAAAAACCTCTGAAACTTACGTCTCAGAGGTTTTGTTTTTTATCGGAATGTATTAAGCGTAGAAGCCCTTGAACGCTTCAAGTATAGCTGTGTCACGCTCTTCGTTTTCCTCAGCAGGGGTGTATATCATCACATACTTGCCGTTATCAGAAAGAACTGCGTCAACAGTTCCTTCGTCAATTTTATCGGTAACGGTAACCTTGCCCTCGGACTCGATCTGTTTGTAGAAATCGCTCTCTCTGTCCGAATAACTGTAAAGTTCAAGAACTATGGTGTTTCCGTCAAAAGTGTATGTGAACTTGTAGCCTTTGTCGGCACCAATCATTTTTGCATTCATTACTACAGGATCGGTCATCTCGTCACCTGTTGCCTCGGGGAAATCGTAAGCATATCCCATATCTGCAAAATATGCACACAAACCCTCGAGAGAATCTTCGTAATCGTTATAGGAAATACCCGATACGTCAGTAGGCTCGGTAACACTCTGAAGTTTAGGTGCTGCGTTTTGATTCATACAAGCACACATAGAAAGCACCAGCACCACTGCAAGGATAACCGCGAAAATCTTTTTCATATTTTATACCTCCGTTAATCTTTAGTGTTGCAAAATTAAATCTTCTGTAGGATTTATAATATCATATTTCTTTTTCTAAATCAATAGTGTATAATTAAAGTCAGGAGTGATAATAATGCAAAAACACAGCGGGCTGATGAGAGCCGCCATAGATAAATATAATATGATAGACGAGGGCGACCGCATTGCCGTAGGCGTATCGGGTGGCAAAGACAGTCTCGCGCTTCTTTGGGGGCTTTGTGCTCTCAGACACTATTATCCGAAAAGTTTTGAGATAATCGCACTTACTGCCGACCCTTGCTTTTTTGGTGTGCCTACAGACTACTCGGAAATCGAAAAATACTGTGAGCAAAACAATATAGAATATATTGTCCGCCGAACAGAACTTTATAAGGTGGTTTTCGAGGATATGAAATCCCCCAGTCCCTGCGCTCTGTGTGCAAAGATGAGGCGCGGAATTCTCCACGATATGGCGAAAGAACACGGTTGTAACAAACTTGCGCTTGGACATCACTCAGAGGACGCCGCCGAGACTTTTCTGATGAACATCCTCTGTGGCGGAAACGTTTCCTGCTTCAGTCCGGTGACGTATCTTGACATCAAGGATATAACGGTTATCAGACCGATGATTTTCTGTGAAGAAAGCAAACTCGTGTCTTTGGCAGAGAGGTATAATCTACCCGTAGTCAAGAGCAACTGTCCCATGGATAAAAACAGCGAAAGAGAACGTACAGGAGAACTTCTAAAAGAACTTCAGTCGCGTTACCCCGACGTTAAGTCCAAACTGCTTGGAGCGTTGGAGCGAGGTCACATAAGCAACTGGTAAACATATAAACTAAAAACTCTCACCCAAAGTCGGGTGAGAGTTTTTCTTTAACTTATTACGTATACTGTTACGTTACGTCTGCCCCAGTTGACACATTCGCCGTAAGTCTGGAAGAACACGTCAACCAGTACGTGGCCACTCATAAGCGCGCCACCTGTATCAACCGCGGTTGCATAACCGTAAACAACGCTTCCGTCGGTGGAAACGATGTAAAGTTTTGAGCCATAGGGGATAACGTTGGGGTTAACCGCAACACCGCCCACAAACACAGGTACGCCTGTGGCTGTTGTAGAACCTTCTGCAGCATAATACGCTGTGGATGTTCCTGTTAGTTTTCTTGTATAGGCAACTTCATTGCCCTGTGCATCAATAAAGGTTCCCGCTTTGTTGCTTACAGATGCTCCACCGGAGGATGAAGAAGAGGAGTTTTGCGCAACGCCTGTACCGATAAGTTTAATCTGGTCTACAGGCTCACGGGTTATTTCCTCGGAAACCACTGTGCTTTCTGTCAAAACACCATCCACATACTTATTCTTGGATATAATTGTCTTTTCACCCTCGATACCATACTGAGTGATCTTCGAGGTGCCTGTCTGCATAGACGAAGATTCCTCGGAAACAAATCCGTAATCAATAATTTCTGTGGTAGTTTCTTTCTTATACTCTACTCTCTGTACGGTGATATTCATTCCGTCACAAACAAACTCAGAAAGAGAAGGTGTAACTATATCATCGTCGCCGAGGTCAATTCCGAGTTCAGATAAAAGTTCCTCCACAGTACCACTTGTAACTGTGTAGGTGTCTGTGCTGCCGTCTGCAGTAACCTCTACTCCGCATCTTGGTGAAACCTTGATAACCATTCCTGCCTCAAGGGGAGTATCGAGAGAGGGAGTTACCTCCTCACTGCCGACAAGCGTGATTCCTGCCTTTGATATCGCATCAGAAACCGTACCCTCGGTACACTCTGCGACAAAGCGCTGTCCTCTGTAATCAATTTCTACCTGAAACGCTCTGACAATAGTAAGGGAAATAAACCCTTTGCCGTCAGTTCTGAGGACTTTGTCGTTCTCGCCGACCGAGATATCCGCTTTGTTCAGAATCGAATCTGTATATATCTGAGATGTCTGAGAGCTTTCATCAGCGGTGGAGGATATCTGTGCGCCAATGTTCTGAGTAAGTACACTCAAAACAACAAAAAGTAAAAGCAAAAATGAAGCAACTATTATCATTCTGTTTTTTCGGGTAAGTAAACTTTTCAACGCACGTCACATCCTTTCTAATATAATAGGGTAATTGTCTGATTGATTTACAAAATTTCTTTGAAGTATTATCCTGCAAAAATCAGAAACTACCTTGCATTTTCGATTATACTCAGATAAATGACAAGTGTCAAATTGTTTTGGGGTGTATTTTTGTGCATATTGCACAAGATATTTTGTAGAACTCAAGGGGAGGTTCTCGTTATTTTTCTTATATAGAATTAAGCAATAAAAATAACTGTAAAATTAAACAGAATTCAAAAGTTACAGAAATGTAATAAAAAATGACACAAATGTAATTGTAATTCCTGTTTTTTATCCTAATTTTACAGTTCTTCTTTTTTGCTCTTTGGCTTGTTTACTGGTATTTTTAGAGATAAATTCATCTAAAATAGCACAAAAAATTCCGCCAAAATCACTTTGGCGGATTGTAATATGAAATATAAAAATAATGCAATATTTGCAAAAAATGACGGCGTTCAAACAAGGTCGTCTTTCTCCGGAATGTACTCAATAATGTCAGATATGCTACACTCTAAAATACGACAAAAATCCTCAAGTTTTGTAGTAGTAATTCCTCTGCCATTCTTGATACGGTCAATTGTTGCACTACTGATGTTGTGACGGGTAATAAGAGCGTATGTTGTTATGCCTTTTGATTTTAATGTGCGCCAAAAAGGCTCATAACTTATCAAGCCAAAACCACCCTTCTTTTTTTGTAACTATGTCTCGCATACAATTAGCATACGAATATAAATTCGTATTGACAATAGTCATAAATATGACTATAATTACTTAAGGGTGAGGTTTTTGAAGCAACGCTTATTTTGGTTGATACTTAGCTGTTTTTCCTTACTTATGGGAGCTCTTATGTATGGGTTCTGTAGACCCGATACTTATATAGGAAATGTATTAAGCATTGTAATTCCCGCACACATTCCTTCCTCTTTTCCCTTGTATGGTTTTTTTGCTTGGTATTTACCTGATTTTTTGTGGATGTTTGCTTTGACTTGCACCCTGTTTGGAGTTTTGCTTCCTAAAAGAAAAGCACTCGTTGGTTGGTCTTGTTTCTCCCTCGGGTGCGGGATTGCCTGGGAGGTAGCACAGTTATACGGTGTCACCACAGGTACAGCTGACTTTTGGGATGTGGTTATGTATATCATAGCCGTTTTTTTGGCTTTTATGATAAAAATTAAGAAATGAGGTAATCACATTATGAAAAAACTGATTTCAATTCTCCTTGTTATTTGTGTTGTACTCAGTTTTGCACTTTTTGCAATGGGAAGTGGTTCTGAAGAAGAGAATATCAATCAGGGCTCAGGAAGTGCACAATCACAAGAAGAAGCAGAAAAAGAAACAGTAGAAGGGGCAGAAAAAGAGGCTGGAGAAGCTAACCTTGGCGACTACAATTTAGTAATTGATAGTTGCCGTCTGGCTAGAGATTTTGAAGGTAAGCCTGTCGTAATTGTCAAGTACATATATACAAATGTATCTGATGACGACGCAACTTCTTTCTTTATGGCTTTTGAAGATAATGTATATCAAAACGGAGTCGGTCTGAATGAAGCATACTTCCTTGATGACGATGTAGAGTACAACTCTGATAATCAGACTAAGGAAATTAAGAAAGGTGCATCTCTTGAGGTAGAGGTTGCCTACGAACTCGATGACGAGGTAACAGACATTGAGGTTGAGGTATCTGAATTAATTAGTTTTAATGATAAAACTGTAACAAAAACTTTTAGTATTGCCGAGTAAAAAATAATATTAGAACATAATTAAAACTACCCGAGAAGAAAATCCTCTTCTCGGGTAGTTTTTTAATCGATATTATGCAAAGAAATACTGAGAGTTATCTGCCAAACGTGCGGTATAGTGCTATTACTGTACCCAAAAGCACAACCTCGTCTGCGATTATCGGCTCGAAAAGGTCGTTCTCGGGCTGAAGGCGGAAGTGACCGTCCTCTTTGTAAAAACGCTTAACTGTTGCTTCATCCTCGATCATAGCAACAACAATATCGCCGTTGGCTGCTACGGGTGTACGATGAACAATAACAATATCGCCGTCGAGGATACCTGCGTTAATCATACTCTCGCCCACAACTCGCAAAGCAAAAAGTTCTCTTCCGCGACGCAGTGTCTCTGATACGGGAATGTATGTTTCGATATCCTCTACTGCAAGAATGGGCATACCTGCGGTAACTCTGCCCAAAACGGGAATCTGAGAGGACTTTTCTGTTCCGCTTACCTTGATACAGCGGTTAAAACCTTTTTCTCTCTCAATAAGGCCTTTTTCTTCCAAAGTCTTGAGATGCAGATGGACTGTTGACGTGGACTTGAGTCCTGTGGCAGTACAAATTTCTCTCACCGAGGGGACACGGGACTCTTGTGCACAAGCACAAATATAGTCGTAGACCTTCTGTTGACTCTTTGTAAGGGGCTTCATAACAGTTCCTCCTTTAATCGAATTCTTTCATACAACTATACTATAACACACTCTTCTCAAAAAATCAAACATTTGTTTCATAAATTCATAAAAATTCACATTATCTGCAATAAAAATTCAGAGTAGTTTAACATCTTGTTCATCAAGTCGCCAACCAAACTGATATAATATAATTGTACCCGATACGTACCGCAAGCGTACGGGTGCCGTCAACGAGAGATTGACGAATGTTGTTCTACCCTCCTCGTGCAGACACGCTCTGCACAACGCGGTCAACCTAAACGATATTGGTACTGTAAAATATAAAAAGTCAGACTGCACCTATATCTTTAGGTTGACCGGCAAGTAAAATCTTGCATCCCCTCATTTTCCAAAGACACCGGGCATTTTTTGCCCGGTGTCTTTGGTTTATATGCTTTTGGGGATAATTGCTTTCTCTTTATAGACATTTCAGGATGTGTGTGATATACTATAAAATAGGTTAATAGGAGATTGTTGCGTTGCTCTTTGCACGGAATAAATCGTAACATTCCTAAACCCAATTTTAGTTTTCAATCACTTCTTTTTTGAGAAAGGAATGACAGATATGTGCGGAATTTGCGGATTCACAGGCGAGGTTGTAGACCGTAGCAAAGTCGTAAGAAAAATGGCTGAGGTTATTACCCACAGAGGACCTGACTCCGAAGGTTTTTATGAGGATGAGCGTATTTCTATGGGATTTCGCCGACTGAGTATCATCGACGTTGACGCAGGTCATCAGCCCATTTATAACGAAGACAAAACTCTGGTGCTGACCTTTAACGGCGAGATATATAACTACAAGGAACTCCGCGAGGAACTTGTAGAAGACGGTCACACCTTCTATACCGAAACCGACAGCGAGGTGCTTATTCACGGCTTTGAGCAGTGGGGCGAAGATATGCTCCAGAGACTTCGCGGTATGTTCGGCTTTGCTATTTACAACACACAGGACGGCTCAGTCTTTATCGCCCGCGACTTCTTCGGAATCAAGCCTATGCACTACGCTTTGATTGACGGCGAACTCGTATACGGCTCTGAGATCAAGAGTATTCTCGAATATCCCAAGTATGAAAGAAAATTCAACGTAAACGCTCTCGACAATTATCTTTCATTCCAGTACGTTGTACCTCCCGAGACCTTTTTTGAGGACATTTTCTGTCTTCTCCCCGGACATTTCCTTTGGTACAAAGACGGCGAAGTGTTCATCGAGCGCTATTTCGAGGCAAAATTCGAGCCTGACGAAAACCTCTCTGAGGATGATGCAGTCAATATGATTGAGGCTGCTTTCGAAAACTCCGTCAACGCCCACAAAATCGCAGACGTAGAGGTAGGTTGCTTCTTGTCCTCGGGCGTAGACTCAAGTTATGTTTCTACCTATTTTGCAGATCAGAAAACCTTTACCGTAGGTTTTGACTTCGGTGAAAAATACAACGAAATCAGTTGGGCAGAAAGACTCTGTGAAAAAATCGGTGTGGACCACTACACAAAACTTATTTCCAGCGAGGAGTATTGGGACGTTATCCCCAGCATACAATACTATATGGACCAGCCTTTGGCCGACCCCTCTTGTATCGCTCTTTACTTTGTATCAAAACTCGCAAGCGAACACGTAAAGGTTGTTCTCTCGGGTGAGGGTGCTGACGAACTTTTCGGCGGATACCAGGTATATCGCTCACCGATGAATCAGCGTGTATATCAGAAGTTGGTGCCCTACGGCATACGTAAACTTCTTCGCAAACTCGCATTTAAGATGCCTGATATAAAGGGCAGAGATTACCTTATCCGTGCCTGCGATCCTCTTGAGGAAGCCTTCATCGGCAACGCTTTTATGTACGATTACGAGGAAAAGTGCAGTCTGCTCAAAGACCCCTCTATCGCAACCCGTCCTCAGGACTTAACAAAGCATTTCTATCGCCGTGCAAGAAAACTCGACGACGTTACCCGTATGCAATATCTTGACATCAACCTCTGGATGGTTGGCGATATTCTCCTGAAAGCCGACCGTATGAGTATGGCAAACTCTCTGGAACTTCGCGTGCCTTTCCTCGACAAAGAAGTATGGAAAGTCGCATCCCGAATCCCCTCCCGACTCAGAGTTAACCGTACCAACACCAAGTACGCTCTGCGCAAGGCCGCCGAGCGTCATCTTCCTAAGGAAACCGCTGAAAAAGAAAAACTCGGATTCCCCGTTCCCACCAGAGTATGGCTCAGAGATGAAAAATACTACAACGTGGTTAAGCAAGAGTTTATGTCTCCCACAGCACAGAAATTCTTTAACATTGACGTTTTACTCGCTTGGCTTGACGATCACTTTGAAGGTCTTGCAGATACAAGCCGTCGCGTATGGACTGTGTATGTGTTCCTCGTATGGTACAAGCAGTACTTCGGTGAGGTTAGTGCTACCGAAATCAAAGAGGAAGTTATCGCAGAAACAGAGGCGATTGCCGAGAATAACGACGTTGAACTTCCTCAGAGTTCTATGGGTAATATGGACTCAGAGCGACTCGATACACTCTTCGGTCTTGCATTTGACGACGAAGACGGTGCAGGAGTAGAGGAAGCAGTCGAAACCGAATCTGATTCTCCTGCAGACTCAACATCTGTCGACGCAGAATAATAAACTCAAAGGGTGGATATATCTGTCCACCCTTAAAAATACACTTACAGAAAGAGAGGTCCGCCAAGTGAATGTTTTAGATTTTCCCTGTTATATGAGCAGTCCTACGGCGGTTGCTCTCGGAAGATTTGACGGCGTTCATATCGCCCACCAAAAGGTTATCGCCGCCGCCGAAAAGTGCAAATCTCAGGGGCTTGTACCGACAGTCTTCACTTTTTGTGACAGCCCAAATAAGCCTACACTCGGGCTTCTCTCTACCGAGGACGAAAAACTCGCCCTCATCGAGAAACTCTGCATTGACACCGTTGTAAACTGCAGATTTTCTCAGGTCTGTGACTTATCTCCAAAAGAATTTGTCACAGAGATTCTCTCAAAAAAACTTAAGGCAAAAAAAGTTTTCTGCGGTTATAACTATCGCTTCGGAAAAGGCGCTTGTGCAGACGCCTCAACTCTTGCAAAACTTTGTGAGGAAGAGGGAATCGCGGTATTTTGTGTAGACGAAATCGTATATGACGGGACGTCTGTTTCCTCATCCGCTATACGTAGCCTCCTTAAAAACGGATGCGTTTCAAAAGCAAACGCTCTCCTCGGCAGAGGATACCGCCTCGAGGGCAAGGTAGTTCACGGAAACAAAGTCGGCAGGACTATTGATACACCTACCATTAACATTGATGTGCCAAAAGAAAAACTTCTGCCGAAATTTGGCGTGTATGCTACCCTCGTTCATACAGAGCAAAACACCTTCAAATCGGTAGCAAATATAGGCCTCAAGCCCACAGTAGGCTCCGACAACCCCACTGTAGAAGCATATCTTCTGGAGGGTAGCGGGGACTACTATGATAAGTTCGTTTCTTTGGAACTTGTCGACTTCATCCGCGGGGAAGAAAAATTTTCCTCCACCGAGGAACTTCGCAAACAAATAAAATCAGATGTTGAAAAAGCAAAGATCATCTTAAAATAAAAGCACCGCAGTTAATTAACTGCGGTGTTTTTTACGTTTTGAGTTATTCGTCGTGAGCGGTGCGGTCTAACTGCTTCATTCTCTTGTAGCGATACAGAACGTTCTGTGCCCACTCGCGATCCACCTTGATAAAGCCCGAGAGTTTTTTATCTTTGATCGCCATTTCGCTGACAATGGTCACGGCTTTTCCGTAAATCTCAAGTCTGGCGGACTGAACGTAGGGTTCGTGCTCTTTGCCCACAAAGAAAGTAAAGCCCATGGTGTTCTTCTCTCTGTCATACATAGAGAGGTAGCCCTCCTCCACGTGAGGGAGACCGTACTTCTTTGCAACTGTTTCAGAGATAACGAGTTTGGTTATCTCCACCGCCATATCGTCAAGCCCCGACTCGAAAACAAAAACTTTTTCCTTGAAACTGTTGAAGTCGGATGCTATACGCTTTCTCACACCTTTGAGACGCTCGTATCTTTGCTCAAGTTCTACATCCTCTAGTTGGAAACGGTCGATCTCGGGAATAAGGTACACCATAAAGCGGTTTTTCATATCGTTATAAAGCACAGGATATGTAAGCCTTGCTTCGTGTCCGCAGGCGGTACATCTGAACTTAAAAAGACGTTCGTCAAGCACGTCTGAGCGAAGTGTTGGCTCGTTTGTGGCATTGATACTCATATATAATTTCGCTTCTGTGCTCTCGCTGCATTTGGGACATGCTATTTTCTTGACAACAACGTTTGCCATGTCCGTCCTCCTTGTATATAAATAGTATAATAATCTTAATCTTTGCTTATTATAACACGGCAAAGACTCAAGTTAAAGTCTTTTGTAAAATTTTTATTGATTTTATCTGAGATTAATGCGATAATATACTTGTATATATCGTATTTCACATTCTAAGAAATGAGGTTTTTATATGAGCAACAACAACACCCCTACCGGTGCATTAGGTGAACTGTTTGTAGATGCTGCCCGCGAGATTATAGAACGTAGCAGAATTAAAGCACAGATAGAGAAAATTCACCGTGTTATCGAGGCGGATAAATCAAGACTTCGCAACGCTTATGCAGAAATCGGCAAGATGCACTGTGAGGGAACCCTCGGTGAAAACAAGGCAAAAGCAGAGTCACTTCGCAAGACAATCGCTCATCTGCAAGAAAGACTCGCAAAAGCAAAAATTCGCCTGGAACAGCTTCAGCAGGCACACTCTGTTGACGAATGCACAGTTGCATTCCGTCAGGAGTTGAACTCAAAAATATCAAGAGCAAAAGACGTTTCCGTTGCTGCTGCAAAAGATCTTGGCGCCAAAGCACGCTCAGTTGCGGATGATCTGCCTGAAACTCTTGACAGCATCAAAGAAAAGGCAACCATCGCCGCCGATAAAGCAAAAGCGGTTGTCAGTGAAGCAGCCTCCAGAGCGACCGCTGTTGTTGCCGATTTAGGAAAGAAGCGCGGTTCGTCTTCTGACGAAGAAGAATTCGCCGGGGTTGCCGACACAGAGGACGCCTCAGTCGAAACCGCCGAAGCAGATATCAGCACCATACTCGAAAGTATAGATGATACTCTGAGAGAAGTAGACGAGATTGAATACGCTACATCTGAAGAAAACACTCCTGCTGACGGCGAAAGCCCCGAGAGTTTTGATTTCTGATAATCAACATAAATAACACAAAAACACCCCGAAAATATCGGGGTGTTTTTTTGCTTTATAAATTTTCTTCTAAGAAACGGATAAGTCCTAAGGAATCTGCTTCCTGACTAAACCCGTCATAATCAATCGGTGATTTTGCAAAGTCAGGGGATATACCCTCTGCTTTTTCTGACACGTACAGATTTTTCTCTGTTATTCCCTTTTTATACTCGGGGTTTAAGTTGTTGGTAATCAGCTTTCGCTTATACGTACACGCTTCTCTATATCTGAGTGTCGGAGCAGAACTTCCGCCCTGAATAATCTCGAGTATGCATCTGCTAGCGATAACGTTTCGCAGATTTTCCCTGTAACTTATAGGCGGAATATAATGCAGTCCCTCGCCTGAAATTCTGTCTTTTTCTTCTACACCGCAGATTATAAACTTACATCTGCATCCTGCCTCGGACAAAACCTTGTATGCAGAGTGAATTTCATCTAGTCTGTCCTTAGCGAAGCCTAAGAAATATACATCATTTTCAAAGGTATCGGGCATAGTAACGTCTTCTACAGCACCGTAATTGCTTGTCCACGGGGAATATGCTATGTCGTACGTTTTAGCTTCACCTTCATCATAGGTCAGCACCATATCACACTTAGACTTAACCTTCTCTATATCCCAATTTTTCTTTGAGATAAGGTCACCACAAAGCACAACCGCCTTGTTCTCGGGATTGAGCTCTTTTATGTATTTATATACCTTTTGACTCTGTGTCAGATACTTGCCACCCAAAAAGACATAACAGCAGGGCTTGTCGTTATCAAAAGAGTGGCTAAACATCTTCTTGAACCACAAACTCTTGAAAGGCAGATTTACCTTATCGTTAAGTTTCTTAGACCAGTGATAAAAGAAAATTTTATTTGTTAAATCAGAGGCAGTAAAGGCTTGTCTGAACACTTTGACAAAGGAGTGTTTCTCCAAAGGCCACAACACAGGCTCATAACACGCCTCGGTCACATTATAGAACACATAATTATACTTTGTATTCATAACTTTGTCTTCTTTTCTTACTTAACTTTTCTGATGTATTCGGGTTTTGCTATGCTGAGGTCTATGCTTTCACCCAGTTTATATCTCCACTCATCGGGAGTTATTACACTGAGACCGCCTGCGTGGAAGAATGTTATCTCGCCGAAAAGAATGTTTCCGTCTATGTTATAGAGGTCTACGCGACAGAAAGGGAAATCTCCCGACAGTTTTTCCGCATACTCTACCATAGTGTCAAAATTCTCAGGTTTAGGCACCAAAGCAGGATCAAATCTGGGGCGTGAAACCGTTATGTCTAAGAGATTCATATTTCTGTCATAAACGTTTCTTTTGGCACCTTCCAGGTGACTTCCGTCCTCGCCTGCTGTATCAATATCAATGAACATATACTGACATTTACCGCCTGAGCAGAGGAAACGATAATCGACAAGCGGAGTCTTGTCCTTGCTTTCGAGTATAGCCTCGGCAATAATCTTTCTCTTAATATCGTGATACACCCATTCTCTGGAATCACGGGAGTAGTCGTGTTTAAGACCGCGACCGAGTATTTTCTTCGCTCTTTCTTTATCGAAAGTAGCAAGATCATTGCAACGAACATTGGAACCGCTCATATGATTACACTTCATATAAAACGTATTGGGAAGCTCATCCCAGCGGATATCCTCTACAGAATCATACACGCCGTAGAGGGGATTGAGAATATGTCCTAGACCTTTTTCTTCAACGTAACCTCTGACTGCATACTTATCTGCACATACGGTACACATCGGATCTCTGTAGAACATCTTGAGCCACAACTGTTTCTCGTCAAAGGTTCTGGGATTGTCAAAATCTAACTCCTCGCCGTTGCGTTTTCTGTATGCTCTCTTAAAGTATGCCTCATCAGAGTATACAAGTCTTTGCCACCCGATATTTGCGAGATGTAAACCTCTCCATATACCCTTAACAAAGTCATTTTTATGCAAAAAGCGTCTTAATTTTCTTTTAATGCTCATATAAGGAGCCTCCCAAGAATATTTTCTATCGCTTAATTTTATCACAGACCGACATATTTTTCAACTGTTTATTCTTTTGGTCAGATACTGATAAAGCCCTCACATCCGAGCAACAAAAAACAGGGGTTGAAGCAACTGTGCTTCAACCCCCTTGATTTCTCAGAAGTAGAATATTGTGTAGATGCCTGCAAGTAATTTCTGAATAAACGTGGCGTCTTTGATGTTAAGCTCTCCGTCTAAAGAACTGTCTGCATAAACACAGCCTTCTTCAGACAATGTTGAGATACCGGCAAGATGTTTCTGAATCGCGGTTACGTCCTTGACGTTTAACTCATCGTCCATATTACAGTCGCCGAGTTCATAATCCCACTCAGGAGCCTCTAACTCGACAATTCCGTTCGTACAGATAGCATAAAGCCCCGCTTCATTTTCGTTATTGTAACACTCCAGCCCCATATCTCTCCACTCAGCTACAGAGCCCGAGAAATTGATTCGTGTCATATTGTCGCAAGACTGAATCGACCAATAGTGCGCGTCACAGGGACTCATATTGATTGTAGTCAGATTATCACAAGATGTTACTGCACCCATATCCAACTCCTGTACGGTATCGGGAATTGTAAGTTCTTTAAGATACGGATTGTTAAGGAAGCACTCGTTATCAATTTTTGTTACCTGAGAAGGAACTGTATAATGAGAGTCGGTTTTTCCCGTAGGATAAAACACAGCGGTTGTGCCGCCATCGGTCAAAAGCAAATCGTCCACAGCGGAAAACACCGCGTTATCAGGATGAACGGATATACTTTCAAGCCCGGGAGAATCATCCGGCCAGAATATTTTGACCTTGCTTCCGAGAGTGAGATGTTTGAGAGTGCTGTTGCCCGAAAGTGCGTCAAAACTAATGGTGACTACATCCTCGGGAACTACATAACTGTCAAAAGATTCGTCACAAGGAATACGTATTAACTCTATACTTCCGTTAATAAAAGATTTCTCAAAAAGAACGTTATCCTCTGCAAAATACCACTTGTTGTTGCTGTCTACAGTAATCGAAGCCAGTTCCGAACAGTCGGCAAAAGCAAGAGCAGACATCATCACAACAGATGCGGGAATATGAATACTCTTTAAACCCGAGTATGAAAACGCAGAGTCTACATACGAAACGGTATCTTTTATCTCAAAAGTTGTTATGCTTTTGCAACCCGAGAGCATACCGCTCGGAAGTTCTGTGATGCTTTCGGGAACATCCAAAGAGGTGAGGCTTTCGCAACCGCTGAAACAGTTTATACCTATGGTTTCGAGAGTAGACGGCAGAGAAACCGCCTCAAGGGCAGTACAATTATAGAAAGCAGAATTTTCAATATCCGTTACACCCTCGGGGATGTTGACCGCGGTAAGGCTTTCGCAGTTATAAAAAGCATAGTCATTGATGATTTTAAGTGACGAAGGAAGGCTCACCGACTGAATATTACTATTATAGAAAACAAACGAAGCAATCAGAGTTGTGCCGTCTTTTACGCTTGTGTTGTCCGGTAAGGCTAATATATCCGAATCAAGAAGATATTGTCCCGCATAAAGCAACCCATCTTCAAAATTCTCCTTAGCATAAGCCGTCCCAGCTAAAATATCCTCTCCAATAAAGGTAAGGGTCGAGGGGAGATTAATCTCTGATAAGTTTGTGCAGCCTTCAAAGGCCTTATCGCTTATTTGAGTTACGGACGAAGGTACGGTTACAGAGTTGATTTCTTCATTATAGCCAACTGCCAGATAATCGATAGTTGTAACAGGCAAGCCGTCGATTTCGTCGGGGATTACTACCGCCTCACTATTACCGCTGTAACCTGTGATGCTGACATAATAATATGCATTGTAGTCGTCGTCATAGTCTGTTACGACTGTATAACAAAAGTCGCCAAAACTCAGCATTTCACACTCAGGGCAGGCAGATACAAGTCCCCCCGACAAAGAGGTGAGCAAAAACATCGCTGCTGTCAAACAAATAAAGATCTTTGAAATGACTTTGTGTTTCATAGAATCTCCTCGATAAATATGTAATAATCGTCAGTCAATCTGACCGTCTGTAATCATTATAGTATATATGGAACGATAAATCAATTGCAAATGCAATTAATTACCACTCAAAACTTTGTCCGTCACAATCTGCAATCTTTCTCTCCATTTGATTTAGTAATCGACGGTATTCCTGTGTTAGGAAGTTTGGATGATATTGCCGTAATTTTGGCTTGTTTAAAATTGGTTGAATCGGATTTAAAGGATTATGAAAAATGGCGTGAAGAAAACGGAAAAATTTTGCAAGTGTAATGTATAAATTATTAAACCCCGACAAATTTTGTCGGGGTTTAAACATCCTTATGAAAAGCACCCTTTTCGCAGGCTCTTTTTGTTTATTGATTTATAAAAATCACTGTGCTATACTGAAATTAATAAGAGTTATTTGTTTTGTGTATCTGCTCTTATATGTACAGCTAAAATTCAGGAGGGACTGTTTATGAAGATTTTTAAATCAGGACGAAAGTTTATATCAATTCTTTTATGTGTAGTCTTGCTTGTGTCTGCTATGCCCTTGGGCACACTGACTGCCTTTGCGTCAGAAACAGACATAGTGCCAACAGGTGATTACTCTTACTATCCTTACACTTATGCTACCTTTGACGGAGAGGCTATAATAACCGACTGCGATACATCTGTTTCAGGTGATCTTGTTATTCCCTCTGAAATTGGTGGCTACCCTGTAACCGCTATTGATTACTATGCTTTTCGGTATTGCGAAAGCCTAACAAGCATAGCCATGCCTGAGGGAATTACTTTTATTGGTGAGTATGCTTTTGATGGTTGCACAAATCTTACAAACATAACTTTACCTGATAGTGTTACTTATATTGGTTACAACGCTTTTTATGGTTGCTCCGCTTTGAAAGCTGTATATTACGGTGGAAACAAAACCGATAAAGGGAATATCAGTATGGATTTAGGCAACAGTTATCTGACCGATGCCACCTGGCGTTACGCTAAATGCACAACCGGTGACACCCACACCTACGACAACACCTGCGACACAACGTGTAACGTTTGCTCTGAGGTCCGTGAAATCACCCATAGTTACGATAACAATTGTGACGCTGATTGTAATGTATGCGGAGAAACACGCACCCCGTCAGCGCATATAAAGAATGCCTATTCTGTTTCAAATTCATCATCGTATCCCTTTGATTATATCGACGGAGTTTATAGTTCTACTAATAAAATACATTCATCAACTTCAACAATTACTCTTACAGCATTAAGCAATTTTACCCTTGAAGTTTCCTACTACACGTCTTCTGAAAGCAATTATGATAAACTTACTATTAAACAAAACGGCACAGTAATAGCCACAACCTCGGGAGTAACTTCTTGGGAAACCGTCAGCATTGATATGGCTGCCGGGGACAAGGTGTATATATCATATAGCAAAGACGGAAGCTACTCATCAGGCAACGATACAGGATACATCAAGATTGCTAACCCTCCAACGATATCAATAGAAGATTGCGTCTTCTCTTGTGACGAGGTAGGTGCGTGTGACGAATGCGGAACAGTTGTTAAAGAAGCCTCTGCTCACACCTACACTTCCGACTTTGATACAAGGTGCAACGTCTGTGAAACGTTCAGAGCTTTGCCTTCACAGACATTTACCTATGATATATTTACATGTTGTGTCTATCCTGATGAAAACGGCGGAACAATTACAATTACAGGTGTAAACCTTACTGACGGAGATGTTGTTATTCCCTCTGAAATTAACGGCTACCCTGTAACCGCTATTGATGACGAGGCTTTTTACAATTGTACAAGCCTTACAAGCATAACCATACCTGAGGGTGTTACTTCTATTGGTGATTATGCTTTTTACCATTGCGAAAGCCTTACAAGCATAACCATACCTGATAGTGTTACTTCTATTGGTCATTCTGCTTTTTGCGGTTGCGAAAGCCTTACAAGCATAACCATCCCCGACAGCGTTACTTCTATTGGTTTCCAAACTTTTTCTTATTGCGAAAGTTTTACAAGCATAACCAT
The DNA here is from genome assembly GCA_045603105.1 of Ruminococcus sp. GTDB lineage: Bacteria > Bacillota > Clostridia > Oscillospirales > Acutalibacteraceae > Ruminococcoides. Next base: position 18,230 of record JAZULM010000054.1, read on the forward strand.
CCCCGATAGCGTTACTTCTATTGGTGATTATGCTTTTTCCCATTGCGAAAGCCTTACAAGCATAACCATACCTGAGGGTGTTACTTCTATTGGTGGTCGTGCTTTTTACGGTTGCACAAGCCTTACAAGCATAACCATACCTGATAGTGTTACTTATATTGGTGATTATGCTTTTGAGGATTGCACAAGCCTTACAAGCATAACCATACCTGAGGGTGTTACTTCTATTGGTGATGGTGCTTTTTACCATTGCGAAAGCCTTACAAGCATAATCATACCTGAGGGTGTTACTTCTATTGGTGATTATGCTTTTTCCCATTGCGAAAGCCTTACAAGCATAACCATACCTGAGGGTGTTACTTCTATTGGTTATGGTGCTTTTTCCCATTGCGAAAGCCTTACAAGCATAACCATACCTGAGGGTGTTACTTCTATTGGTGATGGTGCTTTTTACCATTGCGAAAGCCTTACAAACATAACGATTCCTGATGGCGTTACCTATATTGGTGACCATGCTTTTAACAATTGTACAAGCCTTACAAGCATAACCATACCTGAGGGTGTTACTTCTATTGGTTACTATGCTTTTTACAATTGCACAAGCCTTACAAGCATAACCATACCTGAGGGTGTTACTTCTATTGGTGATGAAGCTTTTTACAATTGCGAAAGCCTTACAAGCATAACCATACCTGATAGTGTTACTTCTATTGGTGATTATTATGCTTTTGCGTATTGCACAAGCCTTAAAAGCATAACCATACCTGAGGGTGTTACTTCTATTGGTGGTTATGCTTTTTACCATTGCACAAGCCTTACAAGCATAACTATCCCCGACAGCGTTGCTTCTATTGGTTACTATGCTTTCGGTTCTTGCTTCGATCTGGAAACAGTATATTACGGCGGAAGCAAAACCGATAAAGGGAACATCGGTATAGATTCAGGCAACAGTTATCTGACCGGTGCCTCCTGGCGTTACGCTAAATGCACAACCGGCGACA
>JAZULM010000055.1:0-2258 GCA_045603105.1 Ruminococcus sp.
GCACAAAGTTTGTCAAAAAGCATTCGCATCTCCTGAGTCTGACCTACAACTACAAAGGGGAGTTTCTCGCAATCGCTGAAACTGAGTTCCTGAAGTGAGGTTTTACTGAGGCTTCGGGTAACGTTATCAGGGAGCAAATCAAGATATTTGTTAGGCACCGCCAGTACGAGTCTGTCTGCCTCCATAGGAGTAACGTCGAGGACTGCTTCGTTTACGGGGAGGTTTACAACCGCAAAGTCATATTTACCCTCTGCCGCCTCTTTTCTGAGTTCCTCACTTCCCTGCTCCTGAACAACGATTTTTATATGGGGGAATTTATCGTTGACCTTAGCGAGAACTTTTGGAATAAGATACTGGCTTCTGAAAGGCGAGATTCCGATTGTCAGTTGTCCTGCCTCTCCGCTACGGTATCTCTCCATGCAACGGACAAGCTGACTTTCTTTGAATATTAACTGACGTGCCTGAGAGATGAACTCCTCTCCGGCAGGCGTGAGCGTCAGAGGAATACTGTTTCTGTCGAAAAGTTTAACTCCGAGTTCATTCTCTAAACTATGGATGTGCTTACTCAGTGCAGGCTGAGAAATATCCAGTTTATCTGCAAGTTGAGAGAAACTTCGTATTTCTGATAACTGAACAGCGTATTGAAGTTGTTTTATATTCATTTTATCCTCTCCTACAGGTTTAGTTATAACTTTTTGGTTATATGATACTACTATCGTCATAAAAAATCAAGTTCTAAATAAAATAGAAATTTTTTGTTGACAAACTTTAAATTAAGTAGTATTATAACCTTATTGTAATAGTTGCTATAACTATTAAAGAATATCTCGCTTGATGAAAGTTGAAAGGAGAAAAAGTATGATTACCAATCCGTTTTTGTGCCTTGGTATTATGATGGCTGTAATTTTAGCCTGGTTTTTGTTGCTGAAAAGACCCATCTACGAAGCAGTTTTAATCAGTTTTCTGGTTCTGCTTACCATTACAGGCACCTGGGGAAACGTTGGTGCTTATGTTGATAAAGCACTCAGCACCTCCCTGCTCTACTCTATGACATCCTTTGTTGCGATGTCTATTATCCTTACTAAGACTAAGGTTATTGACGGTTGCATCAACATAATTCTTGCTGTGCTGGGTCGTATTCCCGGAGGCGCAGGTTATGTATCTGTTATCGCCAGTTCCTTTATGGGAGCTCTCTCCGGCTCCGGTCCCGGAAACGTTATGGCTACAGGTTCAATCACAATCCCCGCTATGAAAAAGTCCGGCTTCCCTGCTGAACTTGCGGCTAATGTTGAGAGTAATTCAAGTTACCTTGGTAATATGATTCCTCCCTCATCAAATATTGTTGCCGCTTTGGGTGCATATATGGCACTTTATCCTACCTCCAATATGTCTACAGGACAGTTCTGGATGGTACTGTGGGGTATCAGTGCATGGTTTATTCTTCAGCGTTTGCTTTATATCTTCGGATTCTGTAAATACTATAAGATTAAGCCTATGGCTAAAGAGGACATCCCCAGCTTCAGGCAGTCTTTAAAAGAAAACTGGCAGGGTATGCTCTTACCTGTTATTATTCTTCTTCCCTTCGTACTTGATTATTTCTTCAAGGATACATTCTTTACCGCTCGTTTAGGCGAAGCAGGTGCCAAGGCTCTGTCCAGCAGTTTACTCCTCTTTATCGCAGGAATTTCCGCTATTTACGGACTTCTTATCTGCAAAGACAGAAAGCAGTATTCACTTAATAGAATTGCAACCGACTTAGGAAACAGCGTAAAGTCGATTTCTCCTGCAGTCGGCGTGTGCGTTATCGGTTATATGATAGGTGCATTGTTCAGTGATTTGGATGTTGCAGGTGCTGTTAACTCCTTTATTACCGATATGGACTTCGGCAAATTCGGTATGGTACTGTTTATCTGTGTACTTACCTGTATTCTGGGTATGATTGTTCCCGGTTCTTCAATAGTCGTTATCTTCGGCTCTGTGTTCATTTCTTCACTCAGCTCTGTAGGTGTTAACCCTTTACTTGCTGCCGGTATGCTCCCCTGTATCTGCGGTGTTATGTGCGGTATCACTCCTCCCCTGGGACTTGGAATGTACGCAGGTATGTCTATTGCTGAATCCGACTTCGGCAAAACCTTCAAGAACAACCTTTGGTGGGTTGCAGGACAGTTTATTCTTCAGCTTGTTGTTCTGATGGGTTGGCTTCCCATCTTCGGACTGTAAGGAGGTAATGATATGAAAGACGTTCTTAAAAAGATTTC
>JAZULM010000056.1:0-2170 GCA_045603105.1 Ruminococcus sp.
TGTCCGTATTCTGTCGCTCTCCTACTGAACTGACTCTTGAATATATAACTGCTGTCTTCATATTGCGTAAAAATGTCTATGATTAACTTCATAGCTAAGGTAGTGAATTTATTTTATATATTCAAATAAATCTTTGATAAATATGAATACAATACAAGCGTTTAAAAAGTGTATTCAAATTGATTTTTCTGAATACACTTTATTTTTGAATACGTTAATAAGATATCAAAATTATATCTTTCAGATTTAATTTTTCCACTCTATTATCCATTTGTATAGTCTTACACAATATGCAATAACTAAAGGGACTGGTGTCGCAAGTAGCCACAAGATAGCATCTTCATCCCAAAAAATTGATAAAAGCAAGGATAATATCAAGATAGGTATGAATCCTTTTAATAACCAAGAAAAAATGAAGTAAAGTTCATTTGCAATTTTTCGTTTAGTAGAATCTTTCATATTATATGGCTATTGATTTGCATTTACAAATATAAATAAAAGCATTGAAATAGCATATATATTTTTCTCCACCTTGGCAATAGAGTGATATAGAGGGTTTATTTGTTAATTCACTTTTGCAACACATATCAATAATAGCTACTTGATTAACCTTAAACGGGGAAGTTTCTGTGTCGGAACATAGGCGTAGGACAGTTTGTCGTGAAAATTTTTACCTGTTATCTTGACTTTTTCAAGGTAGACTATATTTATTATAAGAACTACATTGAGTATTCCTCATTGGTAGCATATAATAATTACTAATAACTGATAATGAATATGGTACAACCGAAGAAAAGACTTTATAGATACGATGTTTCGGCAGAGACACGGGAGAAACAGAGTGTGGCTCATCAGGGAAGAAGGCACTCTAACGACACTAAACAGAAGATAAGCAAGGCGATGTGCGACTATTGGGCAAAGTTGCCTGCGAAGCCGATTAACAATAACGATACTTCAACGATTGACATCTATGGCAAAGAGTATTGATTGGGCGGTGAATGTAGATAAACTGCGAGTATGCTACAATATGCCCGAGAACCTGTACGACTACCTCCGTAATCAAGATACTCGTAGAGATGAACTTACTGATGCCCGTATCTTGGATGAAGAAACTTTCTCATTGGTATTCATTGAGGAGGATGAGGTGAAGATGACAGCTGTCCTCAATGTCAGAGACGTTGAGGGATATTACCGACTTGGAACGTTTACATTCAGTAATAGTGCTAAGTATGCAGGTAAGGCATTCTTCTCCTTTGAGAATAGTGCCTTGTACCGTGTATATCTTAGATTTCCTAATGCAGAACCTAAGAATCATATCTGTGATTTGCAGTACGTTGCAGACTTCTATGGAATGGAATTTAATAATATCACCGAGTTGGAGTTGGCTTTCGATAGTACGTTTAACTATATCTCGAAAGTGCGTAAGATGATTAAGGCTGTTGATACTTACGACTTGTACCTCAACGGGAAGAAGGTTAAGGATGACGAGACGTTAGACGGATATGGGGAGTATTACAGCCGTAGTCGTTTGAAGTTAAGTAAACTGCCTACATTATACTTCTCACAAGCGAAGGACACAGATATGAAGATGAGAATTTACGACAAGGCACGGGAACTGAACGAGAGCAGTCCACAGAAGACAGAACGTCTGAAAACGTGGTTAGGATGGGAAGATATGAGTAACGTGTATCGTGTTGAGGTTGTTATGCACAATACCAACGTCAGAGAATTTGTTGAGAGGTACGGGGAACGTTTGTATCCAGAGTGTGGTGAGCATTCCAATGTGTTGAACCTGCTCGGAATGTCCGACTTCCGCCTCGCGATGTTTCTCGATAGCGTGGATAGGCTCATCTACTTCCGTAATAAGAAAACCCGAGAGAAGATAAGTCTTGTTGAACTCGCCTCGGGTATATAACCAATATACCTGAGCGAGCATAGAAAAACTTTACTTATCTTTGCAGAGACTTACTGAAAATACAATACAGGATATTGTAAACCGTAGTGTAAATCATAAAAATATGAATAATCATTACGATTTGAATATCAATAATAAATACAAAGTCCTTTTCGTGTGCCTGGGGAACATCTGCAGGTCTCCGGCCGCGCAGGGAATATTCGAACATGTGGTCAGTGAAAACGGCATGCAGGAGAAGATTGCAGCTGATTCTGC
>JAZULM010000057.1:0-23757 GCA_045603105.1 Ruminococcus sp.
GTCTTCGGCGGTGTTTTTGTTTTTACCTGCAACACTCAGTTGTTTGTTAAGTTCTTTGGCAAGAGTATACAGTGCATCACTATCCTGCAGGAATTGTCTGTGGTAGCCGATGTTCATAAGCTTATTTGCCCATTCTCTGAGTTTCTTTGCAATATCCTTGATGATATCTATGAATGTCTTTCTCTCCTGCTCCGACAGTCCAAGGAAAGCCTCCAATGCTCTCTCATCAGTAGCAATATCAGACAGTGCATTACATACAATCTCCTCCAGTGCCTCGGCACGGCTTAACTTCTCGCCCACCTTTGCTCTCTGTCTCTGCATCCTCTTGATTTCTGCATTGATACTTCCGCCGTTTAGGGTAAGGTAGTTTGTAACGTATTTTTCAAGTACGCTGTAGCCCTCGGGGTTATTTACCCTTACGTGGTGTACCGATTCGTGAATTGCCACGTATGTATATCCAAACTCATCGAGGTTTGCGTTCAAAGTCAGAGTGTTATTGTGATAGGTACCCTTATGTACCTTGTTAATACTGCCGTCCTCATTAGTGAAACTCTGCAGTACAATATCCGCACCGCTTATCTCTGCAATCCTGTCCAGAAGTTTTAATACTCCCTTGCTCTTGACAGTAACTCCCTTATCTACAGTAACCTTTGCTTTTTTCTGCGTGGTATCTGTAGTTTTTTTCTTTATAGATTTCTGTGCTTCTTTGTATCTCTGAGCATATTGTCTCAGTCCCTCATTAATAGCAATTCTTGCCGCCTTTTCTCCTATAGAGTTAATAGCAACACCATACTCGGCACTTTTCTTCATAGCTTCATACTCAAGTCCCAGCTGAGCCGATTCATTCATGAGAAGTCTAAAAGAATTCTCCAGCACATCTGCCTTAGGGGACTCTTTGGTATACTCACTGTATACAGTCATAGCCTGTAGCAAAGCATTACCCTCTGCTGCAGTATCATACTCGGTAGCATACTCCAGCACTCTATTCATATACGAGCCGTCATTTCTCAGCACATTCTCAGCATTGACTGTACTGCCGTCACTTACTCTGTAAACGGTCTCACCGCTTTCACTCTTAGAGGCAATACCCACAATGCCAACACTCTCTCCGGACTTAAGCTGAACTGCAATTCCATTTTTGTGTGCCTCACTTACTGCTGCCACAGAACTGTCAACTTCCTCAGTAGGAGCATTCTTAATAGCCTCCATATTGGGTGCTGTCGCCTTTGCCGTTACCGATGCAGAACTTGTCCCGGTTTTAACAGTTGCAGTGGTATCCGAAGCAGTACCTGTCTGAGTATCTGCAACTGCACTCTGACCCACAGAGGCTATAGAGCTTGTTTTTCTTTCATAAGCGCCGTCAATGTTCTGTGTCCAGTCTTCAGTCTGCTCCTGGTATTCTCTCAGCACCACTACACCGAAGGATGATTTTTTAAGGGCAGTCTTCTCTTTCTGATTGAGGTCAATACCCTTAGCACTCTTATATATAGCCTGACCGAGTACCGCTACGTCTCCGTCTTCGCCCAGTTCTTTTAGTCGCGACTGAATAGAAACCTCTGTATCAGAGTTTGCCGTAGAAGTAAGCATCTCCTGAAGCTTCTGTACATCACCTACAGTAACGACCTTATTAGCCTCAGCGTTTGCAACATCCGCACTCATTCCACCGGCAATAAGTCCCTCAAAGTTCTTCTGTATCTTTTGATTCAACTGACTTGCAAATTTATAAACCTCAGAAGATGTATCACGACTCAAACCTTCTTCAAGTAATCCGTTAACCTCGTATATATCCGCCTCAGTCTTAATGTAACTTTTTGATGAGGAGATTTCTTCAATACCAGTTTCTGCCATGTTAAATGTTGAGCCCATTGCAAAGCCCTGCAGACCTGCAAACACTATATCGCCTATCTTAGGAACGTCTATATCCTCTTCCTCGACACCGACAATGTATTGAAAAACAGGATTTAGCGCTTCCTGTAGAATCTCTTCTGTTAACTCTAAAGCACCCGATGTTCCAACTTTTGCAAAGTATCTGAGGAGTCCGTTCTGAATACCACTAGTTGCTTTGTCAAAGACCGACTTGACAGTACTACTTTTTCCAAGTGGAATACCGCCAAGTAGCGCTTGTAAACCAGCCTCAAACGCTCCAACAAGTATACCGTATGATGTTGCTTGTTCTGTGCTATATCCCTTGCGTATAAGCTCGTCTCTGGCATTACCCGCTGCCGATGCACCAAAAGAAGCCGGTCCAAGATATGAACCTACAACCGGAATTGAACTTATAGCTATCGAAGGTATCATCTGACCATAGGATTCTGCCATAGAGCCAAATGCTTGTCCAACAGAATATCCGCCAAGCCATTCGGGTAACTGAAAACCAAAGTTTCCTAAATCCTCATGAACCTTAGTCGAGACGAGTTCATGTACTTCCTCTTCTGCAGCAATTTCTGGTGTTGAATAACCTGCGAGTCCGCCTATGCCGTACATAAAATTATTTACACCGGTACCAAACTTATATGCTATTTCTTCCCAAGGACGTCCTTTTAATGTTTCAAATACATAATTAGCATTAGTACTATTTCTATAACGTTTTTCAAGAGATAAGCCGTAGTTATCTCTGCTACCACTATCAAATGGAGTTAATTCGTCAGGATTTGCCTCAGTAGGAATATACTTAGCAGCATAATCTTCTGCGCTTTCAATTCCCCCATCAAGCAACTCTCTGCCTTTGAGATAATAATAATAATCTCTCTCTTTATCTGACCATGAGTTTTCAAAATATGCACTGTATCCATCATCGAAGCCATATCCAAATTCCTTGCCAAGATTGTGCGCCTTAATTACATCCTCATCACCGGAGACTAAGCGTTTCGCTAGTTCTTCAGGAGATTGTACCACAGTCTGTAGATACCTCGCCCTTTGAAGTTTAGCCTTATCGTTTTCAATTTCTTTGTGTAGTTGCTCAGATGTAATACCTTCATCAAGCATAGCACTTATTTCGGGAGAATATCCCATTATCTCTGTATCGTATTTCAAACGTTCCTCATCATTGAGATTTGAGCGATAAGCCATATAAACATCATACGAAACATCACCACGTTCCTCAACGCGTTTCAGATTCTGATATTGTGCCAGTTTATTATTTAAAACAGATTCCGCTTTACTAATATCAAAACGATTAATAAGTTCATCATCATTTTTATACTGTTCCATCAGAGCATCATACTCACCAACACCGGAAAACTTCTGAAAATAATCATAATCCACCTGTGCAGCTTCAAGTACATCGTCATAATAAGAAGAAGCCTCGTCCGAAAGAAGTGCATCTAATTCATTGTTCAAACCCCACTCAGACTTATTATTTTCATATATTTCTTTTAGTCGTTTTCTTTCGGCATCAAAAGTATCACGCTGTTGCTTTGTAGACGCAAGGTATGACTCAGTATCAAATCTGTATCCGTTTTCAGTAATAGGCTCAAATTTAGTACTAAAAGGTTTAGGTCCTATTACATTCGAATCTGCAGTGGCACTATACCTCTTTACTGCTGACTCGCGAAAATCAGTCAAGTCACTTATATACTTATTAAGGCCATTAACAAAAGTCTGTCGAGGCATTACCTGCTCCGGGGCATACCCCTTGCTCCGGGATATGCCCATATCTGACAGTTTATGTGCTGAAGATGTATAATCCTTAAAATACTTGCCCATACCCTACTCCTTAGAAATCAATATATTTTCCAAACATAGCCTCAAGATAATCACTATATGTGTTATATGCAGAATTTATGTTACCAAAAGCATAAAACTCGCTTTCGGTCAAGGCATTTTTTCCGGACACTGTAGAAGGCATATCGGATACTCCGTAATTTTTCAGCATATAATCAACCTGTTCCGGGCTGACAAGACCTTCCTCAATATAATCGAACTCGTATCCATTTATACCGAGATTCACTGCTGCCTTCTTTGCATCTTCGTAATTTCCGTAATCAGTAGCGATAGCCTTCATAAAGGTATCATAATCGCCATTTTTCCACAGATTTTTTAGTCCTGTAGATGTATATCCCGAATTTGCCTTACCGCTCGACTTAGAACTATTCCCACTACCACCGCCCGAACTTACACTTGAAGTTCTTAGATAATCCATCATCGACTGTGCCTGTTTCTTAGTCATACCGATTGCTTTTAACTCCTCATCAGTCGGCATTATAAGAGAGCCCATCTTCTGCCAGGCAAGATTCTGAGCATTAGCAAGTGCAGTCTGCTCTTTACTATCTGCATACTGTTCCTTAGTAAAATCAAGGTTGGCATCAAACTGATAATCACTCTGACCCATACCGGCAAGGGTTCCCAGTACATTGATTTTTCTATTCGCAGCCGCGCTGTCCTCTGCCGAGAGTGTTCCGTACTTATTTCCATAATAAGTGAGATAGTTCATCAGATTAGCAATTCCCTGCTGATGTCTGCCGTACTCGGTCTCATCCAAGGACTGTAGAAGTCCTATATCTTTAAGCTTTTGAGCATTATCCGTCTGATATCTGCTGTAAGCCTGTGCCTCAAGTGTGGGTATAGCATCCGATACACCCTTAGCATAATTATTGTATACCTGCTGAGCTGCCACCTGCGCCGAAGAATTATTGTTACCTCCGCTAAGTACCGCACCGCTACCCAGGGTATCCTTCATAGCCGTCTTACCTCCGGAGAGATATGTATCCCTCAACTGCTGGAATGTAGCATCATTATTGGGATTGAAATTAAACTTATCTCTACCCAAATAATTACTTACCATTTTATCAATCGCCTCTGTGTGAGTGCCCTTGTATGGTGATGTAGGTATCTGTGCCTCAAGCTCTGTCAGTTTCTCTTTTGCTGCAACTGTGTCTTTACTGGGTGTTATCGTAGATGCATCAAGAATTTCATTGTAGTAATCCTTATATGATTTTGACATATTTTTCTCCTTACTCAGCAGTTATTGTCTGCTGTAGATTTTCTACCATAGTACTGAGACTCTTTATGCTATTCTCAATACTTTGCAGTCGATTTAATAAATCCTCCGACATATTCTCCTCATCAAGATACATAAACATATATCTTAGCTGTTCGTGCAGTTCTGAAAGATAATTTGATATCTTCTTTGGGTCAGATGTACTGGGAGGAGTTCCTATATTAAAACCTGCCATCTGTAGCTGAACCTCCTTCTGTTGTAATAGTCAGTGCGTAAAGTATAAACTCCCCAACGCCCCTGAATCTTATTCTGAAATGGTCACATCTACCGGGGAATACAGGTATGTCCTTGAGCCCCTTTCTCGTTGAGCCTAATCTCATAACTTCTTCCCAAGGACCGTAATTTTTACTAACTTCAATAAATACTCTTCCGCCGGGAGCAATATCATAACAGATGTCAAGCCTCTGAATATACTTCTTTTCGGTATCTGTATCATACAAATCTCCGCTTTCGATTAAAAACTCGAGGTCTTTTTCACCGAACAACTCAGGTTTGTCCAACCATTTATCTATAAGTGTGGCATCGTTTATATCAACAACTCCAAGCCTTGATACATCAGCTGCTATAAGCTGTCTGACAAGTTCTGTTTCTCCTGCATCAAGCAATATAGACACATCTGCCTCAGTTATCTTTCCGTCTCCGTTTCGGTCATAGGTATCCACACTTGCGACAATTTCTCGAAGCATTATTGAATCATTATTCGTAATAAAACCGTCTCCGTCTATATCTCCAAGTACAGTTTCCACACCCTCTATTTCCAAATCCCCGAAGGAGTTAACCTTTTCGCCGATATGATTTTGTGGTAAATTTACGCTGTACGCCTCGAAACTCTTTTGGAGTAAATTACCTTCGCTTCCATCAATACATCCGATATAGCCGAATTTATTTTCAAAATAGAGGATGTTATTGTAACTTGCACAACTGAGAAATCTCTCCGAATCTTCTTTAAGCCAGAGGCCGTTATCTGTATCATATACATACAACTCCGACTCTTCGCTTGATTGATTGATTGCCGATATATAATATTTACTTCCATGTTTACCGCCAACACCCTGTACATATTTGTTGTGGCCAAATGCATCTTTAGATATAAGTGTAGGTTCTCCGCCGGGCGAGTACACACATACACCCACGGGGCTCAGATAAAACAGCCTGTCCTTAATCCATACCACAGAATTTTCTGAACCCTTCTGTATGCCCATATCCTTATACGTAGTCAAAGAAAAATTTTTAGGCTTAGTACCGTATATTCTGTGTATACAATTTTCTTTGAAGAAGTATATAGAGTTTGAAGATACCGTAATTCCTGTGAAATCACCCTCTGATGATATATCTACCCAGTAGCTGTCTGTAGAGATACCATCACCATACGCTTCCCAGTTAGTACCGTCACCTAACCTTGAGGCATATATTCTGTTGTTTTCACTACTGCATCCCCAGAGCCTGTTGTCACAACATATAAGATAATCCATATCACAGGGCATCACTCTCTCAACCTTAACCACACCTTCATATTTTATAGAATGTTCAAGCTCATAGTTAATAACTATGTAATCCGCATCACATTCGATAATCTTGAAAGAGGAGTTGAGGTTATTATAATTCTCTATGCCGGATATTCTTACCCAGTCATCCGCATTGAATCCTTCACCAATTCCTGCACACTGTATTTTAGTATAGGTTTTATACAGTATCGTCAGAGTAAGCACACGATTATTAAAGTATTCCGAGTATTCATCTCCGCTTTTAATTTCTGTAACCATATACAGTGTTGACGGATCTGTATGAGTATCCTCTATAACATCTCCCAATTCAAGATTATTAAAGAATTCCTGAAACGCTGCATGTTCTCCGCCGTTATTCTTTTGATTTTCGGTTTTGTTAATCTCTACACCGAAGTTCTGTATATATACATTCCTCGGCTCTATGCTTGTGTTATACGGAATCTTAAGTATACTGGGTAAATCGTTATACAATCTGCCCGAAGCACATTCACCTTCATAAATGTTTTCAATATGCTCTGTATTAAAAACAAAACCATCCTCTGTATATTCCGGTGTTAATATAAGTTTATCCGGCATTACTACAATTGAATTACCGAACCAGGTCAACGTCCTTCTTGCTGAATTATCAGTTTTAGTAAAAAGTTCGTATACACCCTCATCACCTATATACAGATATCCATTATTTTCAACTCTTATAACTCCATATTCACAGCAGAGAATATTAGAGATAATTGAATTACCATACATCACATTAGCCTTACCGCTATACAGCCGTTTCTTTCTTGTGCGTATAGCAGGATAGTCTTCGTTAGTAACGTTCCTCGTATCCTGAAATTCCATAAATAAACTAGAGTTGTTAGTGCTGACCTTACTCATAGACGTGTTGATGCTCTGATTGATACCACGAAACATAGTAATAGTCTGTTTTCTTTTTCTTATGTTATATTTTGCAGGTACCATAATTCACACCCTCATCTGTATGTTCTTGTGTTCATGAGTCCTGTTATAATGCTTCCAGAACTCACTCATTGCATTCTCATACTGTGCCAAATCGTTGTGATAAAGTTCCAGTTCATCCCTTGCATAATCTATCTGTGCTTTCAAGTAGTATTCATATATCCTGCTGTAAGGCACAGGAGCAATAAGCTCTGTATCCGTTGGAGTATTAGCATCATAATTAATGTTATAATCCTCGGGCTTATAATCTACATATCCGCTTATTATCTGGTCTATGATAGCCGCTTCCGCCTCTCTCAACCAATGTATCTTTACCGCCTCGGAAAAATCCGTAGCGCTCTTAGTCTCATTTACAAGTGAAATAATCTCTTTAATAGTAGTTTTCATGTAATCCTCCCGAAAATGTCAAAAAGGAGCAACGGTCCCCACCGCTGCTCCTCTTGTATTATATATATTTAAGAAGGTAAACTTTCGGTATCCGCCTTGAACTTTTCCGAAAGTTCACGTGTCAGCATTGCTGTAGCCTTGTCAGCCGCCATTGAGTACTGAAGGATTTCCCTTGTTGCTCTGTTTACCTTAACCCACTCGCCCTTCTTTATCTTGTCCACTCTCTCCGTAACCGGATTTAGAACAGGAACATCTGTAGCAGGATCAAGAGGATTTTCAGTGATAAACACCTCAACTATTTCTCTCATCTGAGCTTCTCTCTCAGCAATTTCACTAGGTCTCTCAGGTGCAGAAGCCTCCGCCTCCGCAGAAGTAACCGTCTTGATATCGTCAATAGTCTTCTCAAGGCTTTCTACCTTCTTACCTAAAGATTCAATGACTTCTGTCTGCTGAGCTATGATTTTCTCAAGCTCCTTTGCATACTCCTCCGGAGTAATATTTGATTTATTATCAGCAGTATCAGGTGTTACTGCTGATGTGTTATCATCTTCGTTTGCCACTACTGTGGTATTTTTTTTACTTGCCATATATTGAACTCTCCTGTCTGAATAGGTTTGTCTGCCCTGTCAGAAAGGTTAGAACAGGGCAGACTATTTTAAGATGGCTAACTAAAATTAAGCTACATCCTCAGCATAAGAGCTGGCGCTCTCAATTCGGATCATATAGCTCTCGCACAGTCTTACTGCGCCGTGAGTAGCCTTCCAGCCTCTTGTCGCTCTCTGGTCGAGAGGATCAGCAGAACCGGCACTGCCCAGAGGCTTAACGATATGCTTAAGGTTACCGCCGTTAATACGGCAAGTACCGTATGCGTATTTACCGAGAACAAGTGTAGAGTATACATCAATACCGTTTGAACCGGCACCCTCAAACACTTTAGCCTCAGAACTTCTGACGAATCTTACACCGCCGATTGCGCCAATTTCACCCTCAAAGAGGCGTGATACATTCTGGGTGTAGGTTACAATCTCCTTGAATCCGTCAGATGCAAGGATATCCATCTCAACATCAGGATGAACGATAGCAACATAATATCCATCAAAGGTACTAACGTTGTTTCTCTTAAGGAATCTTGCTGCACGAAGAATTTCCTTAACAGAAAGTTTTGCAGAACTTGTAATGTTAGCTCTGCTTGTAACCTTAACCTCTGCACCGTCAACGATGTTGTGGGCATACTGTACCATAGTACCGGCGTTAAGAACTTCTCTGGTAATTCTGTCCAGAGTTCTACCTGCCTGAGAGCCAAGTTCTACAGTATCCTGTCTTGCCATATCATCCATCTTGATAAGACCCATCATATCAGTATGGGGTGTGTACGCACCATACTGATTAACAATACAGAGTACCTCTCTCTGACTCATCTTATTACCCTGAGGAGTAACACCCTCTACAAGTGGCTCAGTCGCTACGGGATAAGGATCCATACCTCTGAATGAGATAGTCTTACCTGTACCCTGAGGAATGTCCTGCTGAACGCCAAACTGATTATGCACGAGATTAGCAGTTGCGTTCTGAAGCATATATTTACTGTAGAATACTTTCTGACCGGGACTTAAGTCATTACCGGATGTATCAACCGTGTTGTCTGTGGCGTTGTAAAGATAGCCGTTACTGCGGTTAACGCCACCCGCATCAACTGTATCCTCAAAAAGATTGAGGGTTGCTGCCATAATGTAAGGCAGAATGTTAATAATTTTCTTCATAAAATCTTCTCCTTAAAATTGATTACTGCAAGGAGAAGGTATTTCTCTTACCTGAACAGTTTAGAAATATCTACTCCCTGCTCAGCCATAGCTACAATTTCGTCTACAGAATACTGATGAACATCATTCTGTGTAGCCTGATGACCTGAGTTGTTACCGGGAGGAGAAGGCATAAACTGATTAGCTCTCATATTTTGAGATACCGCTTCTTTTGTCTTCTTAGCACTCTGTTGTACTGCCGCCTCAAGTATTTGCTCGCGAAAAGCCGCCTCGTAAGCCGCCATTACATCCTCTTTACCTTTTGAAGCACGAGTAAAAGCCAATTGGTCGCAGAAATCGGGGTTTTCCAGTGCAGAACTCAAATCAAAGTCCGGGTATTTCTTTTTTACCACAGACTCCTGTCTCTGAATATCCGCAGCTCTGAGAGCCTGTTCAGCTCTCTCAGCTCTTTCTCTTATCTGGCTTACCTCAACATCTCTTTCGTAGGCAGCTCTCTCCTGCTCAACGGTAGTGCCGTTGTCAATAGCTCTCTGGCGAAGATATGTATCGTCACCCTTCATAGCCTCAAGCAAGGCGACAGGGTTAGACTTGTCCACGTTTGGATATCTTGCAGCTATAAAATCAGCCAACTGCTGATAGCCGTCGTTAGCTGTCTTCAGTTTCTGATTTTCCGTCGTTGCAGACTTCAGTCTTCTCTTGACCTGTTTCTCAACGTCCTGCTTATAATCTTCTCCGTAAAGCTCCTTAGCCTTCTCCCAGGAATCCGCAACTACAGGAGGTTCTTCCTGTACTACGACTTCCGAGTTTGATACCGCATTATCACCTGTAATCTCTGTAGGCTTACCGCCTACCAATTCCCAGGGAATATTGGCATCCTGGGAGTTCACCGCTCCCTGCGAAACTGCACCGTCTGTCGATGCACCGGATGTACCTGCCGCCGCACCGCCTTCGAAAAGGTCAAGCTTCGCTTTCATAATTTCAAACAAACGCATAAAACGCTCCTTCTGCAGTCTTTCCTGCGTGTCAATAAATCTGAGGTATCTTCCCCTCGTTCCACTCTTATTTTTACCTCAAAGAGCCTTGGTCTGATTATATTCTATCGCCGGTGAGAGCCTATTTTCTCCCCACCAATAAAAGATTTTTTACAGTTTATTCAGAATACAATCCGCCTCGATGTCAATCTCTTTTGGATAAGCCTTCTGAATACACATAAGACCGAAAACACAGGTACGGATTATAATTTCCGTTTTTCTCTTGAAACGTATTTTCGGCTTAACTGTTATTGTTGCCACACCAGGCTTAAGATTCATTTCGAGCAACTTATCTCTTTTTAACTCGTGTTCAATCTTAAGTGTTTGTGCAAGGGTGTATATAATTGCTGACACACCCCTGCATACGTCAGGTATAGCGTGATTTACACACTTAATGTCAAATCTGCCGTTTTTATATTTCACTTTGAAATTTGTCATACCGAAATACCTCCGCCACTCACCTGTGCAGTGGTAGGCATACCGATACTTACTCCTCTAAGTTGCATATTTTCCGCTTGTAACCTTTGGAGTTCTGACTGCATCTGCATCAGCATATCGTACATCGTGCCGTTTTTCTTGATTCTCTGAAGCATCTCATCCTTACCCTCAAAGGTCATACCCTCAATGGCAGCAATAGCCTGGTCAGTATTCTGAGGATTAAACATTCCTGCAGCATACATATTCATACATCTCTCGTTACCCTCAAGAGTGGTAAAAGGACTCTTCTTCTGAGCCTTAATCTTGATGTCGAATATAGGAAGCTTATAGTAGATATTATCAGCATCATCCCTCTGTTTCTGAGGCAGAAGCCCTGTATTATCAAAAGCAATATACTCAACATTCATCTGGTCTTCGCCAAGGATTCTATAATACTGAGGTAACGCCATGAACTGTCTGATTAAATCAATAATCTGTGCATCCTGCTCCTGCTCAATCTGATAACTCATATCTATCATATCTCTTGAGTTCTTGTTTCCGCTTTCCTGCAGAGCCATAATACCTGTACCACTTGTAACTCCTCCGGATGTACTTCCCTGTCCGAAATCACGGTTTGCACTGGTCTCCTTTAGTTCATTTACCTTTCTGTCAAGCATTGAGAAAGATGCTCCGCTGAGCTGAGATGTCTTAAGTTCCATAAAACTTCTCTCTGAAAGGTTATCCGCAAAAACAACAGTTTTGTTAATATCACAAAGTTCTTTCTCATTGATACCAGCGGCTCTTGATAAAATAATTCTGGGCTTCGAATTAGCTATAGTATTTTCAAGCATAGCCTGTTCCATCTTGTCAATGTACATCTGGCAGGACTTAAATAAGTCTATGTAGCCTATTCCTGCAATTCTGTCCATAACAGGGTATAAAACGTCAATGTGATACGGAAACTCTCCTCTAAAGTAATATCCCTTCTCCTTGAATCGCGGATCATTCTCAGAAGCGTAAATCACTGTATCAGATACATACTTACAATAGTGAACCACGCCTTTTCTCTTATACCAAGCGTGAATAACCGCTACATCATTTTCTTGTGAGGTACTGTCCTCCGAGTCAAACTCTGCAGGAGCTATTACTTTGCCGATAGCCTTATCTTCAAGGAAAGGATACTCCATTATCAGTTCATCTCTGTCTGCTATTTCAATCTCGAAAACATATGGTGATTTCTGTATGTTATCTGCCGTCATTTTCCAGTAGAGCTTAAGGATAGAGATGTTTGCAATATCGATTCCACCTATACCGCAGTTTTTCTGAAAATCCCACGTAACTCTGGTGATTCCTGTACCCGTAATAAGCTTGTCCCACCATTTTTTCCAGTACACTTTGTAGTACTTACACTCATCCTTCATAGTCTCAATAACAGAATTAAGCTGAGAAGCCACTTTCTCATCATCTCTGGAACGAGGATAAAATCTACTTTCGGGATAAGAATCCATAGCATCCGCATGTTTGTTGCAAATCGAATTAAATAGCCAAGCAGTAGTAGGTTCAGGCGCTTTTTTTGTGTCTATAGTAAGTTGCTTAACCAAATCCCAATGTCTGTGCATATACCATTCGTTTGCTTCTCTTACCTTATTGTCAAGTACTGCTTTCTCACCCTGATATTTAGTGAGAACACTATTTAGTTTATGACAGAATTCACTTCCTATCTCACCCTCACGTCCTATATCACGCATACTGTCCCTTTGTTTCAAGTAGTCATCCATACTGCCTCTGACCACTTCTTTTTCGGGTAAATTCTTTTGAGATTCACTACCACCGGTAAAAAAATCTTTGATTCTTTCTGTAAACTTCTTCTTCATACTTTTCTCCTTAAGCGTATGCTATATATTTTTCAAGTCTTGAGGGTTTGCCTATATCCAACGGATCATAGTTTACCGGTGCATATATAGCACTCTCTCTCGGGCTTATGATATTCTCCATAAGAGCATATCTACTTTCATCATAAATATGATCCTCAGTCTCGGTGTCGATGTCCTCAACCTTTTTCTCGCTGTATACCAGGTTAGGTATAGTTCTGATAAACTCTGTGCAGGTGTCAAAAATATATATCATCGGCACACCGTTTTGATCAAAACAGAATCTTCTGTGAAACTGCTGCTTTCCTGCAATTCTGGAATTGTCTCCCTTGTTCCAGTAAACACCGCATTTTTCCATATCTCCTGCCTGACTGGGACCGCCGTTCTCGGAAAAAATAGCCGGGTCTGCCACACCATAAATATATCTATCCTTCAGATTCTCATCCGTGGACTCAATTTCTCTTATACCCTCCGCAATTTTATGTACAGGCATAGACACTCCTGTATTAGGTGTACTATCACAGCCGTACCATTCTCGGATTCGGTAGTATCTACCGTCATTATCAACTGCCCACCAACCAACCGAAAAGGGCTTCGAATAACCCCAGTCAAAGCTTCTTATAATCTTCCAGCTCGGAGGAATCAGAAATCTCTTGATAACATGAGTCCACTTTCGGTCATAGTATCTGTTTTCATCATTTCTCCACTCAACGAATACCTGTCCTTCGTAACTGTCCCAACTACCGTACAGCAGAGCATTTCTATCTGCAGTACCTCTGTTTGAAAGCTTTGCAAGGTACAACGGATCATTCTCAATCAGATGCGGATTATCAAACACCTTGCTGGGTACAAATACACTTGAAAGCCATATTCTTTTAACGCTTCCGTCAGGCATCACGATGTCGTGCTTTCGCCATACCGTCTGTTCAGGCTCTCCTGCAGTAACAAAATACTTCTTAACCCAACCGTGACCTATTCCGCCGGGGTTTCCCGTAGCTCTCATCCGCACGTGGGTTCCGGGACCTGAAGGCCTGTTTCTTGATTGAAGATACGAGTATTCTTCCCAAGTGAACATTCCAAGTTCATCAATACCAATATAGTCGTACTCGTGGCCTTGGTACTTGTACTTATCCTTCGAGTGTTGCATACTTCCCAGAATCACTTTGCCGCCGCTTGAGAAGGTCCAGGTGTGCTTACTGGCATTATATTTTGCACCCGAATCTATTTTCGGGTAGAATCTAAAACACTTCTCTTCAATTTCCATAAGCTGAGGAAATGTCTTACGGACTATAAGTCCCTTATACGTAGGCACGTAAGCTTCTCGTGCTGCATCAATAACAAGGTAGTCACTTTTACCGCCACCTGCAGCACCGCCATAAAAACCTTCGTTTTCCCCGCGAACAAACATCCTCGACTGCTTTTCAGTCGGTACCCATATATGATTACTGCTCGTCATCCTCATCTACCTCATCATCAGAAGGCGCAACAGGAGTCTCCATAGGAGGAAGTTCAATGATACCGAAGTTATCCTCATTCTTCTCAGCGCCAAGCAGGTCACGAATAAGCAGAAGCGACTTAGCCACCTGCATAAGTCCCTTGGTGTTTACCGTTCCCTCAATAAGTTCAATATCCTTAATGGTTGTGATTGTCTCTTTTTTAGGCTTTTTGGTGTTATAGTCAAACTCCACTTCCTTCTGTACGGTCTCGTGTTCTACTATGAACTGACGAAGTTCCTTAATAGCACTCTCCGCCTCATCAATAAGCCTCTCGCCCAGGTCTTTTACCCTCTGGTGATTACTTACAATTTCCTCAGCAGAATTCTCTGCAGATTTTTGTGCCGCCTTTGTGTAAACTTTGTCACGGTGTTTACGCTTTAGCGTAACCCACCCCTCTCTTTTGTCCGTTTTTCGTGCCTGTTTTTTTATGGTCTCGATTGATACACCGTATTTCTCCGATAATTCCCTGTAGGTAATGTCTCCGGTCACGTATTCGTGCTTAATCTGATTCCAGTTCACCTTACCGCCCGAAGTTTCCTTTTTTGCAGAGCTTTTCTTTGCCACTAAACCACCTCCGCTATACTCTAAGTCTACCGACAGAAACAGATAACTTCTCCCCACCAAAGCCAAAAGAAAAAAGACAGAGGCTAACCCTCTGTCTTCTCACTTTCGTATTTTTCCTCCACAAGCTGAGCAATAGGACACGCCTTATAGCTCATACAATTGCAGAAGTCTTCCTTATATTCCTGCATCCTTCTACTGTTACGGAAACACAGTTTCACCGTCTGGACTCCGTAAAAACCCTCGCATATAATCCCCAGCCTTCCCTTTCGAGCCTCAGCTCTGAAGAATGGGCACATAGCTTGTCCCTCTGTTACACCGTTCAATTCACAACCTCCTGTACGCCGAATAAACCTCACACCCTTGTGTGAAGTTTTCCTCTGCTTATTTCTTTTTCATTCTCTGCCCGGTATCCACAATCGGCAGGAAAATATATACCGCCGATGTTCCGGTGTATTCGTTCTCTGTGTATTCTGCCTGGTACAGGTAACATCCCTTAGGTGCTTCAGGTACCGCACCCGCAAGGAAATCCTTAAGTCTCTTTTTTGGAAGTTCTGTCACCTTCTCTTTAGGTTCTATAAGATTTCTGCTCCTGCGTATTCTCTTTGTACCGCCCGTGTCTTTTCGGATATAGTAAGCAAGTCCCTCAAAGTGTCCGTGTTCATACAACACTTCAGCGTGTACAGGTCCCAACCCTTGCCATAATCTGTTTACGGTAAATAGGTCAACCTGATTCACAACTATGTGTATATGCCACCTCTTAGCACTCTTACCGCATTCGATACAGCCTATGTACTTAAGTTCGCTCATACCTTGCTTTGCTCGGTAATACTTAAGTCGTCTGAGAAAGTTGTCCAGATGTCTACTTGCCTCTTCCTCTGTCATGTCCTCATAGAACTTAAGAGTTAGCCACAGATCTTCTTTCACATTAAAGTTATTGAGAATAAGCCTTCTGATTTTTTTCTCAGCTCTGATGTCATTTGCCTTTTTCTGTTTCTCGGAGGTAAGGCTATGATTTCTACCCCTGCGGATACTTCTCTGACTTCTTTTTCTGATGGATTGATAGATTTCAACCTCAACCATATTTCCGGATTTAATAACACGTTGATAATAATACACCTGTGGCCCTCCTTTCGTTCTTTAAATAATTGCTCAAGCAGGCATTGAAAAAGGCTGCCGAAACCTTTATTTTTTTGACGGCTCTGTATTTACTTATATATATGTGTACCCACGCACGTGCGCGTGTGCGTGGGTATCTTTTATATCTTTTCTCTTAACTCCTCATTGTCCGCTGTGAAGAATCTGTCTCTCTCAGGAAGCCTGTTGATAAGGAACTCAACATCTTTATCATCAAGCACCGAAAAGAACTCGTCCATCTCCTCGCTCTGAAGTTCCTTCATCAAATCCTCGATGAACCTCTGAGCCTTATCTGCCGATTGCTCGTCAAACACATCTTCTATATCAGCAATCATTCTGCCCGGTGACTCTGCCTCTGAAGTATATATCTTACTCAGCACATACATTCCCGATATAGAATCAATTATCTCAAGAGCTTTATTCAGAGCCTTGGAAGACTTTTCTTTCAGAAGTCTCACGAGTTCTGTATATTCTTTATATAGGCCTTTAGTACATATAAGTTCTTTCTGCTTAAGATATCTTGCATACAGCATTCCTTTTCTTATCCGTTCGCATCTCTTGATGTTTCGCTTTTTGATACTCTGTGCTACAGAGAGAGTAACCAGTCCCATCTTATGTAGCATATACAGATGAGCCATAGACAGTACGTAAGTCTGCTCCTCGAAGGGAAGTGACGAAAGTTTCTTCTCATCCATAGTCGGTCCAATCTCAAATGCAAGACTGTCCAGTTCTTCGTATCTCTGTCCCCTGACAGTAAGTGTTTTATGTTCTCCCGAGTTTTTCATCGTTTCATAATCCTATCCAATAGGTCGTAATAAAGCTTTTTATAAGTTTCTGATTCACAATGCATCCTGCTTATTCAGTACACTCACTCTCTGTCTCGCCAGACTTAACGCTTATTGCTAAACTACAACACAGTGCAGCATCAATCATATTCATCTCAGATGCACTGCAGCTTCCTGAATATTCTTCTATCCTGTCCTTGCATATGGTGAATATCTGTTCACACAAAGCCGTAGAGAGTGTTCCTGTACTTCTCACCGTTACATGTGTCGGCAGATCCTTCTTAGGTTGAGTTGTAAGATATACAACCTCAACACAACTTGAATATTCATTACACATATCGTTGCTGACAATAACAGCAGGTCTTCCTGCCTCCTGTTCAGACCCTACCACAGTATCTCTCTTTTTTATGTAGTATATGTCTCCTCTTCTCATCGTCTGTTTCTCCAATCCTTCTCAAGTCGTTTCATCATTTGCTTTTTTGAATACCACTGTTTACGATTATTCATTAACCAAAATAGCCTAAAAAAGAAATATCTCATATTCTATTCCTCACAACTTCTAATTTTTCCGTTTATCACTGTTCACTACCGATACGATTTCATCGAAGATTACTATCTTTTCTCTTTCAATATCCTTATCCGAAGCAAGGAACGTTGTTCCCATATCAAACTTTATAAGGAAATAAAAGCCCCTTCCTAATATTTGAACACTTTTTACTGTTCCGATATATCCGCAGTTGCAACCGTCTCCGAGCCACTGTACCCGCTGACCCGGTCGCACCGGCAAGGCTACAACGCCCCTTTTTATCAGTTTTTCCGTCATATCGGATAAACTATCAACTTCCCCATAGAAGCCACAATCCCCAAGTATCTCAACTAACTTGTCTTTATCAGCAATATTCACTGCTATTCCTCCTCGCTATGACCTAACACATCATGCCTCATAATCTGCATCTGAACAATTAATTTTGTCACATAGGAATTCAAATCTTCATCTTCATCAAATGTTACAGACGCACCATAATATCCTCCATTTATTGACATTCTACAATTCAAATGAAACGGATTATTTTTAACCGCAAGCAAATCAACGTCACATGCTCCGGCTTCAAACAGTCTATGTATAGCCTCGTCATATCTGTTTACACGCGAGGTATCCACACAGCATCCTCGACGCTCTTCGGCACTCTGCATTTTCTCTATAGTGGATGTAAGCCTATCTACTATTTTCGAATACCTGCTGCGTATCTCGTCTATTTCCTTGTCCTTAACAGTTACCATCTCTTTATAGGCTTTTTTCAACGCTTTAAGCTCGTCCTCAAGTCCAAAGCAGCGGGTTTGTAAACCACCGACTTCCTGCTGAAGATAATAATTTTCTGAACTTTCTTCCTTCAGCCTATTTTCCAACTCTTTCATTTTGGAATATGACATTACTTTTTCTCCCTTTCTTCTCTGTAAGCCTTTATAATCTCGTTGTCAGTCATTCTTACCACCATCCATTTTCGCACCGCAATAAGGGCAATAATTAAACATAACCTTGTTATTATATATATTTACTGTCTGTGAAATGTGGCAAACTGAACAAGTGCGAGTTTTACTATTATGGGCAAACCATTCCCATTTTCCGTGCTTTACCTCTGCAACATCTACTGCAGGTGTATCGTCAAGCAGTTCTTTAAGGCTTGTTAATCGGCCATACTTTTATGAAAGTCAGAATAATAATAGTTAGTTCTTGCAATCTCATAAACCGCTTCACGCTCTATGTATTCTTTTTCAGGCATTGTCAGCCCTCCTTTGCCAAGCATTAAACACGCCACGCCTTGTTAAATATGCTTTTGTTCTTACTCCGCACTTTTCACACTTAATAAGGCAATGTGTCATTTTTCTTCCCATAAAAACATCCGTTCCAATATCAATATAAAAAGAACCACTACCGTCACACGCTTTTACTTTTGCCTTACCCCCACAAAACGGACAAGGCTTCATCTCATTCGGCATTGTTGTCACTCCTTTTTGTATTTGGGTATTCTGTCTTTACATTTCGCACAAGAATTTACATCTGTACATTGTTTATGTAGTTTGCACGCAAACCACCAAGTAACACTATCACCGCCCCCGTTGTCTGCGTAAACATACTTACAGTTGATTTCTCGAAGCAAATCCCACCTTGTCACACCCTCACCCCATTTCTTTTATATAAGATCCAAAAAGATTTAATTGTAAACAGTTAAGATACTGCCACCGCCACGGCTCATTTGAATCTACAAATCCAGCATCTTCAAGCATAAAACGCTCTTCAAAATCGTGAACGGTATGACCATCAGGTCTGAACGATACAGGGCTATCCCTATCCCATTTCAAAAGTATTTGCCACAGATCAGGATGTTTTTTTCTCAATAGTCTTAACTGCTCCACACCTTGATTATGGCAAAACCAGCAACCATCCCTTGCTGATGTGGTATATGTAGGACTTAACAGTTTCGAGTATTTGCACCACAATCCGCAATAATCTTCCTGCCACCCAACTTCAACAAGAGGCAGTTTAATATTAGGCTTTTTAATGTGTCTTGATATTCTTTTGGGCTCATCGGCAGCAATTCCTAAATACTGAATTATATCGCCTTTTTGAATTTCTTTAAGCGGTCGCATTTTTAACCTATCATTACACCAAGCACCTTTTACGATTGGAAATCCGTATATTTGGTTTTGATTATATTTTTTATTAAATCTCTCACGATAAAAACATTCTTCATAAGACAAATCCGATTTTAAATGTTCGACTTTGATTCCGTATCTATCAAAAATTATTTTATCAGCTTTTTGCTTGAACTCTACCATTTCGGGCAATTCGCCCCTTATCGTTGGTGTAGCCCACACATCAGCTGTAATAATCCTATCAAGAGGCCAGCCAAGAAGTTTTATCGCTCCCAAACAAGCAAGACTATCCTTGCCATAAGACAGTAATAAAATATGTTCTGCCATATAATTACCCCATTACGTCCATGCAACACTCCAAAGCCTTTATAATCTCGTTGTCGGTCATTCTACATTACTCCTTTGCTTTTCGTAGCAATGTTTGCACATTTTAATGCTACTTATCATTTCTGCACCTTTGCGTTTCTGTTTGCACACAGGGCATATAACTATTGAGTTCAAATATTCATCCGAAAACCTTGTCATTCTGTATCACTCCTCAGCTTCTTACCGCAATAAGGACAAAACAATGCGGTTTTCCCTACTGTGTTACAACAATTCTTGCAGAAATTTCTCGGTTTACCGTAACTTGCACTTTTTACCTCTCGGTCGGGTTCAGCAATACCTAAAGAATCATAAACCCTTGGTAAACAATCATCACAGACAGAACATAACATCTTAGGTGTAACACAACTGTTGTGACTAAATCCGATAAAAATTTTATTCATTGAGCGTTTAGGTAATTCTTTTCCGCAAATCACACAATAACCTCGATAATACTGATAAGTACCACTCATTCTCCCTGCACCTCGCTTTCAAGCATTTTCTTTATCTCTTCAACACTCGGGGGCATTTCAAACAAAGAAAATCGGATTATTGTTACATTATGAATATTACTTATCCAATTTGCCATTTCCTCAACGCTCATAGCCTTTATGCGGTCAAAGTTGTTCATCTGTAGCGTTTATCCTCCGTGTAAAAAATGCAGGCACAAACTATCAATGCTATAATAGTAAAAAATGCTATTATCATAACAACAACTGATGTAACGCAGACTTGGTATAAATCTATACTAATAGCACTACCAATAATGCACAGTATAGATATGATAATTCCAATTACGCACCAACAACTTCTGCTCATTCTCCCTCACCCCTCAAACAGCAGCTCACAGATTTCGTCTAATTTATTACGCAGAGTTTTGTTCTCTTCCTCAAGCTCTTCAATTCTTCCTTGTTCGTGGTTCGCTGTTCTGCACACCATAAACATAACGTCCTCCGGCAAGTCTTTTGTAGTGTAATGAACCTTTAGACCGCATATGCCCTCTATGAGCATTCCGTGAAAATCAACTCTTGTATAGAACAGTTCAGGATTAATAATTACCGCGTTGGCTTTTATTCCCCTTATAATAAGTTCTCTTTCTGCCTCAATAACACTCTTGATGTGTTTCTTAAGTATACCGTCAATAATAAAACCCGGTTCAGCATCTTCAAGAGTATCACTTTCAGATAAAACAAGCCTTTCATACTCCATCTCTTTTACCACCTTTGATATTTCCGCTTATTTTTTCTTCGACATCCTCGTCCCCCTGTAGCCTTCCGCAGCCACTTGCATCATTCAGACAAGCATCCTCGCAAACTTTCTTATCCTTACAAAAGAAACAACATGCCTTACACTTGTACTTACTACAATATTTTATTTTACAAATCATCCGGCACCTCTTTCGTTTACTGCAATGTCATTTGCCATAGATAACTCTAATTGAAACGTCTCGTGATATAGCATACTCCGCAAATAACTCTCGGGGTTACGAACCTTAAAGTCTATATTCCGAAACTTATAAATAACTTCCTCAAGATGTGACTCAGTCAATGTATCGTATATCTCCTGCACTGCACCTGCCTCGAAGTCCCTGCCGTTAATCCTTACCCTCTCATAAGGAGGCAAAGCGTACACCGAGGTAATAATTTTTACAAGTTCCAGGTATTCCGGAGCTATAGGGCTACCTGAATAACTCTCCCACTCAAATCTGTCCAGCATATCACGAAAAACATCGTTAAAAGATTTACTCATACAAACACCGCCTTAATTCCGCCACCTTCAACCTTAAGCACATAAAGAAGCACATCTTTCTCCTTATACATACAATCAACCACAAAAGGTGCCGCCTTCTTAACCGTTAAAGTCACATCATCTGTTGTTGCATCCAAAGTGATATCAATATCACCCGTACCTCTCGAGGATCTAAGCAATGACGCTAATAACTGCGCCGCTCTATCCACCCTGTCGGCATATTTAGTTATAATTACGTTACTCATACGATGTGCCAACCTTACCTTCTAATTCATCTATTCTTAATCTTAACCTTGTATTTTCTGACACTAAATCTTCGATATATCTGCCTCTGATATCATGCATCCGTGCAATTTCGTGTATGGTATAAATCTTTGTGTATATCTTTGCAGTAATTGTTAAATTGCCTGTAGATAATTCCTCTAATCGATTTGCAGCTTCACATATAATCCCGCCCTTCTTATAGTCTCCTAATTTATCAAATACCCTCGCAAGATGACGAAGTTCTTCGATAATTTCTTTAGTTTTCATTTCATTCGTCCTTTCTGATTTTAATGTTAAGCTTTCGCTTTGGTAGGGATAGCAGGAGTCGAACCTGCAGTGCCGAGAATGTGTGGTTTTTTATTATTAAGAGAAGAGATTTTATAAAAAAACAAGCAAATATTACTGAGTTTATAGCACCCATAACCCTATGTATCCCTGTATAGGCTCCTCTGTGTAGAGAAGCTTTCACCACCGGTTCTTCACCCGTAAATAGTGCTTACAGCTATAGCACCGGTAATTTTTTGATTTTATATAACTTTGATTCATCCATATTTTGTGGAGCTTACAAAACGCACCCTTCGGCCACCTTTTATCTTTCGGTTTTTTCATTGCTATACCCCATAGAAAAAGCAAGATAAAGAAGTATCCAGGGTATAAGCCACAGCATCTCTTCACCACCGATAGCCTCATACCCACGCCACAGCTCCGCTACCCGATTAACGCCAGGATAAACAATAGCAACTAACAGGTTGCCGAGTGCGAATATAAGTACATACAGAAAAAATAGAATCTTCTGCTCACTTCTTGTCCATCTTTTGATAAACCTCTTTAACTTGAACATAATCAAACCTCATTTCTTAACACAGACCTCTTCTTGCAAGAATTTTCGCAAGATCTGTCTTTGATGTATATGCCGACTTCCACAGCTCGGGATAATATTTCTTAAGTGTGTTCCTCGCAATACCTAAGAACCTGTGTATATCGCTCTTACTCAAAAGTTCCTTATCAGGAAATTCTTCTTCGATTCTCGCCAGATGTTCTCTGGCTCCTGTAATCTCTCTTGCCAATGCACTTCCCCCCTTATACCTTTACTGATAAAACCTCTAACAATTCATAATTGTTTTGGCGCTTAATCTTCAAAAAATTTCTCAAAAGCCACAGCGTTATACTGTCCTTTTGTAATCTCGATTGCTTCTCTTACTGTGTATTTCTCTTTGAGTTCGCCTAAACTTGATACAAAACTCTCTGAGCCCTGTCTACAAGCACCCGTGATAATTCGGTACATTGTAATCATTTCTTCGGGCGTTAATTCACTATCAAGCGTGAGGTTTCTGTATTGCTCAGCTCCCCTGTCTTTTGCTGCCTTGAAAATCAGGTCTGTAACTCCCTCACGGAAATTTTTACAATGTGCATAATTAACGCCGTCAGAAATAACATTACAATTTTTAATCTTGCCCTGATAAAATACATAACCTTTTATAGTTCGTTTTGCTTTGATGTGAGTTAAGATGCCGTCTGCGTATAAATAGCGTTTAGGTACATAATCGCCATTTTTAAGTTTATTTACTTTCTGTCTTTGTAGAGATGTTATCGGTGTTCCGCTCAGGTCAAGACTGCCGCCTACTGTCAGATTCTCTGGTAGAGATGTTATCGGTGTTCCGCTCAGGTCAAGACTACCGCCTACTGTCAGATTCTCTGGTAGAGATGTTATCTGTGTTCCTTCAAGGTAAAGTCCGCCGCCTACTGTCAGATTCTCTGGTAGAGATGTTATCTGTGTTTCTCTCAGGTAAAGACTACCGCCTACTGTCAGATTCTCTGGT
>JAZULM010000058.1:0-2063 GCA_045603105.1 Ruminococcus sp.
CTTTATATCTCCCCGTCAGGATCCTTGTCGGGTTTGGACAAAATCTGCTGCCAATAATTTTTGAGCCCGTCTGAGATGGCTTGGCAGTGCGAAAAACTTTTCATCCTACCTTTAAGCTTCTGAGAAATCTTTTGTTTCGTAGCGTCGTCCATTTTACGATATTTGCGTTTGTATTGATTCTGTTCCATATATAATAGGTTTTGTACCTATAAATAGTATGCTAAGACAGAAAGTATGAAGGTTCCTGAAAATCCTCAAAATGTGTATAAAATCAACGTAAGCAACTGTCATACGGGCTTTTCAAACCTACCTGAGGTAGGTGAAATAACAGCGGATACGTAGTGACGGTTTCTGAATTGGAGGAGGGTAAGGGAGTGAGGGATAATCGGTTATAAGGATGCTAAGTGTGAGGGGAATGTAAGATTTAATTTGTGTAATCCGCTATATTGTGGAGGTTGATTTTCCGTATAGGGAAGTCTGATTATTAAGTAAGGAGTGGATACCCTTATGGTACTCCACTCCTTATCCTATATATGTTATATTATTATATGTCAGCACTTTTTACCCCTCCTGAGGGGTATTCTCCGCTCCTCTTGATTCAGATTTCATTACTTCGTCCACAGCCTTGAACACCGTCTTGTCAAGCAGCTTGGCATAGTGACGGGTTATCTTCGTAGAGGAATGCCCCATTATCCTTGCCACGATTTCAAGGGATAATCCTTTGTTCAGGAGATAGCAGGCTGCTGTATGTCTGCCGATATGGGTGTGCAGAGGCTTGCTTATGTGGCAGATGTCTGCAAGTATCTTCAGATTTGTGTTGTATCTCTGATTGCTGATGGTGGGGAGTCGGTAGGCGTACTTCTCTGCAATGGTGATGGCATCTTCAAAGAGGATAGCAACGAAGCGTACGCCTGTCTTAAGCCTTTCGTTATCAATATATATGTATCCGTATTCGTTCTTTTGAAAATCAGATGGCTTCAGGGCTGCCATATCGCAGTATGACAGAGCGGTGTAGCATTGGAACAGGAACAAATCCCTGATTCGCTCCAATCCTTCAGAAGGCATCTGTGCCTGCCTTATTCTATCGACTTCCTCCTGTGTCAGGAACTCCACTTCCTTCTCTTTCCTGCAAATCTTGAAGCCCATAAACGGATTTTCCTGAATCATCTTGTTTTTCAGGGCGTTGAGAAATACGCTTTTCAGCTTCTGCATCATTCCTGCTACTGTAGTGCTGTCATACAGCTCCATAAGTCGGGTGTTGAAGTCGATGATGTGCTTCTGTCGTAATGAGAGAGCAACAGAATCAGCTTTGATACCGCTATGCTTGAAGAACAAGTCTCTGACAATCTCATATTTCCTGTAATTCCTCTGTGTGGAAAGTCCTGCATCCACCTTCTTCTGCTGACTTTCGAGGAAAACCCTGAACAAGTCTCCTACTGTGCTGTGGTATTCGACAAATCCGTATCTGATGTTTGTCTTAAGCATCTCTTTCGTGAAAACTTTGCCCTCGATGAGACATTTTGTCTTCAGGGCTTCAATCTTTTCGGCAACGGCTGACGTGTATTGCTTGATGGGATTCTGTGTACGTGACTGAATCTTCTTTCTGAACTCCGCTGAATTGCAGCGTCTTGGAAGGGTGGATGTCATTCTTTCTCCTCCGATTGTCACGCATACCTCAATCGGTGCTGTGCCTGCTGCATTTTCCTTATGCTTGCGACAGTAGAATGTGATGGATGAAGATGTGTTCATACGCCTGTAATTGGTTGTAAGTTAAACTTTTATCCAACTTCCTGCGCCAACTGTTTTCTGACGTTTTTCAGTTTGGCGCAAATATGGCGCATCTTCAGCAGTATCTTCTTCGCTTCAGGTGGCTTTCGCTTTGTCTCGGTTGGTAGAGCAAAACCTTGCCACAGGTGCGTGGGAGAGCGATTGTTCGCTCAAAGGGTATATAACGAAAGAAGCCTTAGATTTCTCTAAGGCTTCTTTTGGAGCGGAAAACGAGACTCGAACTCGCGACCCCAACCTTGGCAAGGTTGTGCTCTACCAACTGAGCTATTTCCGCA